>NZ_JBEXQJ010000088.1:0-2037 GCF_040612515.1 Streptomyces sp. NPDC006372 | reverse complement strand
GTTCGGCGGCGTCCTACTCTCCCACAGGGTCCCCCCTGCAGTACCATCGGCGCTGTAAGGCTTAGCTTCCGGGTTCGGAATGTAACCGGGCGTTTCCCCTACGCTATAACCACCGAAACACTATGAAACTGTCGAACAATGCCGCACCATACCGTGACCTGGCATGGGGCTGTTCGTGGTTTCAGAACCAACACAGTGGACGCGAGCAACTGAGGACAAGCCCTCGGCCTATTAGTACCGGTCACCTCCACACGTTACCGTGCTTCCAGATCCGGCCTATCAACCCAGTCGTCTACTGGGAGCCTTACCCCATCAAGTGGGTGGGAGTCCTCATCTCGAAGCAGGCTTCCCGCTTAGATGCTTTCAGCGGTTATCCCTCCCGAACGTAGCCAACCAGCCATGCCCTTGGCAGAACAACTGGCACACCAGAGGTTCGTCCGTCCCGGTCCTCTCGTACTAGGGACAGCCCTTCTCAAGACTCCTACGCGCACAGCGGATAGGGACCGAACTGTCTCACGACGTTCTAAACCCAGCTCGCGTACCGCTTTAATGGGCGAACAGCCCAACCCTTGGGACCGACTCCAGCCCCAGGATGCGACGAGCCGACATCGAGGTGCCAAACCATCCCGTCGATATGGACTCTTGGGGAAGATCAGCCTGTTATCCCCGGGGTACCTTTTATCCGTTGAGCGACGGCGCTTCCACAAGCCACCGCCGGATCACTAGTCCCGACTTTCGTCCCTGCTCGACCCGTCGGTCTCACAGTCAAGCTCCCTTGTGCACTTACACTCAACACCTGATTGCCAACCAGGCTGAGGGAACCTTTGGGCGCCTCCGTTACTCTTTAGGAGGCAACCGCCCCAGTTAAACTACCCATCAGACACTGTCCCTGATCCGGATCACGGACCCAGGTTAGACATCCAGCACGACCAGACTGGTATTTCAACGACGACTCCACCCACACTGGCGTGTGAGCTTCAAAGTCTCCCAGCTATCCTACACAAGCCGAACCGAACACCAATATCAAACTGTAGTAAAGGTCCCGGGGTCTTTCCGTCCTGCTGCGCGAAACGAGCATCTTTACTCGTAGTGCAATTTCACCGGGCCTATGGTTGAGACAGTCGAGAAGTCGTTACGCCATTCGTGCAGGTCGGAACTTACCCGACAAGGAATTTCGCTACCTTAGGATGGTTATAGTTACCACCGCCGTTTACTGGCGCTTAAGTTCTCAGCTTCGCCCAGACGAATCTGAGCTAACCGGTCCCCTTAACGTTCCAGCACCGGGCAGGCGTCAGTCCGTATACATCGCCTTACGGCTTCGCACGGACCTGTGTTTTTAGTAAACAGTCGCTTCTCGCTGGTCTCTGCGGCCACCCCCAGCTCACACTGCAAGAGTGATCACCGGATGTGGCCCCCCTTCTCCCGAAGTTACGGGGGCATTTTGCCGAGTTCCTTAACCATAGTTCACCCGAACGCCTCGGTATTCTCTACCTGACCACCTGAGTCGGTTTAGGGTACGGGCCGCCATGAAACTCGCTAGAGGCTTTTCTCGACAGCATAGGATCATCCACTTCACCACAATCGGCTCGGCATCAGGTCTCAGCCTTATGTGATCCGGATTTACCTAGACCACGGCCTACACCCTTACCCCGGGACAACCACCGCCCGGGATGGACTACCTTCCTGCGTCACCCCATCACTCACCTACTAACCGCTTGGTTCAGCGGCTCCACCACTCCGACTCACCCCGAAGGGATCACCGGCGGCTTCACGGCCTTAGCATCACGATGCTCGATGTTTGACGCTTCACAGCGGGTACCGGAATATCAACCGGTTATCCATCGACTACGCCTGTCGGCCTCGCCTTAGGTCCCGACTTACCCTGGGCAGATCAGCTTGACCCAGGAACCCTTAGTCAATCGGCGCACACGTTTCTCACGTGTGAATCGCTACTCATGCCTGCATTCTCACTCGTCAACCGTCCACAACTACCTTCCGGTGCTGCTTCACCCGGCAGACGACGCTCCCCTACCCATC
>NZ_JBEXQJ010000087.1:0-2410 GCF_040612515.1 Streptomyces sp. NPDC006372 | reverse complement strand
CCGCAGCGGTTGGCGCGTCAACGCCAGTCAGTCGGTAGGTGACCCCATCGCGCCGTTCCGAGGACGGACACCCCCCGGCGCGGCCCCGACCCACCACCCCACGCGGAGGCGCTACACGCTCAGCCGCCGCCGGCAACCCCCACTCGGCCGCTCTCGACCGGCGGCTTCCCGTCCCCGCTCGTAGGCTCGGGTCATGTCAGACGTGTACGCGGCCCGCCGGACGCGCTTGAGGGAATACTGCAACGCGGGCGGCAGCGCGGCGGCGCTGGTCTCCCGCCCCGCCAACGTGCGCTACCTCGCGGGCGCCGCCCCGCGCGGAGCCGTTCTGCTGCTGGGCAAGACCGAGGACCTGCTGGTGTGCACCGGTCCGACGGCCGACCGCCCGGGCCAGGAGCGCCCCGACGAGGCCCTGCGCGTACAGGCCCTGCCCGGAGCCGGTGGCGGTGACCCGGCCGTAGCGGCCGCCGACCTCGCCGCGGGCCAGGGCGCCGACTCCCTCGCCGTGGAGGAGCACCACCTCACCGTGGCCCGGCACCGCGCCCTCGGCTCGGTCGCCCCCCAGCTGCGCCTGGCCACCCTCGGCAGCGCGGTCGAGCAGCTCCGGGTCGTCAAGGACGAGGAGGAGATCTCCTGCCTCCGCATCGGCGCCGAGATCGCCGACCATGCCCTCGGCGAACTGCTGGAGTCCATCCTCGTGGGCAGGACCGAGCGGCATCTCGCCCTGGAGCTGGAAAGACGTCTGGTCGATCACGGGGCCGACGGACCGGCCTTCCCGACCTCCGTCGCCACCGGGCCGAACGCCGGGCGGCCCGGACACCGGCCCACCGACCGGCGCGTCGAGGAGGGCGACTTCCTCTCCGTCTGTCTCGGTGCCACGTACCGGGGCTATCGCTGCGAGATCGGCCGCACCTTCGTCATCGGTACCGCTCCTGCGGACTGGCAGATCGAGCTGTACGACCTGGTCTTCGCTGCGCAGCGGGCCGGACGTGAGAGCCTGGTACCCGGCGCCGCCTGCCGGGACGTCGACCGTGCCGCCCGTCAGGTCCTGGACTCCGCCGGGTACACGGAGGGCCTCACGGCCCTGACCGGACACGGGGTAGGGCTCGAAATCGATGAGGACCCTCAGTTGAGTCCCGCGGCCATGGGTAAACTGGACGCTTGCGTGCCGGTCACCGTCGAACCGGGGGTTCACCTCCCGGGCCGGGGCGGTGTCAGGATCGATGACACGCTCGTCGTCCGCCCCGAGGCGGACGGCGGACCCGAGCTACTCACCATCACGACCAAGGAGCTGCTCGCCCTGTAGCCAGGCAGGTGCGTGCCCCGGGGTCGTACGTCAGTCCAGGAGATTCCGCAACCGTGGCTTCCACGAACGACCTCAAGAACGGCATGGTGCTCAAGCTCGAAGGCGGCCAGCTCTGGTCCGTCGTCGAGTTCCAGCACGTCAAGCCCGGCAAGGGCCCGGCCTTCGTGCGCACCAAGCTCAAGAACGTGCTCTCCGGCAAGGTCGTCGACAAGACCTTCAACGCCGGCGTCAAGGTCGAAACGGCCACCGTCGACAAGCGCGACATGCAGTTCTCCTACATGGACGGCGACTACTTCGTCTTCATGGACATGGAGACCTACGACCAGCTGCACGTCGACCGCAAGGCCGTCGGCGACGCCGCCAACTTCCTGATCGAGGGCTTCACCGCCACCGTCGCGCAGCACGAGGGCGAGGTCCTCTTCGTCGAGCTGCCCGCCGCCGTCGAGCTCGTCATCCAGGAGACCGAGCCGGGCGTCCAGGGCGACCGCTCCACCGGCGGCACCAAGCCCGCCACCCTGGAGACCGGCCACCAGATCCAGGTCCCGCTCTTCATCACCACCGGTGAGAAGATCAAGGTCGACACCCGCAGCAGCGACTACCTCGGCCGGGTGAACAGCTAACCGTGGCTGCCCGCAACACGGCCCGCAAGCGCGCCTTCCAGATCCTCTTCGAGGGCGACCAGCGTGGCGCCGAGGCCCTGACGGTCCTCGCGGACTGGGTTCGGCTCTCCCGGGCGGACACCCGGCAGCCGCCGGTGAGCGAGTACACGATGGAGCTGGTCGAGGGCTACGCGAAGCACGCGAAGCGCATCGACGAGCTGATCGCCCAGTACTCGGTCGGCTGGACGCTCGACCGGATGCCGGTCGTCGACCGCAACATCCTGCGGCTCGGCGCCTACGAGCTGATCTGGGTGGACGAGACCCCGGACGCCGTCGTCCTCGACGAGATGGTGCAGCTGGCTAAGGAGTTCTCCACGGACGAGTCGCCCTCGTTCGTGAACGGCCTGCTCGGCCGGCTGAAGGACCTCAAGCCCTCGCTCCGCCGCGACGAGGCCTGAGAGAGACAGAGAACGCCGGAGGGCCCTCAGCGTGACCGCTGAGGGCCCTC
>NZ_JBEXQJ010000086.1:0-2525 GCF_040612515.1 Streptomyces sp. NPDC006372 | reverse complement strand
GCATCAACATCGTCAACCAGGACGCGATGCGGCTGCGCACCTTCGGCCCGGCCGTGCACGGCTTCCTCGACACCATCCGCGAGGGGCACCCCGGCCGATGAGGCCGAGCCGCGCGGGTGACGCTCCGGGTGCCGCTCCGTGTGCGGCGGCCGGCGGCTGCCGGCCGGGGTGATCGGCGTGCGCTCCGAGCGGGTCGTGTGCGGGCCGGGGGCCAGATAGGCCGGGGCCCGGGGCGAGCGGGCCGCGACGTCGTCCCGGTCGGGCAGCGGCGTGACCACCAGGGGCGGCGCGCCGACGGACGCGGCAGCGTGCGCCCTGCGGCCCCGCCAGCGCTCCCGCAGGTCGAAGATCGTGGCCTCGGCACGGGCGATCAGCGGCTCGAACCACGGCAGGCCGAGCAGGATCAGCAGGCCGGCGGTCCAGCCGAGGAGTACGTCGCTCAGCCAGTGCGTACCGAGGTAGACGGTGGCCATGCCGACGCCGAGCGAGGTCACCGCGGACACGGCGGACAGCCAGCGCTGCGCTCTCGCGCCGGAGGCCAGGTAGGCCAGGATTCCCCAGGTCACGACGGCGTTCGCGGTGTGACCGCTCGGAAATATATCGCCGCCGCGCCACATCTCGTTCGAGCCGATCACGGTCGCGTAGTGCGGTCCCAGGCGGCCCATGCCGTACTTGGCGGCGCCGACCGTGATGTTCAGCAGCAGCAGCGAGACGCCGAGGGCGAGCAGCGGACGCAGGGTGTGCTGCCGCCAGGAGCGCCAGCCCAGCCAGGCGGCGACCATCACGGCGGTCGGGCCGCGCTGGCCGAGCACCACGTAGTAGTCGACGAACCAGTGGATCCCCGACCACTGCTGGTACGGCCGGAAGAACATGACCTGCCAGTCGAGCCGGACCAGCCAGGACGTGATCACCACGGCCCACACGATGGCGCCGTAGAAGGCCAGGGTCGCCGCGAAGAGCACGATGCGGTGCCTGCTCATCTTCGGCACATCGATGTGGGCCGGTCGTTCCGGCTCACGGTCCAGCCGGGCGAACACCCGGTCCAGACGGGTGAGCTTCGGTTCGGTACGCACCCAATCGACGTTACAGCGAGTGAGCTCAGATCCCGGTCGAATCAACGGCTTTGTGATGACGATGTGATGTGGGATTCCTCTCAGGAGGGGGTTTATTTCCGCTGAATCTGTAATCGTCGGCCGCTGCGGCCTTCAATTCGTTTGATCATTCCGGGTGACGGTTTTATCGCGCTTTTGAATTCGTTCACCGGGGGATGGCGCGGAATTCTCCCGGTGCTCACAGCGGGTCAGGGCGGACCCGAGCCGTTCAGCCAGAACGCCCCGTACACCGCCGAAGCGACCGCCACGGATCCGAGCACCAGCGCTGACCTGCGCGGACGCAGCCGGACGAGAGCCAGGGCGAGGGGCAGAAGCAGCGGGAAGGCGGGCAGCAGCAGGCGCGGTTTCGAGCCGAAGTAGCTCGACGCGCACAGCGCGAGCGCGACGACGATGCCGGTGTAGACCAGCAGCGGGAGCGGCTGCCGCCCACGAACTCCGGCCGCGTACAGCCAGACGACTGACGCGACCCCGAGGATCAGCCCCATGCCGGCCAGGGCCGACGGGAACGACGCGAACTTTTCGGCGACGAACCGGGCGAAGGCATAGCCCCCGTCGAACCCGTTGCGCCATCCCGCCTGGACGTCGAGATAGCCGAGCGGACCCTTGCCGGTGCGGTGACCGACCCACAGGACGTATCCGGCGGCCCCGAGGGGGGCGAGCAGCATGCCGAGGACACGGCGGGTGGCGTCTGTGTCAGCCGGGGCCGGGGTGGGGGCGCGTGCCGCGTCCCGGGCGCCGTCCGGTTCGGCCGCGCGTCGGTCCCGCACGAAAGTGGCGATGCCCGCCGCCCACACCGCGGCCACCACGGCCAGCCCCACCGGGCGGGTCAGCCCCGCCAGCAGGGCCAGCGTGCCCGCGGTCACCCAGCGGCCCGTCAGGACGCAGTACAGCGCCCACGCGGCGAGCGCCGTGAACAGCGACTCGCTGTACGCCATCGACTGCACGATCCCGACCGGGAGCACCGCCCACAGCAGCACCGCGCACACCCCGGCCCGGCGGCCGTACACATGGTCCGCGACCGCGAAGATCCCCCAGGCGGCGGCGACCGACGCGCACAGGCTGACGACGAAGCCGCCGTCCGCGTACGACAGCGGGGACACCGCCGCCACCAGCCGCTCCAGCCAGGGCAGCAGCGGGAAGAACGCGAGGTTGGAGTGCACGTCCCCGTTCGGCAGGCGCACCTCGTAGCCGTAGCCGAGTTCGGCGACCCTGGTGTACCAGAGCGCGTCCCAGCGAGCGGTCAGCAGCGTGTACGCGCTCTTGTCGCGCGCCGCGCTCCACACGGCCAGGGTGACGAGGCCCAGGGCGCGGACGGCCGCGTACCCGATGAGCGCCGGGGCGGCCCGCCGCGTACTCGTCGATGACCTCTTGCGGGAACTTCACATGCTGCTGCTCACCCATCGGGCCCGGCTC
>NZ_JBEXQJ010000085.1:0-2668 GCF_040612515.1 Streptomyces sp. NPDC006372 | reverse complement strand
GGGTGAGTACAAAGGAAGCGACCGTTCCTTGAGAACTCAACAGCGTGCCAAAAGTCAACGCCAGATATGTTGATACCCCGTCTCCGGCCATCACGGCTGGGACGAGGTTCCTTTGAAAAAACACAGCGAGGACGCTGTGAACGGTCGGGCCTATTCCGCCTGACTGTTCCGCTCTCGTGGTGTTCATCCCGATTACGGGAAAACATTCACGGAGAGTTTGATCCTGGCTCAGGACGAACGCTGGCGGCGTGCTTAACACATGCAAGTCGAACGATGAAGCCCTTCGGGGTGGATTAGTGGCGAACGGGTGAGTAACACGTGGGCAATCTGCCCTGCACTCTGGGACAAGCCCTGGAAACGGGGTCTAATACCGGATATTGACCATCTTGGGCATCCTTGATGGTGGAAAGCTCCGGCGGTGCAGGATGAGCCCGCGGCCTATCAGCTTGTTGGTGAGGTAATGGCTCACCAAGGCGACGACGGGTAGCCGGCCTGAGAGGGCGACCGGCCACACTGGGACTGAGACACGGCCCAGACTCCTACGGGAGGCAGCAGTGGGGAATATTGCACAATGGGCGAAAGCCTGATGCAGCGACGCCGCGTGAGGGATGACGGCCTTCGGGTTGTAAACCTCTTTCAGCAGGGAAGAAGCGAAAGTGACGGTACCTGCAGAAGAAGCGCCGGCTAACTACGTGCCAGCAGCCGCGGTAATACGTAGGGCGCGAGCGTTGTCCGGAATTATTGGGCGTAAAGAGCTCGTAGGCGGCTTGTCGCGTCGGTTGTGAAAGCCCGGGGCTTAACCCCGGGTCTGCAGTCGATACGGGCAGGCTAGAGTTCGGTAGGGGAGATCGGAATTCCTGGTGTAGCGGTGAAATGCGCAGATATCAGGAGGAACACCGGTGGCGAAGGCGGATCTCTGGGCCGATACTGACGCTGAGGAGCGAAAGCGTGGGGAGCGAACAGGATTAGATACCCTGGTAGTCCACGCCGTAAACGGTGGGCACTAGGTGTGGGCAACATTCCACGTTGTCCGTGCCGCAGCTAACGCATTAAGTGCCCCGCCTGGGGAGTACGGCCGCAAGGCTAAAACTCAAAGGAATTGACGGGGGCCCGCACAAGCGGCGGAGCATGTGGCTTAATTCGACGCAACGCGAAGAACCTTACCAAGGCTTGACATACACCGGAAACGTCTGGAGACAGGCGCCCCCTTGTGGTCGGTGTACAGGTGGTGCATGGCTGTCGTCAGCTCGTGTCGTGAGATGTTGGGTTAAGTCCCGCAACGAGCGCAACCCTTGTCCCGTGTTGCCAGCAGGCCCTTGTGGTGCTGGGGACTCACGGGAGACCGCCGGGGTCAACTCGGAGGAAGGTGGGGACGACGTCAAGTCATCATGCCCCTTATGTCTTGGGCTGCACACGTGCTACAATGGCCGGTACAATGAGCTGCGATACCGCGAGGTGGAGCGAATCTCAAAAAGCCGGTCTCAGTTCGGATTGGGGTCTGCAACTCGACCCCATGAAGTCGGAGTCGCTAGTAATCGCAGATCAGCATTGCTGCGGTGAATACGTTCCCGGGCCTTGTACACACCGCCCGTCACGTCACGAAAGTCGGTAACACCCGAAGCCGGTGGCCCAACCCCTTGTGGGAGGGAGCTGTCGAAGGTGGGACTGGCGATTGGGACGAAGTCGTAACAAGGTAGCCGTACCGGAAGGTGCGGCTGGATCACCTCCTTTCTAAGGAGCACTTCTTACCGATCCCCTCGGGGTGAGGTCAGAGGCCAGTACATCAGCGAACGTCTGATGCTGGTTGCTCATGGGTGGAACGTTGACTACTCGGCACACTTGATCGTCTTCTCCTTCTAGTACTGCTCTTCGGAGCGTGGAACGTTGAGGGAAGCGGGGAGTGTGTCGGGCACGCTGTTGGGTGTCTGAGGGAATGAACTTCCTCAGTCGCCGGCCCCGGTGAAGCATCACGGAAGTGGTGTGTGACGGGTGGCTGGTCGTTGTTTGAGAACTGCACAGTGGACGCGAGCATCTGTGGCCAAGTTTTTAAGGGCGCACGGTGGATGCCTTGGCACCAGGAACCGATGAAGGACGTGGGAGGCCACGATAGTCCCCGGGGAGTCGTCAACCAGGCTTTGATCCGGGGGTTTCCGAATGGGGAAACCCGGCAGTCGTCATGGGCTGTCACCCGCTGCTGAACACATAGGCAGTGTGGAGGGAACGCGGGGAAGTGAAACATCTCAGTACCCGCAGGAAGAGAAAACAACCGTGATTCCGGGAGTAGTGGCGAGCGAAACTGGATGAGGCTAAACCTACGACGTGTGAGACCCGGCAGGGGTTGCGTCGTGGGGGTTGTGGGATCTCTCTTTCACGGTCTGCCGGCCGTGAGACGAGTCAGAAACCGTTGATGTAGGCGAAGGACATGCGAAAGGTCCGGCGTAGAGGGTAAGACCCCCGTAGTCGAAACGTCAGCGGCTCGTTTGAGAGACACCCAAGTAGCACGGGGCCCGAGAAATCCCGTGTGAATCTGGCGGGACCACCCGCTAAGCCTAAATATTCCCTGGTGACCGATAGCGGATAGTACCGTGAGGGAATGGTGAAAAGTACCCCGGGAGGGGAGTGAAATAGTACCTGAAACCGTGTGCCTACAAGCCGTGGGAGCGTCGGA
>NZ_JBEXQJ010000084.1:0-2703 GCF_040612515.1 Streptomyces sp. NPDC006372 | reverse complement strand
CCATCACCATGGCCGCCGAGGCCGGACAGCTCCAGCTCAACGCCTTCGAGCCGATCATCCTGCACTCCCTGTCCGAGTCCCTCACCCACCTGCGCAACGCGTGCCTCACCCTGGCCGACCGCTGCGTCGCCGGCATCACCGCGAACACCGCGAAGCTGCGCGCCGACGTGGAGAACTCGATCGGGCTCGTCACCGCCCTCAACCCGCACATCGGCTACACGGCCGCCACCGGCATCGCCCAGGAGGCCCTCGCCACCGGCCGGGGCGTGGCCGAACTGGTGCTGGAGAAGGGACTGTTGCCGGCCGACCGGCTGGCGGCCCTGCTCCGTCCGGAGGAGATCGCCGGAACGGCGGTCTGATCCGCCCCGCCTTCCCCCCTCTCCCCCCTCACTTTCACCCCCCACGTACATCCCCCCATCAGCTCACCTATTGGAGCTCGGTACATGGCGACAGAACGCATCACCGGCAGCCGCCACGACAACGACGCCGGCACGCCCGAGCCGGCGCCCCGCGCCAAACGATGGTGGCACCTGCCCCTCGGGGTGCAGTCGGCGCTCGCGGTGGGGCTCGGCGCGCTGATCGGAACGCTCGCGCCCTCCGTCGGTGAGCAGTTGAAGCTGCTGGGCGACATCTTCCTGAACCTGGTGCAGATGGTCGTGTTGCCCCTGGTCTTCCCGCTGATCGTGCTGGGCATCGCCCGCATGGAGTCGGTGAAGAAGGTGGGCCGGATCGCGGGCAAGGCGATCCTCTACTTCGAGATCGTCACCACGGTGATCCTGCTGATCGCGGTGGCGCTGGCCAAGTTCACCGGCATCGGCAAGGGCGCTCCGGTCGCCGGGGCCGACTCCGGGAGCGTGGAGAAGCTCGACCAGGGTGTCGACTTCCACGAGCTCATCCTGCACTCGATCCCGAAGAACGTCTTCGCCGCGTTCGCCGAGGGCAATCTGCTCGCCGCCATCGTCTTCGCGCTCTTCCTCGGCGTCGGCATGGCCGCCGTCGGGGAGAAGGCGGCCCCCTTCGCGTCCGTCCTCGACTCCGTCTCGTCGGCCATGTTCAAGGTGGTCGGCTATGTCATCCGGATCGCTCCCGTGGGCGTCCTCGGCTTCATCAGCTACGACGTGGCGCACTACGGCTTCGGGAACCTCAGGAGCCTGCTCGGCTTCATCGCCGTGGTCTACGCGGGGCTGGCCATCGTCATCGGCGTCGTCTTCCCGTGCATCGCCCTGATCTACCGGATCCGTTACGTGGACCTGCTCCGGCGGATCGGCGGGCTCGTCGGCATCGCGTTCGTCACGCGCAGCTCGGAAGCGGTGCTGGCGCCGCTGATGGGCAAGCTCGAGGCCTTCGGGGTGAGCCGCTCGACCACCTCGTTCGTCGTTCCCCTCGGCTACTCGTTCAACACCGACGGCTCCGTGCTCTACCAGGCCACCGCGCTGGTGTATCTCGCCCACGCCTACGACACGGACACCTCTCTCGCGTCGCTGCTGCTGATGGTCGGTGTCCTGGTGGTGCTGTCCAAGGGCATGGCGGGCGTCACCTCGGCCTCCATCGTGGTGCTGCTGGCCGCGGGCAAGACGATGGGCATCCCGCCCGAGGGCGTGGCACTCCTGGTCGGCGTCGACTTCATCGTCGACATGGCGCGCACCGCGGTGAACGTCGTCGGGAACGCGCTGGCCGCGGCCGTCGTGGACCGGTCGGAGGCGAAGCGGAACGCCGCACAGGACGGCCGGGACGATCAGGACGGTCCGTCAGCCGACGCGCCCGCACGGGAGGTCGCGGACGGACGGACGGCGGCAGAAGGAGACCGCGCGATGACGCGCGCCCAGTAGGCCATGGGCGTCCTGGCCCGGCCCCGACCCCCCAGGACGCGACACCACCCCCGCCCCCGGGCGGAGTCGGCGCCCCCTCCCCCGGCACACCGACTCCGCCCGGGACTCGTCATTCCGCTCAAGCAGCCCGTGTACCCCCTCTGTTTCACCCCGGCACGCCAACACCCCCTGACTCGCGGTTCGGTGTGCGCTCTCCCCACCGGGTACCCGGACCCGCATGACGATCCCCGACCTGGACCTCACCACGCCGAAGCCCGGGCACCACCGCCTGCGCGAGCGCCTGCCGGCGCTGGACGGCCGTCTCTTCGAGGCCGTCGCCGGGCGGCACCGGCCAGGGGGGCGTCCGGTCGCCTCCCGCCTGAGCCGGAGCGCGGACCACGGCGCGCTGTGGTTCGTGGCCGCCGCCGCACTCGCGGCGAGCCGCACCCCCCGTGCCCGTCGCGCGGCGACCCGTGGTCTGGCCTCGCTCGGCCTGGCCTCCCTCACCGTCCGCACCCTGGGCAGGCGTTCGGTCCGGCACCCCCGCCCGCCGCTCGCCGCACTCCCCCTGTTCCGGCAGCTGGGGCGGCGGCCGGTCACCACCTCGTCCCCCTCCGGCCACGCCGCGTCCGCCGCCGCCTTCGCCGCCGGTGCCGCCCTGGAGTCCCCCGCCTGGGGCACCGCCGTCGGACCGGTGGCCGCCTCGGTGGCCCTCGCCCGCGTCCGTACCGGTGCCCACTTCCCGAGCGACGTCCTGGCGGGCGCGGCCCTGGGGGTGGGTGCCGCGCTCGCCGTACGCGGGCGAGACGGGACAGGTCCTCGGAGGGCGGTTCGGCCGGCCGGGATGCGGTCATCCAGGCCCCCTAGGACCTCATGTAGTCCGGGACGAAGGCGG
>NZ_JBEXQJ010000083.1:0-3292 GCF_040612515.1 Streptomyces sp. NPDC006372 | reverse complement strand
GCAGCAGGAGCGGGCGGCGCGCATCAGCCGTCACTTCGAGCGTGCGCGTGAGTGGGGTGCCGTCGATGACGCAGAGCGCCTGCACCGGGCGGAGACGCGGCACTCGCCGGTCCCGGGCGTCTTCCCGTCCGGGTGTGCGGCTACGCGAAGGACTCCGCCAGGGACTCGGGGAGTTCTCCGGTGTGCAGCACGCCGAGCCGCTGGGTGGCCCGGGTCAGGGCCACGTACAGGTCGCTGGTGCCGTACCTGCCGGGCTCGACCACCAGGACGGAGTCGAACTCCAGTCCCTTGGCCTGGCGCGGGTCGAGGAGGACGACCGTCTGGGTGAGGTCCGGTTCGGCGCCCGCCGTCACACCGTCCAGCCGGGCCGCGATGCCGCGGTGCAGGTCCCGGGGCGCGATCACGGCGAGCCGTCCCTCGGCGGGGATGAGCTCCTCGACCGCCTTGGCGACGGCGCCGGGCACGTCGTCGGTGGCGCGCGCCCAGGGGCGTACGCCCGTGGAGCGGACGGAGCTCGGCGGTTCGAACCCCGGGTGCTCGGCGCGCACCACGGCCGCCGCCACGTCCATGATCTCGGCCGGGGTGCGGTAGTTGACGCCCAGCCGGGTGTGCTCCCAGCGGTCCTCGACGAACGGGGCGAGGATGCCCGACCAGGAGCCGACGCCGGCCGCCTCCGCGGTCTGCGCGGGATCGCCGACCAGCGTCATCGAACGGGTCGGGCTGCGTCGCATCAGCAGCCGCCACGCCATCGGCGACAGCTCCTGCGCCTCGTCGACGATGATGTGCCCGAACGCCCAGGTGCGGTCGGCCGCCGCGCGCTCGGCGGCGCTGCGGTGGTCGTCCTCCTCCTGCCGCTCGGCGAACCGCTCGGCGTCGATGATGTCGTGCGCCGACAGCACCTCGCTGCTCTCCGGGTCGCTGTCCTCCTTGTCCTCGAACTCGTAGGTCCGGGACGCGTACGACACCTCCAGCACGCCCTGCGCGTAGGCGATCTGCTCCTCCCGCCGGCGGGCGGCGCGCTCCCGGGCCAGGCGGTCGTCGTCGCCGAGGAGTTCGGCGGCCTCGTCGAGCAGCGGCACGTCCGCGACCGTCCAGCGCCGGGTCACCGGGCGGCGTACGGCGTCGGCGTCCTCGGCGGACAGGAACTCCTCGGGCGCGGCGAGGAAGTCGGCGACGAGCCGCTGCGGGGTGAGCACCGGCCACAGCTGGTCGATGGCGGACCAGACTTCCGGGTTCTCGGCGATGTCGTCGCGGATCTGGGTGATGTCGCTGGGGTCGAGCAGGCTGGACCCGTCGAAGGGGTCGGTGCCGATGCGCTCGGCGTACAGGTCGGTGAGCGCGTTGAGGATGTGGCCCTCGAAGTGCTCGCGGGCCGCGTTGTGCGGCAGCTTGGCGGCGCGGGTGCGCTCGCGGGCGACGTTCACCAGACCGTCGTCGAGCATGAGGACCTCGCGGTCGTGCTCGATGGCGATCACCGGGTCGGGCAGCGCCTGCCGGCTGCGGACGACCTCGGCGAGGACGTCGGCCATGCCGGCGCGGCCCTTCACGGCGGCGGCCCCGGGGGTGTCGCTCGCGGTCGCCTTCACGCCGGGGAACAGCTCGCCGACGGTGGCGAGGAGCACGCCCGTCTCACCGAGGGAGGGCAGCACCTCGCCGATGTAGCCGAGGAAGGCCGGGTTGGGCCCGACGATCAGCACCGCGCGCTTGGCGAGCAGCTCACGGTGCTCGTACAGCAGGTATGCGGCGCGGTGCAGGGCGACGGCCGTCTTGCCGGTGCCGGGACCGCCCTCCACCACCATGACGCCGCGGTGCGGGGCGCGGATGATGCGGTCCTGGTCGGCCTGGATGGTCTGCACGATGTCGCTCATCCGGCCGGTCCGGGCGGAGCCCAGCGCGGCGAGCAGCACGGCGTCGCCGGTGGGGTCCTCGTGGCCGGTGCGGGTCTCGTCGCCGAGGTCGAGGATCTCGTCGTGCAGGTGGGTGACCCTGCGGCCGTCGGTCGCGATGTGCCGCCGGCGCCTGAGGCCCATCGGGGTGTGGCCGGTGGCCAGGTAGAAGGGCCGGGCGACGTCGGCGCGCCAGTCGATGAGGACGGGGGTGCGCTCGGCGTCGTCGGTGCGCAGTCCGATGCGGCCGATGTGGTGGGTGGTGCCGGAGGTGAGGTCGATGCGGCCGAAGCACAGGGAGCCGTCCACCGCGTTGAGCGCGGCGAGCAGCCCGGAGCGCTCGGCGACGAGGATGTCCCGTTCGAGTCTGGCCTGCATGGGGGTGTTGCCCTGCGCGAGCGCGTCCGTGACGGAGGTCTCGGCGTCGCCGCGCAGCGCGTCCACGCGCGCGTACAACCCGTCGATGAATTCCTGCTCCTGCCGCAATTCATCGTCCGGATATTCGGTGTTTGACAATTCCGCTCCCGCCCGGATATACTGTGCTCACTGAACTTCACTGTGACTTCTTGAGACTTGAAGTCACGAACAAACAAATATACGCAAGGAAATCCCCCGAGCGCAATTGCTCGGGGGATTTCCTGTGGTCCGGGCGGGTCGCCTAGAGCACGTCGGCCAGCTCCTCGAGCAGCCGCCGCTTGGCTCGCGCCCCCACCATCGACTTCACCGGCTCGCCGCCGCGGAACACCATGAACGTCGGCATCGACAGCACCTTGTAGGCATTGGTCGTCGCCGGGTTGGAGTCCACGTCGAGCTGCACCACCTTCAGCCGGTCGCCCTCCTCGGAGGCCAGGGATTTCAGCACCGGCCCCATCTGCCGGCACGGCGGGCACCAGTCGGCGGTGAACTCCACCAGCACCGGCAGGTCGGCGCCGATCACCTCGGCCTCGAAGTCCGCGTCCGTCACATCGATCACCACGTGTGCCCTCCCAGTTCGCACCGCGGCTCCGGACCCCCCGGAGCCTCCGCGTCGGCGGCCAGCTCGGCCCGCGCCAGCTGCCGGGCGACCGTCTCCCGTACGCCCGTCAGCTGGCCGATCAGGGAGTCGAGTTCGTCCAGCTTGCGCCGGTAGACCGCGAGCGACGCCGGGCAGGAGTCGCCCTCGGGGTGCCCCGCCCGCAGACACTCCACGAAGGGCCGCGTCTCCTCCAGGTCGAACCCGAAGTCCTGGAGCGTCCGGATCTGCCGGAGCAGCCGCAGATCACTCTCGTCGTAGGTCCGGTATCCGTTCCCCGCACGTCGCGCGGGCAGCAGCCCCCCCCCCCCCGTTATAACCCCCCCCCCCGGGGGGGGGCCCGCCCCCGGCGGCCCCGCGCCGCGAGGCGAGCCATCGGACGATTTAAGTGTGC
>NZ_JBEXQJ010000082.1:0-6772 GCF_040612515.1 Streptomyces sp. NPDC006372 | reverse complement strand
AATACCAGCTCAGGCCCCGCGACTGGGACACGGCCGAGCGCGAGGGCCGCACCATCACCCCGCTGCTGACCAGGCTCAACACCATCCGGCGGGAGAATCCGGCCCTCCAGCAGCTGCGCGATCTCCACTTCCACGAGGCGGACAAGGAAGCGGTGATCGTCTATTCGAAGAGGAAGGGTTCGAACACGGTTCTGGTGGTCGCCAACCTCGACCCCCACCACACCCAGGAGGCCACGGTCTCGTTGGACATGCCGCAACTCGGCCTGGACTGGCACGAGTCGGTGCCGGTGCGCGACGAGCTCACCGGCGAGACCTACCACTGGGGCAGGGCCAACTATGTGCGCCTCGAACCGGGCCACAGGCCCGCGCATGTCTTCTCGGTCCTGCGACCGTCCAACCCGCGGATCGGAGGGTCACCCACCTCATGATCGTCAACGAACCCGTTCCGGACACCTTCGAGGACACTCCCGCCAGGGACCGGGACCCGGATTGGTTCAAGCGAGCCGTCTTCTACGAGGTGCTCGTCCGCTCGTTCCAGGACAGCAACGGCGACGGCGTCGGTGACCTGAAGGGCCTGACCGCCAAGCTCGACTACCTGCAGTGGCTCGGCGTCGACTGCCTGTGGCTGCCGCCGTTCTTCAAGTCCCCCCTGCGGGACGGCGGCTACGACGTCTCCGACTACACGGCCGTGCTGCCCGAGTTCGGTGACCTGGCCGACTTCGTGGAGTTCGTCGACGCCGCCCACCAGCGCGGCATGCGCGTGATCATCGACTTCGTCATGAACCACACCAGCGACCAGCACCCGTGGTTCCAGGAGTCGAGGAAGGACCCCGACGGGCCCTACGGCGACTACTACGTGTGGGCCGACGACGACAAGCAGTTCCCGGACGCCCGGATCATCTTCGTCGACACCGAGGCCTCCAACTGGACCTTCGACCCGGTCCGCAAGCAGTACTACTGGCATCGTTTCTTCTCGCACCAGCCGGACCTCAACTACGAGAACCCGGCCGTGCAGGAGGAGATGATCTCCGCGCTGAAGTTCTGGCTGGACCTGGGCATCGACGGTTTCCGGCTGGACGCCGTGCCGTACCTGTACCAGGAGGAGGGCACCAACTGCGAGAACCTCCCGGCCACGCACGACTTTTTGAAGCGCGTGCGCAAGGAGATCGACGCGCAGTACCCGGACACGGTGCTGCTGGCCGAGGCCAACCAGTGGCCCGAGGACGTCGTCGACTACTTCGGCGACTATCCCAGCGGCGGCGACGAGTGCCACATGGCCTTCCACTTCCCGGTCATGCCGCGCATCTTCATGGCCGTCCGCCGCGAGTCCCGCTACCCGGTCTCCGAGATCCTGGCCAAGACCCCGGCCATCCCCTCGGGCTGCCAGTGGGGCATCTTCCTGCGCAACCACGACGAGCTCACGCTCGAGATGGTCACGGACGAAGAGCGCGACTACATGTGGGCCGAGTACGCCAAGGACCCACGGATGCGCGCCAACATCGGCATCCGGCGCCGCCTCGCGCCCCTGCTGGACAACGACCGCAACCAGATCGAGCTGTTCACGGCCCTGCTGCTGGCCCTGCCGGGCTCGCCGATCCTGTACTACGGCGACGAGATCGGCATGGGCGACAACATCTGGCTCGGCGACCGGGACGCCGTCCGGACACCGATGCAGTGGACGCCGGACCGCAATGCGGGATTCTCCTCGTCCGATCCGGGGCGGCTGTTCCTGCCCACGATCATGGACCCGGTCTACGGCTACCAGGTCACCAACGTCGAGGCGTCGATGTCGTCGCCCTCGTCGCTGCTGCACTGGACCCGGCGCATGATCGAGATCCGCAAGCAGAACCCGGCCTTCGGTCTGGGCTCGTACACCGAGCTGCCGTCGACGAACCCGGCGGTGCTGGCGTTCCTGCGGGAGTACGAGGACGACCTGGTGCTGTGCGTGAACAACTTCTCGCGGTTCGCGCAGCCCACGGAGCTGGATCTGAGCGCCTTCGAGGGGCGGCACCCGGTGGAGCTGTTCGGCGGGGTCCGCTTCCCGGCCATCGGCGAGCTGCCGTACCTGCTGACCCTCGGGGGCCACGGCTTCTACTGGTTCCGGCTGCGCAGGGACGCCGTGTGAGGCCCGGAACGGCCTGTTGAAGCCAGATCCGCGGGGCGGACCGCAAACCCCCGTGGCGGGGCGTTTCCTCCGCCCCGCCCGGGGCACGCATCAGTAACACCCCACCCATGCGCGTGAGCCGGAGGGGCGCCGTCCGGGCCGGCTGAAGGCGCCGGAGGCGCACCGAGAACGGGTGAAAGGACGCGACGCCATGTCGGAAGCCGTCACACGCACCGTCACCACCCCGCCCGGCCTCCTTGCCTCCCTCGATCCGCTGCTGCGGGAATGGCTGCCGCGACAGCGCTGGTTCGCGGGCAAGGGGCGGCCGGTCACCGGGTTCACGCTGGTCGCCGCCACCGAGCTGCTCCCCGGCACCGCCAAGCTCGGCCTGTACCACCTGCTCGTCCGCGCCCACCAGCCGCTCGTCCCGGCCCATGGCGCGCCCGGCCACCCCGGCGACTGCTACCAGCTCCTGATAGGCGTGCGCGAGGCGCTGCCGCCTCGGCTGGCGCCCGCGCTGATCGGCCACATGTCGACGGGGCCGCTGGCCGGCCGGACGGTCTACGACGCCCTGCACGACCCGAGGCCCGCCGAGCTGCTCCTGGAGGCCCTGCGCACCCAGGCCCGTATCGGCGGGCTCCGCTTCGAGCGGGACCCGGAGCAGGAGATCCGGTCCGGACTCGTGCCGCGCGTGGTGACCGCGGAGCAGTCCAACTCGTCGATCGTCTACGGAGATACGTTCATCCTGAAGCTGCTGCGCCGGATCGTGCCCGGCGTCAACCCCGATCTGGAGCTGCCGCTGGCGCTGGCCCGCGCGGGCTGCCCCCGGGTGCCGTCCCCGACGGCCTGGATGGTCGCGGACGTCGACCCCGCGGCGGACCCGGTGGTCTTCACGGGCCCGGCGGACCTGGCCGGCCAGCCGTACGTCCTGGGGGTGCTCCAGCCGTTCCTGCAGGGCGCCTGTGACGGCTGGGAGCTGGCGCTGCGGGAGCTCGCCAAGGGCGAGGACTTCGGTGCCGAGGCGCGGGCGCTGGGGCGGGCGACCGCCGAGGTGCACACCGCGCTGGCCCGGGCGTTGCCGACCGTCACCCTCGGTCACGTCCAGCTGGAGCTCATGGTCGACGGCATGATCGAGCGGCTGGAGGCGGCCGTCCAGGCGGTGCCCGCGCTCGGGCCCTACGCCGGCGGCCTCAGGTCGGCGTTCACGGCGCTGGGCGATCTGGCCGCCGAGGGGCGCACCTGGACCGCGCAGCGTGTGCACGGCGATCTGCACCTCGGGCAGTGCCTGCGCTCGCCGTCCGGCGAGTGGTGGCTGATCGACTTCGAGGGCGAGCCGGCCCGGCCGCTGGCCGAGCGGCGCATGCCGCAGCCGGCGGTGCGGGACGTGGCCGGCATGCTGCGGTCCTTCGACTACGCGGCCCGCTCGGCCGATCCGCCCCAGCCGGCCTGGGCCGAGACCTGCCGGTCCGCGTACTGCTCCGGATACGCCGAGGCCTCCGGCCGCGATCCGCGCACCGACCCGGTGCTGCTGCGCGCCTACGAGACCGACAAGGCGATCTACGAGGTGGTGTACGAGGCCCGGCACCGCCCCGACTGGCTGCCGGTGCCGATGGCCGCCATAGACCGGCTCGCCACGTCCGGCCACCTGACCTGACTGACCGACCTTCGCCCAGGAGGCTCCGCCCGTGACCCCCCGCCCTGAGTCCAGCGGTTCGCACCCCAAGGGGACGGCCGGGGAGAAGATCCCCGAGCAGCCCACGGCCGCCCAGCAGAAGAGCGCCGCGAAGAAGACGGCGGTGCCGAAACAGGCAGCGGCCAAGAAGGGGACGGCGGCCGCGAAGAAGGCCGCCGCCAAGAAGACGCCCCCTGCACAGTCACCCGCGGCGAAGGCCACCGCCAAGAAGGCGGCCCCTGCGAAGACGACCGCCGCGAAGAAGGCCGTCGCGAAGAAGGCCGTCGCGAAGAAGTCAGGTCCCGCGCAGGCGCCCGCGGCGAAGGCCACCGCCAAGAAGGTGGCCGCGACCAAGGCGGCCGCCGAACAGACAGCCGTCAAGAAGACGGCGGCGAGCAAGACGGTCGCGAAGAAGGCGACCGCGAAGAAGTCGGCTCCCGCGCAGGCGCCCGCCGCGAAGGCCACCGCCAAGAAGGTGGCCGCGACCAAGGCGGCCGCCGAACAGACAGCCGTCAAGAAAACGGCGGCGAGCAAGACGGTCGCGAAGAGGACGGCGGTCACGAAGTCCGCCGCCGAGAAGGCCGCCACGGCGAAGGCGGCGGCCACCAAGACCGCCGCGAAGGCCACTACACGGGCCACCACGAAGGCCGCCGCCGCCAAGTCCCCCGCGAAGAAGGCTCCGGCGAAGAAGGCGACCGCCAAGAAAGCCGCCCCCCTCAAGGCCACCGCCGAGAAGGCCGCCGCCCCCGCCCAGGTCGTGCCCCCGGAGATGGAGATCGCCGTCTCCCCCGCCGTCGACGCGGTCGACCGGGAGCGGCTGCTCGCCGGCACGCACCACGCCCCCCACTCCGTGCTCGGCGCCCACCCCGTTCCCGGCGGCGTCGCGTTCCGGGCGTTCCGGCCGTACGCGCGGTCGGTGACCGTCCTCTCCGGAGAGCTGCGGGCGGAGCTGCACGACGACGGGGAGGGGTTCTTCTCCGGGCTGCTGCCGCTGACGGACGTCCCGGTGTACCGGCTGCTCGTCGAGTACGAGGGGACGGTGCTGGAGACCGAGGACGCCTACCGGTTCCTGCCCACGCTGGGCGACCTGGATCTGCATCTGATCGGCGAGGGCCGGCACGAGGAGCTGTGGACGGCGCTGGGCGCGCACCCGACGACCCACCAGGGCGTGACCGGCACCCGGTTCGCGGTGTGGGCGCCGAACGCGCGGGGCGTGCGGGTCGCCGGCACCTTCAACTTCTGGGACGGCTCCGGTCACGTCATGCGGTCGCTGGGCTCGTCCGGGGTGTGGGAGCTGTTCCTGCCGGACATCGGCGAGGGCGAGCTGTACAAGTTCGAGATCACCCGCCCCGACGGCACGAAGACCCTGCGCGCCGACCCGATGGCCCGCCGCACGGAGGTGCCGCCCGCCACGTCGTCGGTCATCACGTCCTCCGCGTACGAGTGGGGCGACGCCGAGTGGCTGGCCCGGCGTGCCGAGGCGCCGGCGCACGAGTCGCCGTTCTCGGTGTACGAGATCCATCTGCCGTCCTGGCGACCCGGGCTGACGTACCGGCAACTCGCCGAGCAGCTCCCGGGGTACGTGAAGAACCTGGGCTTCACGCACGTCGAGCTGATGCCGGTCGCGGAGCATCCGTTCGGCGGCTCCTGGGGCTACCAGGTCACCGGCTTCTACGCGCCGACGGCCCGGCTGGGCACGCCCGACGACTTCCGGTACCTGGTCGACGCACTGCACCGGGCGGGCATCGGCGTCCTGATGGACTGGGTGCCCGCCCACTTCCCGCGCGACGACTGGGCGCTGGCCGAGTTCGACGGCCGGCCTCTGTACGAGCACGAGGATCCGCTGCGGGCCGCGCACCCCGACTGGGGCACGCTGGAGTTCGACTTCGGACGCAACGAGGTGCGCAACTTCCTCGTGGCGAACGCCGTGTACTGGTGCGAGGAGTTCCACATCGACGGCCTGCGCGTGGACGCCGTCGCCTCGATGCTCTACCTCGACTACTCGCGCGAGCCGGGCCAGTGGACGCCCAACGAGCACGGCGGCCGGGAGAACCTGGACGCGGTGGCGTTCCTGCAGGAGATGAACGCCACGGTGTACCGCAGGGTGCCCGGCGTGGTCACCATCGCCGAGGAGTCGACCGCCTGGGACGGTGTCACCCGGGCCACCCACCACAAGGGCCCGAGCGGCTTCGGCGGGCTGGGGTTCGGGCTGAAGTGGAACATGGGCTGGATGCACGACTCGCTGCAGTACATGAGCCACGAGCCGGTGCACCGCAAGTATCACCACGGTGAGATGACGTTCTCGATGGTCTACGCCTACAGCGAGAACTACGTCCTGCCGATCTCCCACGACGAGGTCGTGCACGGCAAGCGGTCCCTGGTGTCGAAGATGCCCGGCGACTGGTGGCAGCAGCGGGCCGGGGTCCGGTCCTACCTGGGCTTCATGTGGGCTCACCCGGGCAAGCAACTGCTGTTCATGGGCCAGGAGTTCGCGCAGGGCGCCGAGTGGTCCGAGGCGCACGGACCCGACTGGTGGCTGCTGGACCCGGGGTACGGGGCGGAGCCCGACCACCGGGGCGTGCGTGACCTGGTCCGCGACCTCAACACCGTCTACCGCGCCACGCCGGCGCTGTGGCGGCTCGACACGGACCCGGCGGGCTTCGAGTGGATCGTCGGGGACGCCGCCGACGACAACGTGCTCGCGTTCCTGCGGCTGGACCCGGAGGGCACCCCGATCCTGGCGGTGTCGAACTTCGCGCCGGTCATCCGCCAGGACTACCGCCTGGGCGTGCCCGAGGAGATCCCCGCCTGGCACGAGGCGGTCAACACCGACGCCGGCCGCTACGGCGGCAGCGATGTCACCAACCCCGACCCGGTCAAGCCCGAGGCCCAGCCCTGGCACGGCCGCCCGGCCAGCATCCGCCTGACCCTGCCGCCCCTGTCCACGGTGTGGCTCCGCCCGGCGTGATCCTGTGCCGCGGCGGCGTCATGACGCC
>NZ_JBEXQJ010000081.1:0-6824 GCF_040612515.1 Streptomyces sp. NPDC006372 | reverse complement strand
CCGCCCGCGCCACCAGCAGACAGGCCACATGGGCGCGCGCGGGCCCGACGGCCGCGGCCACGCAGCCCGCGGGCCGGGCACCGCCGGGGTACGGCTAGGCGGGAAACTCGACCGGCAGGCTGTCCAGCCTGGACTCCCAGGTGGAGGCGGTCGAGGTCAGCTCCTCCGGGGGCACGGCCAGGGTCAGACCCGGCAGTCGGTGCAGCAGGACGTTCACGGCGATCTCGATGATGGACTGGCCGATGCCCTGCCCGGGGCACTCGTGCGGTCCGGAACTGAACGCCAGGTGGGCCTGGTTGCCGTGGACCGAGACGCCGGCGTCCGGCCGGATCTCGGGGTCGACGTTGCCTGCCGCGAGGCCCAGCACCAGCAGGTCGCCCTCCTGGATCTGGTGGCCGCCGAGCTCCAGGTCGCCGGCGGCGAACCGGCCCGGCAGCACGGCCAGCGGGGGGCTGTTCCACATGACCTCCTCCACCACGGCCGAGACGTTCAGCTGCCCGCTGATCAGTCCGGCGAGCCGCGCGGTGTCGGTGAGGACCAGCTGAAGGACCCGGGCCAGCAGATTGCTGGTCGTGGTGTGCGCGGCGATCAGCACGAGGCGCAGATGGCTGACCACCTCCTCCTCGTCGAGGCCGGCCGCGTGCCCCAGCAGGGCGGTGGTGAAGTCACCGCCCGGTTCGGTGCGCTTGCGCTCGGCGAGTGCGCCGAGGATCGCCACGATGCGGTCGTTGTGCGCGAGGGCGTCCTCACCGCCCTTGAGGACCTGGGCGCAGGACTCGACCAGGTCCCGGCCCTCCGCCTCGGGGAGGCCGAGGATGCGGGAGAGGACGAGCATCGGCAGGTACTCGGCGTAGTCCGTGACGAGGTCGGCGCGTCCGGTGTCCGCGAACGCGTCGATCTGCTTGTTCGCGAAGTGGGTCGCGTGACGCCGGATGCCCCGGGCCGAGGCGGCCTGCAGCCCGTCGGTCACGGCGGCCCGCAGCCTGCGGTGCGGCTCGCCGTCCTGGGAGACACAGTCGGGCCGCCAGCCCACCATCGGGATCAGGGGCGAGGTCTCCGCCACGCGCCCGTCCGCCCAGTCCCGCCAGATGCGCGCGTCCCGGCTGAACTGGCGGGGGTTGTCGAGCACCCGCCGGTTGTCGCGGTAGCCGAGGACCAGCCAGGCGGCTACGTCGCCCTCCAGCAGCACGGGCGCGACCGAGCCGTGCTCCTTGCGCAGCCGCTCGTAGATGCCGGCCGGGTCGGTCGCCGCCTCCGGACCGTAGAGCCGGGTCGGTTCGGCGGAGTGGTGGGCGACGGGGCAGCCGCGCGGGGCCTGAAGGGGATTTTCGGTCGAGTCGTTCATCGGGGCTCCAGGGCCACGGCCGAGCGTTCCTTCAGGTGGTGGATCAGGGCGACCAGGACGTCCCGGCTGGAGGCGCGGTCGCGGGCGTCGAAGGCGATGACCGGGGTGTGTGCGGGGATGTCCAGGGCGTCCCGGATCTCCTCGACCGGGTAGTTGCTGGAGTCGGGGAAGACGTTCAGGGCGACGACGAAGGGCACCTCCTGCCGCTCCATCTCCTCGATCGCCCGGAAACTGGACTCCAGACGGCGCGTGTCCACCAGGACGATCGCGCCGAGCGCCCCCTTGAACAGCCCGTTCCACAGAAACCAGAACCGCTCCTGGCCGGGCGTGCCGAACAGGTACAGCACCAGGCTCTCGTTGATGCCGATCTTGCCGAAGTCCAGGCTGACGGTGGTCTGCGTCTTGTCGGCGACGCCGATGAGACGGTCGACGTCGGCGCTGGCCTGGGTGAGGGTCTCCTCGGTGGTGAGCGGCTTGATGTCGCTGACCGACCTGACCATGGTGGTCTTCCCGGTGCCGAATCCGCCGGCGATCATCACCTTCACCGAGCGGGTGTCCCCGGCCGCCCGCCCTCCGGGTTGGTCAAAGCCTTTCAAGTCCACTGAGTACCTCCTCAAGGAGCGCGAGGTCGGGCCCGCGGCCGGCGGCGTCGTGTGCCGGAATGGGATTGCGGGCTTCGACACGACCTGCGTCCAGCAGGTCCGACAGCAGCACCGCGAGAATGTTGAAGGGCAGCCCGAGGTGAGCGCCGAGCTCTGCGACCGACAGCGGATCGCGGCAGCGCCTGAGGATCTCCTCGTGCTCGTGCTGCATTCCCGGTAACGGGGCGGCGCGGGCGAGGACGAGGGTCGCCACGTCGAGGCTCGACGCCGAACCGCCCGGTCCGCTGCGTCCCCCGGTGAGGACGTAGTAGCGCTCGAGACCGGACGGGTCCGACGGTCTACGGGGAGCACTCATCCAGAGTGCTCCTCCAGGCGCGGAGTGGTGCCGAGGAGCTCACCCATCCTGCGGGCGAGGTCCCGCATCTGATGCCCGAGCAGGCCCTGGTCGAGGCCCTCTCTGGCGAGGACACCGAGGTACGTCTCCACACCCGCGCGGACGACGAAGAGGTGCCCGCCGTCGACCTCGATCATCGCCAGGCGCAGCTGGCCGGCGTACTTGGGGAACTGCTCGGCGACCGGCTGGGCCAAGGCCTGCAGGCCGGCCACCACGGCGGCGAAGCGGTCGACGTCATCGGGGTCTTCGGCGCCGTAGGAAGTGATGGCCTTGCCGTCGCTGGAGGCCACGAGGGCGAAACGGATCTCCTGGATGCTCTCGACGAGATCGCGGAGCGCCCAGCTCACATCGGTTCCTTGTTGCGTCATGAGGACTAGTCGCTCTCTTCGGTGCGGTGCTCGGTGGACTCGCGTCCGGCGGGGGTGTCGCGGTCGTCGCCCTCCCGGGAGGCCTCCGCGGCGTCGCGTCCGGCGGTGGCGAAGGCCGCGAGACCGGAGAAGGAGGCGTCCGGCGGAACGGCGGAGACGGTGCTCCGGTCGGTCCGCTCGGCCTGCCGGGGTTCGGCCGCCTCGTTCCGCTTGCTGCGGCGCCGCGGCAGTCCGCCCGGCGTGGTGTCCACGGCTGCGGCGGATGCGGCCGGCGCCGGTGCGGTGGGCGTCTCCCTGGGGGCCGGGGCGGCAGCCGCGGTGCGGGCCTCCGAGGCGGGCGCGGCCGGGGTGGTGGCGGCGGCCGCGGGCAGCGGGCTGAAGTACTTGTGCGGAACCACGATCACCACGGAGGTACCGAGCCAGGGCGAGTCCGCGAAGGTGACGCGGATGCCGTAGCGGCGGGCGAGGGCGCCGACGACGCGCAGGCCGATGCTGGCGTCCTCGGTGATGCCGCCGAGGCCCGCGCCGGGCGCGGTGCCCGCGAGGGCGTGTTCGGCCTCGCGCTTCTTCTCCTCGCTCAGGCCCTTGCCGGAGTCCTGGATCTCGATGCCGACGCCGTTGGGGACCTCCTTGCCGGAGATGAGCACCGGTTCGGTGGGCGGCGAGTAGCGGGCCGCGTTGTCCAGGAGATGGGAGAAGATCAGCGTCAGGTGGTCCACCAGGCCGCCGTCGACGCCGAGTTCGGGCAGGTGGCGCACCTGGACGCGGTGGAAGTCCTTGATCCGGCCGATGCCGCCGCGCACCACGCTGAGCAGCCGCTGCGGTTCCTGCCACTGGCGTCCCGGGCGGTCCGAGCCGCCGAGCACGCCGATGCTCGCGGCGAGCGAGTCGGCGGGGCCGAGCTCCTGGTCGAGCTCCATCAGACCGCGGGCTACGGCCGGCAGCCTGCCGTGCTCGCCCTGCATCTCGTGCAGCCGGCCGCGGAGCTTGCTGGTCAGGACGTGGATGCGGTTGCCGATGCTGATGACGGCCTGCTCGGCGGTGGTAGAGCGGTCGAACTCCGCCTCGAGGCCGATCAGGGCGGTGCGCAGCAGCTTGCGCAGTTCGGCCTGGAGGTCGGCGCTGACCTTCGCGCACTGGTTGACAGTGGGCAGGACGTCGTCGATGGCCTCGCCGGAGCGCAGTTTGGCCATCGTGTCGGGCAGTTGCTCGTCGGCGAGCCGGGTGACGGCGGCGAGCTGGTGGGACAGCTGCTCCTGCCAGACCTCGGCCTGGTCGGCGAGCTGGGTCTCGTAGGAGCCGGCCTGCTCCGCCAGCCGTTCCTCATAGGCGCGGGAGGTGTCGGCGAGCTGCGTCTCGTACGAGGCGCTCTGGTCGGCGAGGCGCCGCTCGTAGGCGGCGGTCTGCTCGGTGAGCTGGGACTCCAGGGTGGCGCGCTCGGCGGAGAACTTCCGTTCCAGACCCGCCACATGCTGCTGCCACTGCTGGTTGTGCTCGGCCTGCGTGGAGCGGAAGGTGCCCTCCGCCCGGTGCAGTTGGGCCCGGGTGCGCAGCAACAGACGTACGCACAACGTGCCGGCCGCCGTCGCCGCGACACCGGCGACAGCCGTGAGTATTCGGTCCGAGCTCATGAACGTGGCGGCAACGGTCCCGCCTCCCAAGCCCAGCGGCATCAACCACCAGCTGTGCCAGGCGACAGGGGCCCGCGCCGCCGGTGGCGGAGTGGCGAGTTCCATCTGCATCCTTCGAAGCAACACGATCGAACAGGGGGTGTGTGGACCGCACTCATGAGTACGCACCGCGAGTCGACCGGACGCGATCGCGTCAACTCGCAGCGCCGATCGGAACCCTATCGGGTTTGAACCCGAAAGGATCAATCTCGTCCCCTGCCGGAGGTGAGGGTTCCGTCACGGTGCGACAGGAGCTCACAGGTCGACAAATGGCTTTGCTGCCTGTGGAGTTGGCCGTGCAGCAGGTCAGCGTGCGGTCTGGAAGGTGCGGCGGTAGGCCTGCGGGGAGACCCCGATCGCCGCGGCCAGGTGCTGGCGCAGTGAGGCGCCGGTCGCGAAGCCGACCCGGCCGGCGATCTGGTCGACGGTGAGGTCGCTGGACTCCAGCAGATGCCGGGCCCTGGCGACCCGCTGCTGGATCAGCCAGCGGCCGGGGCTGAGGCCCACCTCGTCGTTGAAGCGGCGGGCGAAGGTGCGCCGGCTCATCCGGGCGTGACCGGCGAGGTCGGCCAGGGTGAGCGGTTCACCGAGGCGCTCCAGGGCCCAGGCGCGGGTGGCCGCGGTACTCGCGGCGCCCTGTTCGGGGACCGGCTGCTCGATGTACTGGGCCTGGCCGCCGTCCCGGAACGGCGGGACCACGCAGCGGCGGGCGACGGTGTTGGCGAGGTGACTGCCGTGGTCCTTGCGGACGAGGTGCAGGCAGATGTCGACGCCGGAGGCGGCTCCGGCGGAGGTGAGGAACGGGTGGTCGTCGACGAACAGCACGTCCGGGTCCAGGTCGACGAGCGGGAACATGCGGCGGAACCGGTCGGCGACCTGCCAGTGGGTCGTCGCCCGGCGCCCGTCGAGGAGCCCCGCGGCGGCGAGGACGAAGGCGCCGGTGCAGATGGAGACGACTCGGGTGCCGGGGCGGATACGCGCGAGCGCGGCCAGGACGTCGCCGGGGACCTCGTCGGTGAGGTGGGCGGGCGCGACGGGCGCGATCACCACGGTGTTGGCCGTGGCCAGGGCCTCGGGGCCGTGCTCCACGGTGACGCCGAAGTCCGCGTTGGTGCGCACCGGGCGGCCGTCGACCGAACAGGTCAGGACCTCGTACCGGCCGTCGGCCGCGCCGAGGATCCGGCTGGGGATGCCCAGCTCGAAGGGGTACACACCGTCCAGGGCCAGGACCACCACTCGTTCACGCCGCATGGCACGATCCTATCGAAGGTTGGCAATCTTGCCATTGGCGGACGGCGCGGGGCCGGGCACGCTGGGACACCATGAGCACACAGCACACGATGCGAGCCATCAGCCAGGACGTCCTCGGCGGCCCCGAGGTCCTGAAGGAAGTGGAGATCGAGCGCCCGGAACCGCGGCCGAACGAGGTACTGGTCCAGGTGCGGGCCGCCGGGGTCAACCCGACCGACTGGAAGCACCGCGCCACCGGCGGCTTCCTCGGCGAACCGCCCTTCGTCCTGGGCTGGGACGTCTCCGGGGTGGTGGCGGCGGTCGGCATCGGCGTCGCGGCGTTCGCGCCCGGTGACGAGGTGTTCGGCATGCTGCCGTATCCGTTCGGGCACGGCTCGCACGCCGAGTACGTCATCGCTCCGGTACGGGCCCTGGCGCGCAAGCCGGCCGGGATCGACCACACGCAGGCGGGCGCGCTGCCGCTGGTCTCGCTCACCGCGTGGCAGGCGCTGACCGAGCACGCGGACGTCCGTCCCGGGCAGCGGGTGCTGATCCACGCCGCGGCGGGCGGGGTCGGGCACGTGGCGGTGCAGATCGCCAAGGAGCGCGGCGCGTACGTGATCGGCACGGCGAGCGCGGGCAAGCACGAGTTCCTGCGCGAGATCGGCGCGGACGAGACGATCGACTACCGCGAGACGGACTTCGCCGAGGCCGTGAAGGACGTCGACGTCGTGCTGGACACGATCGGCGGCGACAACGCGCTGCGCTCGCTGCGCGTGCTGCGCCCGGCCGGTGTCGTGGTGTCGATCCTGCCGGGCGGTGGGGACGACTTCTACCAGGAGGCCGAGCGGCTGGGTGTGCGAGCGGTCCGGATGCTGGTCGATGCCGATCGCGCGGGCATGGAGGCGATCGCGGAGCTCGCCGAGCAGGGCAAGCTCCGCGCCACGATCGCCGGGACCTTCCCCTTGTCCGCCGCGGCCGAGGCCCACGCCTCCGGCGACACGGGCCGGACGACGGGGAAGCTGGTGCTGCTGAACGACTGAGTCTGCGCGGGGATGCTCCTGCCCCTGCCTGCGGCAGCCTGTGGCTGCTTCGGTGGGGGTGCGCGTAGCGCCTTCCGGGGTGCGGTGGGTCGGGGCCGCGTCGGGGGGTGTCCGTCCTCGGAACGGCGCGATGGGGTCGGATACCGACTAACCGTCCGTTGACGCGCCAACC
>NZ_JBEXQJ010000080.1:0-7143 GCF_040612515.1 Streptomyces sp. NPDC006372 | reverse complement strand
AGGTCGCCCATGCCCCAGGAACGGCGGGACAGCAGGGAGTACAGCTGGACGAGGAGTCCGTGCGAGCGTGCGGTGGCGGCGGGCAGGCGGGGCGGCCACCACCGGCCGGGCGACGCCGCTCCTGAACACCTCCCGGGTCTGCCGGGACAGGTCGCCGAGGCGCACGGCGATCCGGGTGAAGGTGTCGTAGAGGCTGTGCACCGCCTGGAGGCGTTCCAGGCGCGGGGCCAGGGCCGAGAGGGCGATGGCCAGGGCCACGCCCGCCCAGGCCACGGGACCGAGTGGGGTGCAGCCGAAGAAGTGGCTGACGCCGGGGGTCTGGACGAGGGCGGCGAGCACGGCGGCGGAGCCGAGGGCGGTGACCCAGACCAGTGGGCTGTGCCGCCGGCCGTAGAGCGTCTGCGCGAGTTGCGCGCCGACCACGCCGCACAGCGCCATGGTGGTGGACCGGCGCTCGGTGCCGGGGGTGAGGCGGCCGATGAGGTACGCCGTGACCGCGCCGAAGCAGGTGGTGATGCCGCGCCGCCGGATCGAGCGCAGCAGGGGCGCACCGAGGACGTCGAGGCCCATCGGGCCGCTCGCGGCATGCTCTGCCGTCGAGGGGTCGTCGCTCGGGGTGACGGCCACCGCCATCGCCGGGAACATGTCCGTGAGCAGGTTGACCAGCAGCAGCTGGCGCGTGGACAGGGGCGAGGCGCCGGCGAGCAGGGTGCCCAGGACGCTGAAGCCGACCTCGCCGGCGTTGCCGCCGATGAGGATGCTCACCGCGTCGGCGACGCTGCGCCACAGGGCCCGGCCCTCGACGACGGCGTCGACGAGGACGGACAGGTCGCCGGTGGTGAGCACCAGGTCGGCGGCGTTGCGGGCGGCTGCGGAGCCGCGGGCCTCGATGCCGACTCCGACGTCGGCGGCGCGGATGGCGGCGGCGTCGTTTGCGCCGTCGCCGGCCATCGCCACGACCCGGCCGGCCTGTTGCAGGGCCTCCACGACGTGCAGCTTCTGCTCGGGTGCGACCCGGGCCACCACGCCCGCGCCGCGCAGGACCCGGACCCGTTCGCGCCGCTCCATGGCGACCAGTTCGTCGCCGGTGACCACTTCGGTCTCCTCCGGCCAGCCCAGTTGCAGGGCGATCGCGCGGGCGGTCTCCGGGTGGTCGCCGGTGAGCATGACGGGCAGGATGCCGGAGCGGCGCAGTTCGGCCAGCAGTGCGTGCGAGGTGTCGCGGGGGACGTCGGCGAGCGCGATCAGTCCGCTGAACTCCAGGTCGGCGAGCGGCGCGTCGAGTTCGGCCTCGGACTCCCCGGCCCGGCAGGGGCGGCGGGCGACGGCGAGGACGCGCAGGCCTCGTCCGGCCAGTTCGTGGGCGGTGTCGGTCGTGTGGCCGGGCAGGTCCCGGCAGGCGGGCAGGATCGTCTCGGGTGCGCCCTTGACGACGAGGACGTCACCGAGGTCCGGGTCGCCGTCGCGGCCGACCGCCGCGGCGTAGCCCCGGCTGGCTTCGAAGGGCAGTTCACCGGTCGGTGTCCAGTTCTCATCGGGCGGGGCGACGTCGAGGACGGCCTCGTCGGTGGCGTGCGCGATGCGACGGCCCTGTCCCGTCTCCTCCTGCGGGCAGGCGCGGGCGGCCAGGCGCACGATCGGTGCCGCCTCTTCGCTGTCCACGGACAGGACGGTGCCCTCGGCGGTGGCGACGCGGACCAGGCGCAGCCGGTTCTCGGTGAGGGTGCCGGTCTTGTCGAAGCAGACGGTGTCGACCCGCCCGAGCGCCTCGAGGGTGCGCGGGGTGCGGACCAGGACGCCACGCCGGGACAGCCGGCGGGCCGCCGCCATCTGCGCGACCGTCGCCACCAGCGGGAGCCCCTCGGGGACGGCGGCGACCGCGACCGCGACACCACCGCTGACGGCGCGTCGTACGGGGCTGCCGCGCAGCAGGGAGAGCCCGGTCACGGCCACGCCGCCGGTGAGGGTCCCCGGCAGTGCCTTGCGGGTCAGCTCCTGGAGCCGGGCCTGTACGCCGGCCGGGGGTGGGGTGCGGGCGGCGAGCGTGACGGCGCGGCCCGCCTCTGTCTGGTCGCCGGTGTCCACGACGAGCGCGGTGGCGTTGCCGGCCACGACGGTCGTGCCCTCGAACACCATGCAGGCGCGCTGTGCCACCGGAGCGCCGGGGGTGGCGTCGACGGCCTTGGTGACCGGCAGCGACTCGCCGGTGAGCGCCGACTCGTCGACCTCCAGTCCGTCGACGTCCAGCAGCCGGGCGTCGGCCGGTACGACGTCGCCGGCGCCGAGGTTGATCTCGTCCCCGGGCCGCAGCCGGGCCGCGTCGACGGTGACCGAGCGGGTGCGGCCATCCCGCCTGCGGGCCTTGGGCTGTTGCCGGGCGGCCAGCCGGGCCAGTGCCTGTTCGGCGCGCAGCCGTTGGAGTCCGCCGGTCACGGCGTTGAGGTCCATGGCGCCGACGACCAGCAGCGCGTCGACGACTGAGCCGAGCAGCGCGGAGGCGACGGCGCCCGTGGCCAGGACCGGGGTGAGCGGATCGTCGAGTTCGCGGCGTACGGCGCCGGCCGCCTGCCAGGTCCAGCGGGCGGGCGTCAGCGCGGGGTGACGGGTCAGACGGGCCGCCTGCTGCCGCGAGCGGTCGGCGAGCAGGGCGAGCCCGCGGGGCTCCTCGTCGAGGCCGGGCCGCGCGAGCCGGGTGTGGGCCTCCTCGGGCTCCAGGGCGTGCCAGGGGATGTGCAGCCGGGGCGGGGGCGGGGTGGCCCGGGCCACGCGGGTGGCTTCCAGCCAGCCGGTGAGCAGGGCGTTCGCGGCGGCGATGTTGACGGGGGCGTGCCGGGTGAGGGGCCACAGGCCGGTTCGGCGCGGGACCTGTCCGCCGCGGGCGACCAGGAGCCCGGACAGGGCCGCTCCCGCGCGGGCCAGTGTCTGCGAGCGGCGTCCGACGCGCCGCGCCACGGGGATCGCCGTCAGCAGCCGCCACACGTCGGCGAGTCCCCCCGGGACGAGCGCGTCTGCGCCCCACGAGACGGCGGCTCGCCCGTCGGTGAGGGCGATGGCCACGTCACCGGCGGGCAACCCGGCGGCCACGTGTCCCTCGCCGGACTCGTCCAGCCGGGCGACGGTCACCACGACGTGGCCGTCGTCCTGGAGGGCTCGTACGACGTCCGCGAACGGTGTCCCGGTGGAGGCGACCTCGTCGGCGAGCCGGGTGATGTCCTTCAGGTCGGAACCGCCCGCGATCACGACGTGCAGTCCTGCCCTGCGGGCGGCGTCGAGGACGGCCTCGGCGAAAGGGTCGACCGGGTCGACGGGCAGACCGCCGGAGTCGTCGCCGGTCGTGGGGCGCCGGTTGCGCAGGGCGTCGGCGTGCAGGACGAGGGCGTCCGCGATCTCCAGTTGCCGCAGGCGTTCCCCGCTGCGCACGAGGACCCCGGCGTGGGCGAGGAAGGTGCCCAGGGTCGCGTTGAAGGCGACCGGTCCGTACCGGGCCGCCTTGGGGGAACCGGCCAGGACGGCCTCGGCGGCGTCTCGCGCGGCGTGCGTGACCAGGAGGGTCGCGGCGGCGCCGGCGAGGCCGCCGGTGCTGGCGTGGGACGCGTACTCCTGGGCGGGCGTCACCCGCAGCGGCGGCCGGGTGCCGGCCGGACTGGGCAAGCTGATGCGCGGTTCGAGGCAGATCTCGTCGTGCAGCGCTTCGAAGGCCGCGGCCCTGGACACCGCCTCGGTGAGCTGGGTGCCGCGCAGCACGCCGTCGAGGACGAGCGCCAGCGGGGTCTGGCCGGCTCCGTGTGCCGCGGCGTTGGCGGCGGCGAGGACGAGTTCCATGCCGGACCCGCCGAGCCGCTGCCGGAGGAACGCCCGGAAGCGGGGGTTCTCCCGCAGCAGCGTGACAGTGGCGGTGAGGATGCGTGAGGTGGGCGGCAGACGGAGGGACCGGCCGGTCAGGGCGCCGGCCACGCCGGCGGCGTCCAGCAGGATCGCCGACGCGATGACGCGCACCTCGCCGGGGTCGCCGGGGTGGGTGCCCTCCCGGGCTTCCGGATCGGCGCCTTCCTCCAGGCCGAGGCGGGTCGCGAGCTCGGTGGCCCGCTCGGTGACACGGTCGGTGGCGGCCTCCTCCGCCGCGGTGACCACCAGCCTGGACAGTCCCTCGTCCCAGTACGCCATGAGCACGTCCGGGTGCTCGAGCAGGTCCGCGGCGACCCTGCGGGCGAGCGGGCCGGCGTCTCCCTCCGCCCGTCGCAGGGCGAGGTGGACGCGCTGCCCCGCCGTCCAGTGCTGTCCGCCGGTCAAGGCGTTGCGCGCCACGTTGCGGACGCGGCGCGTGGTGTCGTGGACGGACGCCGCCGTCCGGGCGGTGCTGCGGGCGGCGCCTGCGGCCGCGCCGGCCACGGCCCCGACGAGCGGGGCGACGTCGAAGCGTGTGCGCATCTGCTGTTGTCCCGACTCAGCCGGTGGGCCGGCTGTCGTGTCCGTGCCGGTGGGCCTGCTCCCGGTCCGGCTCCTCGCCGTGCGGGCCGTGGTGCGTGGTGGCCTCGGCGACCTGTTTCAGCGCGGAGGCGGTGGCGGTGTCGCCCACTTTGGCGGGCTGTTCGTGGACGTGCTGTTCCGGTGGGTCGTGCCGGTAGTGGGACGAGGCGAGCTTGTCTCCGGGGCCGTACGACGAGGTGTCCGGCTCGGCCTCGGTCTCGGTCCCGGGGCGGTGTTCGTGGGCCCGGCCGGTCCGCGTGCCGCCGTTCGGCGACGCGCGGTCGGGCTCCTGTACCGGCCGCGGCCGGGTCAGCCAGGCGACGGCCGCGCCGGTCAGCGCCACCGGCCACTCCACCACCCCGGCCACGCCGAGCACACCGGCACCGGCGTACACAGCCATCCGGCGGCCGCGCGGCGACACCGCGCCGATCCGGTCCAGGGCGCCACCGGTCACCTTGCCCACCTGCCCCGCACCAGGCACGTGCTTCAGCCCTGAGGCGACGGCCCGCAACGGCTGCGGAAGATCGGGCGAACGTGATGTCTCCTGGTTCATGTCGACCTCCACGAGCACGTTGTTCAGCGGTTTCAACCGGTTTCCCACCCTTCTGACCCATATTCCGCCTTTGTGGAAGTGATTGCTTGTCGTGAGGTGATTGCTCGCCGTGTGCGGTGCGGGTGACCGGTCCGGCCGGGACGGGGCGTCACCGTGCCCGAAAACGGCCCGTGGCCCGGGCCTCTCCGGCAGCCTTCCGTGTCGGCCCGGGAGCGTCGGGTACTCAGAGCAGGCACGCAGGCCGTCTCGGGTCCGGGCAGCGCGTGGCAGTGCGCCTGCCCGGTTCGGCGAATGGAGTGGTCATGACGCAGAACGGTGATGACGCGACGCTCGTCCGGCGGCCGGGGGTCCCCGGCCTCCGGCCGGCCCCGGACCTGTCCGAGCCCGCGCCACCACAGGACCCGCAGACCGACGAACCCCCGCAGGAACTGCCCCTGGACCGCAACCAGGCCCTGCTGGAGGCGGCCAAGCAGGTCGGCGCCCTGCTGAAGCGGAAGGGGCACCTCTTCGCGCTGGCCGGGAGCGTCGCCGCCTACGCCCACGGCGGCGAGAAGAACCTCCAGCACGACGTCGACTTCGCCATCCGCCCCGAGGACGCGGATGCCGTGGCGGCCACGCTCCGCGAGGCCGGGCTGACGGTCTACACCCCGCCGGAGGACTGGCTGATCAAGGCCACGTGTTTCGGCCAGCCGGTCGACATCATCTTCGAGCTGGCGCACCAGCCGGTCGGCGCGGACATGCTGGAGCGGGCCGAGGAGCTCTCGGTCGACTCGGTGCGCATGCCCGTGCTGGCGCCGACCGACCTGCTGTGGAGCCTGGTCGCCGCCTTCTCCGAACACCACTGCGACTTCGGCGCGGCGCTGCCCATCGCGCGTGCCCTGCGCGAGAAGGTCGACTGGAAGCGGGTGCGGCGCGAGTGCGGTGACGCGCCCATGCCCGCCGCCTTCTTCTTCCTCCTGGAGCGCCTGAACGTCATCTGATGCGGAAGGAACATCCATGAGCACCCACGGATCGGAGCACCCGGGCGGCGAGGAGCCGGAGCAGAACCTCGACTACCGGATCGCCCACCTCCAGGACCGCCTCGCCTCCGGCGAACTCGGTGAACTGGGCGTGCGGGTCGAGGCCCGCGGCCAGACGGTGCTGCTCACCGGCACCGTGCCCTCGGCGCCCTGTCGCGACGAGATCCTGCGCACCGTCCACGAGGAGCTCGCCGGGATCGCGGTGCACAGCGACCTCGTGGTCACCGAGGCCTCCTCCCCCGACCACGCGGAGGAACTCGCATGATCCGCATCGCAGCCGTCGGAGACATCCACATGGGCCCGGACAGCCAGGGCGTGCTCCGCCCGGCTTTCGAGACCCTGCCCGAGTGCGCCGACCTCCTGCTGCTGGCCGGGGACCTCACCCGGCACGGCACGCCCGAGGAGGCCCGGGTGGTGGCCCGGGAGATCCGGGACCTCGGCGTACCGGTGGTCGCCGTCCTGGGCAACCACGACCACCACGACGACCGGCCCGACGAGGTCACGGCCATCCTCCGGGACGTCGGCGCCCACGTCCTGGAAGGGCAGGGAACGGTCGTGGAGAGCGGCGGGTCACGGATCGGCGTGGCCGGCACCAAGGGGTTCGGCGGCGGCTTCGTCGGCCGCTGCGCCGGGGAGTTCGGCGAACCGGTCATGAAGGAGTTCGTCAGGTACTCGCGCCGGCGCGCGGACGCCCTGCGGGCCGCTCTGGAACGGCTGGACGGGGAGGACTGTGACGCGCGGATCGCCCTGACCCACTACTCCCCCGTCCCCGAGACACTGGCCGGCGAACCGCTGGAGATCTATCCGTTCCTGGGCAGCTATCTGCTGGCCGAGGCGATCGACACGGCCGGCGCCGACCTCGCGGTGCACGGGCACGCGCACGCCGGCTCGGAACACGGCATGACGAGCGGCGGCGTGCGGGTGCGCAACGTCGCCCAGCCGGTCATCGGACGAGCCTTCCACGTCTACCACCTGCCCGTCCGCGACCACGCGACCACCGGGGCCGCCGGGGAGTACGAGTTCAAGGGCAAGCCGGGCGATCCGCGGCGCTGGCCGCGCCAGTTCGCGCCCTACCATCTGCGGCTCGACTGGATGATGTGGTTC
>NZ_JBEXQJ010000079.1:0-7261 GCF_040612515.1 Streptomyces sp. NPDC006372 | reverse complement strand
GGGCGCGCGGTGGCCCGGACGGAGCGCCGCACCAGGCCCGCCTCGCGCCGCAGGCCACGCGCGGCGTGGGTGCCGCGCCACAGCACCGAGGGACGGGCGCCGGTGTCGTCGGCGGCGATCAGCAGTCCGCCCAGCATGGACATGTTCTTGAAGAAGTGGATGCGCTGCTGGGCCCGCTCGGAGGGGTCCTCAGCCTCCCAGAAGCGGTGGCCCGCCAGCGTCGTGGGCACCAGGGTGGCCGCGATGGCCAGCGCGGCCGGACGTGGCATGCGTCCCGTGGCCAGCATCAGCCCGGCCACGACCTGCACGGCACCGTTCAGCCGTACGACCTGCTCGGTGCGGTCCGGCAGCGCCGGGACACGGTCGGTGACCGGCCGCACGACCGGTTCGGCGGCCGAGGCGACCTCCTTCGGTTCCCGTACGGAGTTCAGGCCGCCCGTGAGGAACATCGAGGCCAGCATGGGGCGGCCGAGTACACGCAACAGACTCATGGCCCTCTCCAAGGTGTCGGTGGGTACAGCGAGGGGCCGGGTTCCCCGCCGGGGGCGGACGACTCACCCCCGGTCCGCGCGGCCCGGTGCCGAGCCCACGCCTGCGCGCGCAGCTCCCCGGACAGCAGGACGTCGGCGGCGGTGCACGCGAGGGCTTCCGTCACGGCGATCAGCACCCCGCGCGCCCGGTCGGACGCGGCGGCCTCGGCGAACTCCGGGGTGTGGTCGGAGCCGTCCTCGTCCATGATCGCCACGAACGGGTGAATCGCCGGCACCCGCGTGCTGACGTTCCCGATGTCGGACGATCCCAGGTACACGCCCGGCACAGGGGGTGACAGGGGGATCCCGGCCCGGGCGAGGTGCGTGGCGAACCGCTCGGACAGCACCTCGCTGTCCCGGAAGTGCTCGTAGCGCACCGTGGCCCGTTCCACCTCGGCCCTGGTGCCCGTGGCCCGGGCGACACCCTCGGCGCACACGCGCAGCCGCTCCGCCAGGTCCTCCAGCGCCGGGGTCATCGCGGCGCGCAGACCGTACAGGCCCTCGGCGTACTCCGGGACGATGTTCGTGGCGGTGCCGCCGTGGGTGACGATGCCCTGCACGTGAGAGCCCTCCGGCAGCCGCCGCCCGAGGACGCCCAGCACGTTGAACAGCTCCACGAGCGCCGCCAGCGCGTCGATGCCCTCCGTCGGGTTCCCCGTGGGGTGCGCGGCCCGGCCGTGGAAGGCCACCCGGTACTGCGCCTGCGCGGTCAGCGGCGCCCACGCCCAGCTGTACACACCCGGATGGAACATCAGGGCGGCGTCGACGTCGTCGAACACCCCGGCCTCCACCTCCAGGGCCTTGCCGCCTCCGCCCTCCTCGGCGGGTGTGCCCACCGCCAGCACCGATCCCGCGCCGGCCTCCGCCACGGCGCCCGACGCCAGCGCGGCTCCCAGCCCCGCCGCCGCGATGAGGTTGTGGCCGCACGCGTGGCCGAGGCCGGGCAGGGCGTCGTACTCCATCAGCAGTGCCACGGTGGGCCTGCCCCGGCCCGAGCGCGCGGTGAACGCGGTCGGCAGCCCGGCCACGCCGCGCTCCACGGCGAAACCGGCGCGTTCCAGCTCACCCGACAGCAGAGCCGCCGCCCGGTGTTCGGCGAAGGCGTACTCGGGATCGGCGTGCAGCCGCAGGGCCACGTCCCACAGCGTGCCGGCCCGGGCCGCCACCTCCTCTCGGACGGCCTGGTGCACGTCCTCGCGCATGCGGTCCACGCGACCTCCCCGACATCGGCTGCGGTGCGTCCCCGCCCGGGTATCACCCCACGCCGCCACGACACTCGCCACATCCCGCCGATCGGCCGGCGCGGGAGCTCACCGCCCAGGGGCGCGGGGAACTGCGCGCTCAACCACGACGAGCCCGCAGCCGCCCACGGACGGCACCTCCCCCGGTGATGGTTTCGACCCGTGCCCCGGTGCAACACGGTCGGTGTACCCGCCGGGCCACGACAGCGTGGACGCCGCGGCGGTGGCCGGGCGGGCCGGACCTGGGAGGAACCATGGACCACTCGCGCGTGCCCGTGCTGGAGGCGCTGGAGGACTTCCGGCGCCGCGGTGACATCGCCTACGGCCCGCCGGGCCACAAGCAGGGCCGGGGAGTGGACCCGCGGGTGGCCGAGATCGTCGGGCTCGACGTGTTCCGCTCCGACGTCCTCTCCCTCAACGGGCTGGACGACCGCCGCCAGTCGCAGGGCGTCCTCAGCCGCGCCCAGGAGCTCATGGCGGACGCCGTCGGCGCCGAGCACGCGTTCTTCTCCACCTGCGGCAGCTCCCTGTCGGTGAAGACCGCCATGCTCGCCGTGGCCGGCCCCGGCGAGAAACTGCTGCTGTCGCGCAACGCACACAAGTCCGTCATCGCGGCCGTGGTCGTCAACGGCGTCGAACCGATCTGGGTGCACCCGAAGTTCGACGCCGAACGGCACCTGGCCCACCCGCCCGAGGCCGACGACGTCCGCCGCCGCCTCCAGGAACACCCGGACGCGAAGGGCATGCTGCTCATCACGCCCACCGACTGGGGCTCCTGCGCCGACATCGAGGCAGTGGCCCGGGTGTGCCACGCGTTCGACGTGCCCGTCATCGTCGACGAGGCATGGGGCGCCCACCTGCCGTTCCACCCCGCCCTGCCCGCCTGGGGCATGGACGCCGAGGCCGACCTGGTGGTGACCAGCGTGCACAAGATGGGCGGCGCCGTGGAACAGAGCTCCGTCTTCCACCTCCAGTACGACCGCGTCTCGCCCGAGGCCCTCAAACAGCGGGAGGACCTGCTCGGGACTACCAGCGCCTCCTCCCTCGTGTACGCCACGCTCGACGGCTGGCGCCGCCACATGGTGGAACAGGGACACGAGCTGCTCGACACCGCCGTCCGCCGCGCCGAACGCGTCCGGGCGGCCGTCGCCGACCTGCCGGGGCTGCGGCCCATGGGCCGGGAGGTGGTGGAGGAGGGGCAGGCCGCGGACCTCGACCCGCTCAAACTCGTCATCGACGTACGGAAACTCGGCATGAGCGGCATGCAGGCCGCGGAGTGGCTGCGCACGCACCGGCATGTGGACGTCGGCGGCTCGGACTCCTGCCGTATCAGCGCCTCGATCACCCACGCCGACGACGACGAGACCGAGGAGATCCTGGTGGAGGCCCTGCGCGCGCTGGTGGAGCACGCGGACTCCGTCGAACGGCGCCCGCCGGTCCGGCTGCCCGAGCCCTCATCGCTGGAACTGGAGCAGGCGATGCTGCCCCGCGAGGCGTTCTTCGCCCCGGTCGAGCACGTGCCCGCCGAGCGGGCGGCCGGACGGATCGCAGCGGAGATGATCAGCCCCTATCCGCCGGGCGTGCCCGTGGTGGCGCCCGGTGAGGTCATCACCGACGAGGTCCTCGACTACCTGCGCAGCGGTGCCGAACACGGCGTCCTCATCCCGGACGCGTCCGACTCCTCCGTCCGCACGCTGCGGGTCGTGGCCTGAGGCTGAGTAGGCCCGAGTCACTCATGAGCGACACGCGGTGCAGGACCACGCTCGTGCGGCCGCCGTCCCCGAGGCGGCCGACGGGGAAGCGGGGGGCCTCGCCCTCGCGGCCGTACGGGTGCTGGGAGCCGACGCGTTGCTGCCGAGCACCCTTCTGCACACCCCACCCCTGCCCGACGAACTCGCGTCCGGTCGACGTCGCCCGCGGATTCGTGCGCGCGGTTAGTCCTGGGCTTCCGCCCCGACACCGGCACCGCCCTGGCCGCACTGTGCACCCGCCGCTTCCGCGCCCACGACCCGTTCCAGGCCGCCGCGTGCGCGCTGCTGGCGGAGGAGCAGCGGGGCCCGCCCGGCGCCGGCGGCACCTGCCGCACCGGCGCCGGTCAGCCCTGACCCGTTGTCACACCCGCTGCCACAGGGCCGGAGTGCCGGTGGGCGCCCACGCGCCCTGTGCCTGGTGGCTCTGCAGGCACTGGTAGCGCACACCGGCGTGGGTCACCGTGGCACCGGCCTCGTAGACACGGCCCGCGGTCCAGGCCGGCGCGGCGCTGCCCTGCGGCGCCGCGGACGCCGCCGCGGCGGTCTTCAGGGTCAGGCCGTACTGACTGAGCAGCGGATTGATCGGCTGGTAGAACGTGGTGCCGCCGCTCGCGCAGTCACCGCTGCCCCCGGACGTCACGCCCTGCCCCTGCGTGCCCGCGACGAAGGGCCCACCGGAGTCGCCCGGCTCGGCGCACACCGTCGTCTGGGTCAGCCCGTCCACCCTGCCCTCGGCGTAGCTGACACTGGTGTCGTGCTGCTCGATCCTGCCGCAGTGCCAGCCGGAGGTGGAGCCGGAGCGGCAGACGGCGGCCCCGACCAGCGCCTGGACCGAGCCGGTGATCTGCACGGTCTGCCCGCCCTCGCCCTTCACGTCGGCCGTGGCCGTCCACTGGTCGTCGACGGCCACCCACGACATGTCCCGGCCGGGGAAGGTGGAGGCCTGGAACGTCCCCTGCTCCGCGTTGTCGTACCCGGTCGTCCTGTCACCGGGCCGGCCGCAGTGGCCCGCCGAGGCGAAGCCCTGCTGGGTGCCCTTGGTGACGGAGAAGCCGACGGAGCAGCGGGCGGCGCCGTTGATGTAGTAGGCGTCACCGCCGGTGAGGTCCGTCAGCAGGCGCGGCCTGCTCGCCGTCACCTTGACGCCCACGCTCTTGCCGTCGAGACCCGCGGCCTTGACGAACGCGGCGGCCGCGGCCCTGCTCCTGGCCTGTACCGTGACCCGGTTCTTCGGGACGTCGACGTACCACAGGGGCGTGTCGCGGGTGCTGACACGGGCCGCCGCCGCGTCCAGCTTCCGCTTCGCCGCCCCGAGGTCGCGGAGCGTCTTCTTCACGACGGCGGCCTTGGCGCCCTGGGCCTTGATGGCGGGCACGTCCGCCGCCTGGGTGGTCGCCACGAACAGCTCCTGCGACGTCGTGCCGCTCAGCCAGGCCCCCGCGAAGCGGTTGCCCAGGGCGTTGCGCAGCCGCCCCGCCCGGGTGCCCGCCTCGGCCTCGTTGACCAGCCGCAGCGATGCCTGTGCCGCGGTCAGCCCGAGGTCGCGCTCCATGGCGTGCAGGACCGGAGCCGGCGGCCGGTCGGCGCCGACGGTCTGGGCGGCCGAGGGCAGGGGCCCCGCGGGAGGCGCGGGCTCGGCCGCCACGGCGGAGGGGATCCCGCAGGCGACGAGCGCGCCGAGCACGGTCAGGGCCGCCCGGCGGCCGGTCACGGCATGTCTGTGGACCATTCGATGTGTCTCCTTCGGGCACGGTGGAACTGTCGCGAGGCCATAGGCCTTGCCGGAACGGCCCGCGGTGATGTCCCGGGCCGCCCCGTTTCGCGCTTTGGCGCGGGGAAGGGCGCCAAGTGCAGTACTGCGGACGCCGGGCGTGTCACGCGGACTTCAGGCCGGGCGAACCCGCCTCCGTGACGAAGGACGCGGTCGTCGAGATGGTGCCCCCGGGCTTCGTGATGCCCGAGACGGTGCGGAAGTCCGCCCGTGCCTTCTCGCGGTCCAGCTCGACCCTGAGGTAGCCGCGCCGGCCGTCGTAGTACTTCATGTGGGGATTGGCCTTCATGTAGGTGTCCCAGTTGGTGGGCCTCTGAGCCCCGTCCCCGCCGCTGGCGACGGAGGTGCAGGTGAACTCCGTGCCCACCGTCCTGGACCGCGGGTCGTCGAAGTCGTCCTTGATGTCGAAGGCGTACCCGACGTGGACGTCGCCGGTGAGGACCATCCAGTTGTCGATGCCCGCGGCCTTCGCGCCCGCCATGACCCGGTCGCGGGAGGCGCGGTAGCCGTCCCAGGTGTCCATCGAGACCCGGGCGGGCGCGGTCAGGTCGAACTTGCGCTGGGAGAAGCACACCTGCTGCGGCATCACGTTCCACAGCGCGCTCGAGGCCCGCCAGCCGTCCAGCAGCCAGCGTTCCTGCGCGGCGCCGGTGAGGGTACGGGCCGGGTCGTCCGACTCGGTGCCCGGTGCGTGCGGCTGGTCCTTGTAAGCCTGGTCGGAGCGGTACTGGCGGGTGTCGAGGATGTCGAACTGGGCGAGCGACCCCCAGGCCAGCCGGCGGTACAACCGGGCGTCGGGGCCCTGCGGCAGCTGTTCGGCGCGCAGTGGCTGGTTCTCCCAGTAGGCCCGGTAGGCGGCGGCCCGCCGCACCAGGAACTGCTCCGGGGAACTGCCGTTCTCGGCGGCGGACCCGGCGTAGTTGTTCTCCGTCTCGTGGTCGTCCCAGGTGACCAGGAACGGGTGCTGGGCGTGTGCGGCGAGCAGGTCCGGATCGCTCTTGTAGAGCGCGTAGCGCAGCCGGTAGTCCGCCAGGGTGGTGGTCTCGCGGTTGAACACGTCGGGCAGCGTGCGGTCGGTGTAGCGGCGGGCCCCGCCCGCCGAGTCCACGGCGTATTCGTACAGGTAGTCGCCGAGGTGGAACACCACGTCGACGTCCTCCTGCGCCAGGTGCCGGTGGGCCGTGTAGTAGCCGTCCTGGTAGGCCTGGCAGGCCACGGCCGCCAGCCGCATGCCGGCGGGGTCGCTGCCCGCGGCCGGTGCCGTACGGGTCCGGCCCGTGGGGCTGATCCAGGCTCCGACCCGGAACCGGTAGTAGTACCGGCTGTCCGGCTTCAGGCCCTTGACGTCGATGTGCAGGCTGTGGGCGTACTCGGGATGGGCGGTGGCGACACCCCGCTGCTCGACCCGTGCGAACCGCTCGTCCACGGCCACTTCCCAGTCGACGACGACCCGCTCCTGGCCCAGGCCGCCGTCCTCCGCGAACGGCTCGGGCGCGAGCCGGGTCCAGATGAGCACCGAGTCGGGCAGCGGGTCACCGGAGGCCACGCCGAGGGTGAAGGGGTCGGCGGAGATCCGGGCGGCGTCGAGTTCGCGAGCGGCGGTGGCGCCGCGGGCCGGGCGGTTGGTGGTGAAGGCGAGCAGCGCCGCCGCCGCGGTGACGGTCAGGAAACGGCGGCGGGCGACGTGCGGCGCCGCGGTGCGCAGAACATCGTCGTGCGGGGAAAAGGCATGCTCGGACGGTGCGTTCCGACGGCCCGTCAGCGCCATCTGGTGTCCTCTCGTACGGGGCGGTCGCGCCCCGGGCGGACGGGGACAAAACACCGACGTGCGGAGCGCGGAGCATGCATGCTAAGCAGACAAAATGCCTGAAAGCGGTACGACTTGCGGGGCGTTCACACCTGAGGCGGTACGGGAGCGGTACTCGGCACGACCCGTCGCGGGACAGGAAAACGCCGCCGGCGTCGGCC
>NZ_JBEXQJ010000078.1:0-7452 GCF_040612515.1 Streptomyces sp. NPDC006372 | reverse complement strand
AACCCCCCCCGCCCCCCCCCCCACCCGGGGGGGCCCCGCGGCAACGGGTGACTACTCATCGCCCCCGGACTCGGACTCGGCTTCGGATTCCTCCGCCTCCGCCGCAGTCGCCGGCCCCGACCCGTCCGCCTCCAGCAGGCGGGACAGCTGACGCGCGCTGATCCGCTTGAACTTGCGCTTCTGCGGGCGCGTGCGGTCCAGCACCGCCACCTCCAGCCGCTCCGCGGGAATCTCCCGCTCGGTGCCGTTGGTGTCGCGGGACAGGGACTGCACCGCCAGCTTCAGCGCCTCGGCCAGCGTCATGTCGTCCCGGTGGCGCTGATCCAGGTAGCTGCTGATCTGCTCGGCGTTGCCCCCGACCGCGACCGAGCCGTGCTCGTCCACGATGGAGCCGTCGTGCGGCAGCCGGTAGATCTGGTCCTGCTCCGTGGTCTCCCCGACCTCGGCCACGACCAGTTCCACCTCGTACGGCTTCTCCCCGACACTCGAGAAGATCGTGCCCAGCGTCTGCGCGTACACGTTCGCCAGGCCCCGGGCCGTCACGTCGTCCCGGTCGTAGGTGTACCCCCGCAGGTCGGCGTAGCGCACACCGCCGATCCGCAGGTTCTCGTACTCGTTGTACTTGCCGGCGGCCGCGAAGCCGATCCGGTCGTAGATCTCGCTGAACTTGTGCAGCGCACGGGACGGGTTCTCCCCGACGAACACGATGCCGTCGGCGTACTGCAGCACGACCAGGCTGCGACCACGAGCGATGCCCTTGCGGGCGTACTCCGCCCGGTCGGCCATCTGCTGCTGGGGTGAGACATAGAACGGCGTCGACACCGGTTATCCGTCCCTCTCTTCAGAATTCCGTCGATTCACTGGACCACCCTGGTTCAAGACAGCCCGCCGCCTACAGCAGCGCGGCGCGCGGACCGTCCGGCTGCTCCAGCCGCCGCTCCAGGACCGAGCGCGCGATATCGGACGCCTCGGTCTCGGAGAGCCGGCGGAAGCCGTCCTCGGTGATCACGGTGACGATGGGATAGATCCGGCGGGCGACATCGGGACCGCCGGTCGCCGAGTCGTCGTCTGCCGCGTCGTAGAGCGCCTGCACCACGAGCGTCGTGGCATCGGCCTCGCTCAGGTCGTTCCGGAAGAGCTTCTTCATCGCGCCGCGGGCGAAGATCGAGCCGGAACCCGTGGCCGCGTAGCCCTGCTCCTCGGAGCGACCGCCCGTGACGTCGTAGGAGAAGATCCGCCCCTTCTCCCGGTCCACGTCGTACCCGGCGAACAATGGAACGACGGCCAGCCCCTGCATGGCCATCCCCAGGTTCGAGCGGATCATGGTGGACAGCCGGTTCGCCTTGCCCTCCAGCGACAGCTGCGCGCCCTCGACCTTCTCGAAGTGCTCCAGCTCCAGCTGGAACAGCTTCACCATCTCCACGGCCAGACCCGCCGTACCGGCGATGCCCACCGCCGAGTACTCGTCGGCCGGGAAGACCTTCTCGATGTCCCGCTGCGCGATGACGTTGCCCATGGTGGCCCGCCGGTCACCGGCGAGGACGACACCGCCGGGGAACGTCACGGCGACGATCGTCGTCCCGTGCGGCGCCTCGACGACGCCCTGGGTGGGCGGCAGTTGCCGGTTGCCGGGCAGGATCTCCGGCTGGTGCTCGGACAGGAAGTCCATGAAGGAGGAGGACCCTGGCGTCAGGAAGGCAGCTGGTAGACGCCCGGTGCTACGAGTGTTGGCTTCCACGCGATTCCTTCCACGTATGCGACAGCCCGCCCTGTGACGTCGGGCCGATCCTTGGAACAACCCCGGTCCGGTTGCCACCGGGGGCACGGTATGCCACGGACCCTACCCGTCCTGCGGCGGTGATCCACATGCCCGGCGGCCCCAACTCCGCCGCGCCGTCCACGCGTTTGCCGGCCGCCTCGATCGGCAGGCCGCAGGGGCTCCGGACGCCGTCGACGCCCGGAGCGCCGCACCCGAGGGCAGCACATCGCTCGCTGCCCCGCGCACAGCGCTCCGCGCTCCGCCCGTCCGTCACCTGTGCACCCGTTCACCTTCGAAATGAAGGTGCAGGAGCCTTACTGGCCGCCCTTTTGAACGAAGGACCGCACGAAGTCCTCGGCATTCTCCTCGAGTACGTCGTCGATCTCGTCCAGAACCGAGTCCACGTCGTCGCTCAGCTTCTCGTGACGCTCCTTGACGTCCTCAGAAGCCTGCGCCTCTGCCGCCTGCTCCTCGACCTCCTCGGTGGACCGGGTGGCCTTCTGCTGTCCGCCGCCGGTGTCCTTGGTCGCCATATCCCTCACCCCGCTCGGTTCGCCCGACACAGTTGCTCGGTCAAGATCAGACCCTACTCGCCGGGTCTGACAATGGCCCCGTAGTTGCTCCAACGTACGAGGACCACCTCGATGATTCCCGGACCTGGGATTTTCCACCCTGTCCGGCGGGCCCCTCCCGAGTACCCAGGATGTGCGCTCACCCCCCGGACAAGACCCTGACCAGGTCTTCCGCGGTGCGGCAACGGTCCAGGAGCTCCTTGACGTGATTACGCGTTCCGCGAAGCGGTTCCAGGGTTGGGACGCGCTGCAGCGAGTCCCGGCCCGGGAGGTCGAAGATCACCGAGTCCCAGGACGCCGCCGCGACGTCGTCCGCGTACTGCTCCAGGCAGCGGCCGCGGAAGTAGGCGCGCGTGTCCTCAGGCGGCGTCGTACGGGCCCGCTCGATGTCGGCCTCACCCAGCAGGCGCTTCATGCGCCCGCGGGCCACCAGACGGTTGTACAGGCCCTTCTCGGGCCGTACGTCGGCGTACTGGAGGTCGACCAGATGCAGCCGCGCCGCGTCCCAGTCGAGGTCGTCCCGGCGCCGGTAGCCCTCCATGAGCTCCCGCTTGGCGACCCAGTCCAGCTCGCCGGCCAGGCTCATCGGGTCGTGCTCCAGTCGGGTGAGGGTGTCCTCCCAGCGGGACAGGACGTCCTTGGTCTGGTCGTCGGCGTCCGCCCCGAACCGCTCCTCCACGTACTTGCGCGCGAGCTCGTAGTACTCCATCTGCAGCTGGACCGCGGTGAGCGTCCGGCCGCTGCGGAGCGTGACGAGGCGCTTGAGCGACGGGTCGTGCGAGACCTGGTGCAGCGTGCGAACCGGCTGGTCGACGGCAAGGTCCACCGCGATGAAACCGTCCTCGATCATCGACAGGACGAGAGCGGTGGTTCCCAGCTTCAGGTACGTCGAGATCTCCGACAGGTTCGCGTCGCCGATGATCACGTGCAGCCGCCGGTACTTCTCGGCGTCCGCGTGCGGCTCGTCGCGGGTGTTGATGATCGGGCGCTTCAGGGTCGTCTCGAGGCCGACCTCCACCTCGAAGTAGTCGGCCCGCTGACTGAGCTGGAAACCGTGCTCGTGCCCGTCCTGGCCGATGCCGACGCGGCCCGCCCCGGCGAAGACCTGACGGGAGACGAAGAACGGCGTCAGGTGGCGCACGATGTCCGAGAAGGGGGTCTCCCGCTTCATCAGGTAGTTCTCGTGCGTGCCGTAGGACGCGCCCTTGTTGTCGGTGTTGTTCTTGTACAGGTGGATGGGCTGGGCACCGGGCAGCTGGGCGGCCCGTTCCGCGGCCTCCGCCATGATCCGCTCGCCCGCCTTGTCCCAGAGGACGGCGTCCCGGGGGTTGGTGACCTCGGGGGCGCTGTACTCGGGGTGGGCGTGGTCGACGTAGAGCCGTGCACCGTTGGTGAGGATCACGTTGGCCAGGCCGATGTCCTCGTCCGTGAGCTGGCTGGCGTCGGCGGCCTCGCGGGCGAGGTCGAAGCCTCGGGCGTCCCGCAGCGGGTTCTCCTCCTCGAAGTCCCAGCGGGCCCGGCGGGCCCGGTGCATCGCCGCCGCGTAGGCGTTCACGATCTGGGACGAGGTGAGCATGGCATTGGCGTTCGGGTGGCCGGGGACGGAGATCCCGTACTCCGTCTCGATGCCCATTACTCGCCGTACGGTCATGCGGCCCTCCTTGCCCGGCGGCTCCCTCGGTCGTGGGCGCCGCTCAGATACCGCTGGCGCTCGGTTGCGTGTGCGGTACCCGTCCCCGCACTGCGCGACTCGGCGGTACGGAAGAGCCTAGAACGCCTTTGCGCTGGTGGGGAGATCATTTGCGTCATTGCGTTGCTCCAGCCGTGGCCCGAAAAACAGTCGGCTGCGGGTACCCGCCGAGGGCACCCGCAGCCGCCCTGCCTTTTACAGGTACTGACCGGTGTTCGCCACCGTGTCGATGGAGCGTCCGGTGTCCGCGCCCTGCTTTCCGGTGATGAGCGTACGGATGTACACGATCCGCTCGCCCTTCTTTCCGGAGATCCGGGCCCAGTCGTCCGGGTTGGTGGTGTTCGGCAGGTCCTCGTTCTCCTTGAACTCGTCCACGCAGGCCTGGAGGAGGTGGGAGACGCGGAGGCCCTTCTGGTTCTTCTCGAGGAAGTCCTTGATCGCCATCTTCTTGGCCCGGCCCACGATGTTCTCGATCATGGCGCCGGAGTTGAAGTCCTTGAAGTAGAGGACTTCCTTGTCACCGTTGGCGTAGGTGACCTCCAGGAAGCGGTTCTCCTCGGACTCGGCGTACATCTGTTCCACGGCCGTCTGGATCATGCTCTGGACCGTGGAGGCCTTGGAGTCGCCGTGCTCGGCGAGGTCGTCGCCGTGGAGCGGGAGGCGCTCGGTGAGGTACTTGCCGAAGATGTCCTTGGCCGCCTCGGCGTCCGGACGCTCGATCTTGATCTTCACGTCCAGCCGGCCGGGCCGCAGAATGGCCGGGTCGATCATGTCCTCACGGTTGGAGGCGCCGATCACGACCACGTTCTGCAGGCCCTCCACGCCGTCGATCTCGGCGAGCAGCTGCGGGACGATGGTGTTCTCCACGTCCGAGCTGACACCGGAGCCACGGGTGCGGAAGAGGGACTCCATCTCGTCGAAGAAGACGATGACGGGCGTACCCTCGCTGGCCTTCTCACGGGCCCGCTGGAAGACGAGGCGGATCTGCCGCTCCGTCTCACCGACGTACTTGTTCAGCAGCTCCGGGCCCTTGATGTTGAGGAAGAAGCTCTTGCCGGCGGCCTGGCCGGTCACCTCGGCGACCTTCTTGGCCAGCGAATTGGCCACGGCCTTGGCGATGAGCGTCTTGCCGCATCCGGGGGGCCCGTACAGCAGGACGCCCTTCGGCGGCCGCAGTTCGTGCTCCTTGAACAGGTCCGGGTAGAGATACGGGAGCTCGACGGCGTCCCGGATGGCCTCGATCTGGCCGCCGAGGCCACCGATCTGCTCATAGCCGATGTCGGGGACCTCTTCGAGGACGAGTTCCTCGACCTCGCTCTTGGGCACGACCTCGTAGACGTATCCGGAGCGGGGCTCCAGGAGCAGGGCGTCGCCGGGGCGGATGGTGACGTCCAGCAGCGGCTCGGCGAGCCGCACCACCCGCTCCTCGTCGGTGTGCCCGAGCACCAGGGCCCGCTCGCCGTCCTCGAGGATCTCCTTGAGGGTGACGATGTCCCCGACGCTCTGGTACTCCATGGCCTCGACCACGTTGAGAGCCTCGTTGAGCATCACTTCCTGGCCGCGCCGGAGCTCGTCGAGCTCGACGCTGGGGCTGACGTTCACCCTGAGCTTGCGGCCGCCGGTGAAGATGTCGGCGGTGCCGTCCTCGTTCGCCTGCAGGAACACCCCGAAGCCGGCCGGCGGCTGCGCGAGCCGGTCGACCTCTTCCTTGAGGGCCACGATCTGGTCGCGGGCCTCACGGAGCGTGTTGGCGAGTCGCTCGTTCTGTGCGGACACGCCGGCCAGATTGGTCTGCAGCTCGACGATCCGCTCTTCGAGAATCCTCGTGTGCCGCGGAGAGTCGGCGAGCTTGCGTCGCAGGACGGCGATCTCCTGCTCAAGGTAGGCGATCTGCCCGGCCGGGTCGTCGGACCCGCGTCCCGGGCGGATGCCGCGGTTCATGTCGTCGTCGTGGGCTGCCACGGTCCTCACCTCCTCCAAGGGGAGCTGGACGCTTCCAGACCCTACCTGGGCGGGTGTCGATTGAAACCCCTAGATCACAAAGACGGTCGGGGTGTGTCCGATCTTCACCCTTGCGCTCTCCCTCACGCCAGGGGAATACCCAGCGAACATGATTGGAACCCAGCCGGAGGTAGGGTCGAAGTGTTCAACACCCGTCAGAGCTGGCCGGATTCCCGACCTGGCTCGACGCATGAAACGGCAGGAGACATGAGCGTGCAGCAGGAGGCCGGAGTCGAGGGCGAGGCGCTGGAGGTCTGGATCGACCAGGACCTCTGTACCGGTGACGGCATCTGCGCCCAGTACGCGCCCGAGGTGTTCGAGCTGGACATCGACGGTCTGGCCTATGTGAAGAGCGCCGAAGACGAGTTGCTCCAGGACAAGGGCGCGACAACGCCCGTTCCGCTGCCGCTTCTCACGGACGTGATCGACTCCGCGAAGGAGTGCCCGGGCGAGTGCATCCACGTGCGTCGCGTTTCGGACAGGGCCGAGGTCTACGGACCGGACGCGGAGTGACCAGTTCCGCACACACCGTTAGTACTGTCTGATATCTCACACACCGCCACCGCACGGCCTTCACACGCTGCGGGCCCCGGACGGCGTCGAGCGGACGAACGAGCCGTCCTGCCAACGCCATTTCACGTCGCTCTTCATGTCCGGGCAGCAACGCGGCACGTCGGCCGACGAGTAGCCGAGGAGCGTGGCCGTGACGGCGCCGTGCCGTACGGCGAAGTCGCTCACGTTGGTGCGCTTCTGGGGATCGAGCAGGGAGGCCACCACGCGCGGCTTGCCGCTGTCGCCGTCCCGGGTGAGGACGTACACGCCGTCGGGCGGGGTGCCCATCGGGGAGTCGCAGTGGACCACGGCCACCGTCTCCGGGCTGCCGTCGCCGTCAAGGTCTCCGGAGGCCTTCTTCTTCACCACGGCCTGCACCGGCCCGCACTCGATCGGGAACGTCACCGCGGCCGGGTCGGGCGGAGCGAAGTGCGCGGGGGCGCTCTTCGTCCGGGGGCCTGCCGCCTGAGCCGCCGTCGCGGCGTCCGGCTGCAGGAACGAGGAGAAGGCGACGACGCCGGCGACGGCCGTCGCGGTGGCGAGCCAGTGGATCGGGCGGGTGTGGGTGTGGGCGAGCTCCGGGACGGCGGAAGGCTGCACTAGGAGAGTCTCCTGAGGCTGTGCCGGTGGGGTGGGGTGGCCAGCATGGTGCCACACGTCACACCGGGGAGGGAACGGCGGGGTGTGCACGTCCTGTGCCGGGGAAGTCAGGAGGGTCACGGTTCCTGCCACTGTGTCAGCAGACTCGCGCCGGGGCGGGCCGCCGCTGCCACGCGACGCGGCCATCGGGGTCTTGCAGCAGTCAACGGCACCGTTCGGCGGTTCACCCGCGGTGGCAAGGGAAAGGCGCGGTGGCGGAGTTCCCGGGATGAGTCCGG
>NZ_JBEXQJ010000077.1:0-7866 GCF_040612515.1 Streptomyces sp. NPDC006372 | reverse complement strand
GCTGCCGGGCGGCGCGGCCACGGGCAGCCCCGCGTGGACCGGAGAACCGGGCCCCCGGGCGGGGTCGGCGGCCGGGCTGCCGGGGGACGGTGCGGTCGGGTCCGCCGTGCAGCCCGGCCCGTCACGGGAGCGGTCCGTGCCGGTCGGTGTGCGGGCCGGCGGGGTGAACATCCCCTACGCGGGTGCCGAGTTCTCGGGGGACGCCTGGACGTGGGTGCGTTCCGGGGATCTGGTGACGCTCATGCTGGCGGACGGGCTGGGGCACGGCCCGGAGGCGGCCCGGGCCTCGTCGGCCGCGGTCGCGGCGCTGCGCCGCTGGGCCCACCTCGGTCCCGCCGAGTCGCTGCGGCAGCTCCACGACGCTCTGCAGGGCACCCGGGGCGCGGCCGTCGCCCTGGCCCAGCTGGACCTGCGGACCGGGCGGCTGCGGTTCGCCGGCATAGGGAACGTGGGAGCACGGCTGCGTACGGCCGGCACCTGGCACCCCCTGCTGTCCCGGCCCGGCATCGTCGGCGTGCACCGGCCCGCCACCCTCCGTGCGGAGGAGGCCGACTGGACGGGCGACCCGCTGCTGATCCTGCACACCGACGGCCTGCCCAGCCGCTGGACACCGCCGTCCGACGCGGGGCCGGCGGCGACCGACCCGGCCGTCACGGCCGCCGTGACGATACGTGACGCGAGCAGTCCCGCCCGGCCGGTGCGGGACGACACCGCCGTGGCCGTGCTGACTCCGACCCCGCCGGAACACCCATGATGCGTACTTGGCAGATCACCACCGTCATCGACGCGGCCCGCGCCCGCATCGCCCTCGCGCGACTGGCCGCCGCGTACGGTGTGCCCACCGTCGAACGGACGCGGCTCGCCGCCGCCCTCAGCGCCCACCTGCGGCAGTGCCTCACCAAGGGCGGCACCTGGCTGCTCACCCTGGACATGGCCGGCTCCCCCTCCGAGGAAGGACTGCTGCACGCCGTGGTGACGCCGTCACCGGAGGCGTGTGCCGCCGGGGAACCGCCGTGGGAGGTCACGGTCCCCTGCCCCGAGGCGGCCCGGACCGCGGAGGACGGCTCCGTCGCGAACGACGCCGCGGCCCTCGCGGAGGCGCTGCTCGGCGCCGACGAGGACACGGCCGTGGTGCTGGACAAGCTCACCGAGCAGGAGGACCTGGTCGCCTTCCACCGCGAGGAGCTGCACCAGACCAATCAGGGTGTGCTGGCGCTGCACGCCGAGCTGGACGCTGCCGGGCTGGCCCAGCGCGAGGCCTTCGCCGCCGAGCGCAGCGCCCGGAACGAGGCGGAGAGCGCCCGCCGCAGACTGACGTTCCTCGCGGACGCGAGTGCCGTGCTGACCGCCTCGCTCAACCACGAGGAGATCGTGCGCCGGCTGCCGGACCTGCTGGTTCCGGAGTACGCGCAGAGCGTGGACATCTGGCTGTTCGACCACGAGGACGACAAGCGCCGGTCGGCGGCCCATCCGGCCGCGGCCGTGGTCGCGGCCCGCACCGGCCGGCCCCAGTACGCCGCCGACCATCCCGGCGGACTGCCCGGCGTCGACGACCATCCGCCCTCGGCGCTCGACCCCGGGCGGCCACTGCTGTGCGTTCCGCTGCCGACGCGGCGGGCGCCGCTCGGGGTGCTGACCCTGTCGCCGCCCGGTCCTCGCTGGGACCCGGACGACGCGGTGATGCTGATCGAGCTGACCCGGCGGGCCAGCATCGCGATCGACAACGCCCGGCGTTTTGAACACAACCGCGACATCGCCGAGACGCTGCAGCGCGCCCTGCTGACGGATCTCCCGGCCACGCCGGGCCTGAGCCTCGCGGCGCGCTACCTGCCCGCCACCCACGGGCTGAACATCGGCGGTGACTGGTACGACGCGTTCCGGCAGCGGGACGGCGGTCTCATCACGGTCATCGGCGACGTGACCGGGCACGGTCTGCACGCGGCCGTCATGATGAGCCAGTTGCGCACCGCGCTGCGGGCGTACGCCGTGGACGGCGACAGCCCGGGCCGGCTGCTGACCCGGCTGCACCGGTTCCTGCACCATCTGCAGCCGGACCTCTACGCCACCGCCGTCATCGCGCGGTTCCACCCCGGCGAACCCACGCTGACGTGGGCCGCCGCGGGCCATCCCCCGCCGGTGCTGCGGCTGCCCGACGGAACCGTGCGCACCCTCGACGCCAAACCCGGCGCCATGCTCGGTATCCCCCTCACCCAGGAGATCGACGACCACACGGTGCGGCTGTCGCCCGGCTCGACGCTCGCGCTGTACACGGACGGGCTGGTCGAACGGCGCGCGCAGGGCATAGACCCGGGCATCGAACGGCTGGCGGAGGCGCTCGGCGGGTTCCGTTCCGCGGAACTCGACGCGGACCTGGAGGGTTCGGCGGACCGGATCCTGCATCCGCTGCTGAGCGACTCCGAACGCGACGACGACGTGTGTCTGTTGCTGTGTCACCTCCAGGGGGAGGGTGCCCGGCCCTGACGGTGGGGGCGCGCCCTGCCGGGTCCGTGCACGCCTTCTTCACGCCGGCCTGGTGCTTTTCGGCCACGGGACGGGCATGGTGGTGATCGACGTGTTCGTCTGCCTGCCGCGTCCGGCTGGCGTGCCGGTCCTGGACGCGATGGGATCAATGGGGTGCGAACCAGCGATCCATGGGCAGTCGAAAGGCGTTCGAGGCAGACCGCCTGGAGCCGCAGAAAGGGATGAACACCGTGACACGACCCAGGATCCTGGTGGTTGGCGCAGGCTTCGCCGGCGTGGAGTGCGTCCGCCGTCTGGAACGGAAACTCTCCCCGGACGAGGCCGACGTCACGCTGGTGACGCCGTTCGCCTACCAGCTCTACCTGCCGCTGCTCCCCCAGGTCGCCTCCGGCGTACTGACGCCGCAGTCGATCGCCGTCTCGCTGCGCCGCAGCAAGAAGTACCGCACACGCATCATTCCGGGCGGGGCCATCGGCGTCGACCTGAAGTCCAAGGTCTGCGTCGTCCGCACCATCACCGACCAGATCGTCAACGAGCCGTACGACTACATCGTGCTGGCCCCCGGCAGCATCACCCGTACCTTCGACATCCCGGGGCTGACGGACCACGCGTTCGGGATGAAGACCCTCGCCGAGGCCGCCTACATCCGTGACCACGTGATCTCGCAGCTCGATCTGGCCGATGCGAGCCAGGACCCCGACGAGCGGGCCTCACGGCTGCAGTTCGTGGTCGTCGGCGGCGGCTACGCGGGCACGGAGACCGCGGCGTGCCTGCAGCGCCTGACGCATGCCGCCGTGAAGCGCTACCCCCGGCTGGACCCGGGTCTGATCAAGTGGCATCTGATCGACATCGCCCCGAAGCTGATGCCGGAGCTCGGCGACAAGCTCGGCAGCAGCGCGCAGGAGATCCTGCGGCGGCGGGGCATCGAGATCTCGCTCGGCACCTCCATCGCCAAGGCGGGCCCGGAGGAGGTCACCTTCACGGACGGGCGGGTGATCCCGACCCGCACGCTCATCTGGACCGCCGGAGTCGTCGCCAGTCCCCTCATCGCCACGCTCGGCGCGGAGACCGTGAAGGGGCGGCTCGCGGTCGCCCCCGAGATGAACCTGCCGGGCGACGACGGGGTGTTCGCGCTCGGCGACTCGGCCGCCGTGCCCGACCTGGCCAAGGGTGACGGGGCGATGTGCCCGCCCACGGCGCAGCACGCCCTGCGGCAGGGCAGGCACGTCGCCGACAACGTCATCGCGTCGCTGCGGGGCGGGCCGCTGAAGCCGTACGTGCACAAGGACCTCGGGCTCGTCGTCGACCTCGGCGGCACGGACGCGGTCTCCAAGCCGCTGGGCATCGAGCTGCGCGGCCTGCCCGCCCAGGCCGTCGCCCGCGGCTACCACTGGTCGGCGCTGCGCACCAACGTGGCCAAGACCAGGGTGATGACGAACTGGCTGCTCAACGCGGTGGCCGGGGACGACTTCGTGCGGACCGGCTTCCAGGCGCGCAAGGCCGCCCGGCTGAAGGACTTCGAGTACACGGACGCCTACCTGACGCCGGAGCAGGTACAGGCACACATCGAGGGAGCCGGCCGGCAGGGGTAGCGGAGGGCCGGGCGGGAGCTTCCGCTCGCGGCATGACATGCTGAGACGCGGATCTTGGTGTGCGGTGTGAGTCGGGAGAGAGTGCGGCGGCGTGAGGGCAGCGGGACGCTCGGTGCGGACACGACTGCGGGACCGGATCGCGGCGTCCGACCCCGGGCTGCTGCGCCTGACGGCCGGGCTGCGGACGGTGGGCGCCATCGCCCTCACCCTGGCCGTGCTGGCCCTGCTGCGGGCCGATGTGCACCTTCTGGTGGCGGGGGCCATGGCGGCGATGGTCGCCACCTTCGCCATCCGGGAGAAGCAGCTCGGCGCCCAGGCCGTGACACTGGCGCTGGGCCTGCCGGTGGCCCTGGCCTCGGTGTGCCTGGGCGCGGTGCTCAACGCGCGTCTCTACGCCGGTGACGTCTTCTTCGTCGTGCTGATCTTCTGCGCGGTGTACGGCCGCCGGTTCGGCGACCGCGGCACCGCGCTGGGGCTGATCGGCTTCCAGGTCTACTTCCTGTCGCTGTTCGTCGGCGCCTCGACCTCCTCGCTGCCCGCGCTGTGCGGCGCCATCGCCCTGGCGTTCTGCTCCAGCGCCCTGCTGCGTTTCGCTGTCGTGCCCGCGACCCCGACGGCCGTCCTGCACCGGCTGCGGCTGGCCTTCCGCGCCCGGCTGGCCCAGCTGGTGTCCGCTCAGCTCGACCTCCTCGACGCCGGCACGGACGAGATGGACAAGGCCCTCGAGGCTGTGCGGGAGGGCACCGCGCGGCTGCACGAGACCGCGATGATGATCCAGGCGCGCCTGGAGGAGGGCACCCCGGACGAGTCGGCGGCGCGGCTCGTGCAGCGCCGGATCGCGGACGCCGAGATCGCCGCCGAGCGGCTCGGCCTGCTCCTGTTGACCTCCCGCACCGCCGAGCGGGCCGACACGCTCACCCTGCACCTGCCGGGCGCGCCCGCGCCCTCGGTCGGGCAGTCGGCCGTGCCGGACGAGGCCACCGCCACCCTCCGTCGCGATCTCCAGGCGCTGCGCACCCTCGTGCTGCGGGCCGGCAGCGGTGACACGGGGACCGCGCTGGCCCACGTGCGCAACCGGCTCCTCGGCTACCGGGACGAGGAGAACCTGCCGCCCGCGTCCGCCGCCGTCCAGGACGTGTTCCGGGGCATCGGAGAGTCGGCCCGGGCGGTGATGGGGCTGCGGATCGCGCTGGACGGCCCGCAGGACGAGTCGGACGACTCCCCCGCCACGGCCCGCTCTCGTGAGGAACTGGATGCCGAGGACGCCGCGATCGACGGCGGCGAGGAGGCGGAGCCGGAGGAGCAGACCGGACTGCGGCGGCCCACCACGCGCGCGGCCGTGCAGGTGGCCGTCGGCTCGTCGCTGGCCATCGCGGGCGGTGAGCTGCTGTCCACGCAGCGCTGGTACTGGGCGGTGCTGACCTGCTGGATCGTTTTCCTCAACACCGCCTCGACGGGCGAGATCCTGGTCAAGGGCTATCGCCGGCTGCTGGGCACGGTGTTCGGCGTGGTGGCCGGGATCGTGCTGGCGGGGCTGGTCGGGCAGCACACGTGGACGGCGTTCGCCCTGGTCCTGGTGCTGATCTTCGCGATGTTCTACGTGGCGCCGCTGTCGTACACGCTGATGTCCTTCTTCGTCACCGCGATGCTGGGACTGCTGTACACGCTGCTGCACACCTACAGCCTCGACGTGCTGCTGCTGCGGGTGGAGGAGACGGCGCTGGGCGCGGCCTGCGGAGTGGCCGCGGCGGCGCTGGTGCTGCCCGTGCGGACCGACCGCCGTACCAACGAGCTGCTCGGCACCGTGCTGGAGCGGCTGGTCTCCGTCACTGAGGCCGCGGTCGGGCAGCTGAGCGGCGGGCCTGCGGACGAACTGCTGGACAAGGCGCGCGACCTGGACCAGGCACTGGCCGATCTGCGGGCCGCCACGCAGCCACTGACCCATCCGGTCACGCCGCTGCGGGCCCGGAGGAACACGGCGCGGTACGTGGTGGCGCTGCTGGAGACCTGCGCGTACCACGCGCGGACGCTGGCGGCGACCGCCGAGCTGCTGCCCACGCACCCCTCGATCGCGGCGGACCCGCGACTGCGGGGGGCCGCGGCGCGCACGGTGCGCAACATCGAGACCATCGCGGCCCGGGTCGCGGACGAGCACGCCGCCGCGCTGGTCGAGACCGGGCCGAGCATCGCCTCACTGCTCGGGTCCGACGCCGGCACACCTCGCTACGGCCGGATCACCGACCGCGTGCTTCGGCATCTGGAGCGGCTGGACGAGGCCGTGGTCGGCCTCGCCCGGCCGCTCGACGTGCCGGTGGCGGCGCCCCAGAAGTGACGGGCCCCGCCGAGGGAGCGCCCGGGCCGCATCAGAAGTCCGTGGGCAGTCCGCTGACCTCGGCGATGCCGCGCAGCTCTTCCGTCTGCCTGTGCCGTTCCTTGATGTAGTCGGCGATCTCGCCCAGGCGGATGGGGTCGGAGGCGGTGCTCGCGTCCGTGACGATCCTGACCGGGCCGGTGTCGTCGACATCGAGCTCGATCACTTCGTTGTCCAGGCGGCCGGTGACCGCGGTGGCTATGACGAGGGCCACCTCGTCACGGATCTCCTGGGGCAGTTCGTCGTCGCGCCCGGAGTCGAGCGCGAAGTCGAGGCTGGACAGGCGCTCCTCGTCGATCGCCTGGAGGACCGGCTCCACCACACGCATCAGGAGGCGGTAGTCCTCCGTGTCCATCCGGATGCGCAGGAGGTCCAGGTACACGTCCACGGGACGGCCGTCGTCTTGCGGAATCTCGGAATCGCTCATGCGGCTCGTGTTCCCCGCGAGACGCCGCTCAGACCCGTCGCCAGCGAGCCATGGCGAAGGAGAACACTCCGAAGAGCACGAGCCCGGCCGCGACGCAGGCCAGCAGCCAGGGGCCGAGGGGGGTGTCGGCGAAGGTGCGCAAAGTGTCGTCGAGCCCCTTGGCCCGGTCGGGTTCGTAGTCGATCGCCGCGCGGACGGCGAAGACACCGGCCGCGGCGAACACCAGCCCGCGGGCGGCACCCCCGGCCACACCGGTGACGTCCACCAGCTGCCGGGTCCGGGGGCCCATCTCCCCGAGCCGGAGCTTGTCGCGATATTTGCGGAGCACCGCCCGTACGCCGATCCAGCCGCCGGCGGCGACGATCGCGATCCCGGCCGCGCCGGCCAGCCACTGGCCGGCGGGTATCTCCAGCACCCTGGCGGTGGCGTCCCGGGACTGCCGGTCGCTGGAACCGCCGCCGCTCTGGTTCCGGGTCGCCGCGAAGGACAGCACCGAGTAGGCGACGAAGACGTAGAACCCGAAGCGGACCGTCGCCAGCAGCCGCTTGCGGGCGCTGCGGCCGTCCTGTCCGACGGAGCCGAAGAGGGCTTCGGACAGCCGCCACAGGGCCATGCCGGCGAGCCCGATGCCCAGCGCCCAGAGCAGCACCGCGCCGAAGGGTTTCTGCGACAGCTCCGCCAGAGCGCCCCCGCGGTCCGCCTGCTCCTTGGTGTCGCCGAAGGCGATCTGCAATGCCAGCGCACCGACGAGCAGGTAGATCACGCCGCGTGCGGTGAGCCCTGCCCGTGCCGCCCCCTCGGTCACCGACCCGCGCGCCGCCCGCCGGGCCCGGAACCGTCCCCTCCGTGCCAACACAGTCGTGTTCATGTAGACCTCCCGGAGTCCGGATGCCCCGGGTTCTCCCGCGCATACGCGGCGTAGCCGCCGGACCAGCGCGTTCCGGTCGCGCGGCGGGACGCGAAGAGGCCCGGCCGACGGCTGCTGTCCGTCGGCC
>NZ_JBEXQJ010000076.1:0-10348 GCF_040612515.1 Streptomyces sp. NPDC006372 | reverse complement strand
GCCCTAGCTGCGGGCAGTCGTGCCGCTGGGGCGGCACGGGTGGGCGCAGCGGCACCCCGCTCCGCCGGGTTGCGGACCCACCCGGCCTCAGCGACAACGCGCTCAGCCCTTCACCGCCCCACTCAGCGCGAACCCTCCCCCCAACCGCCGCGCGATCAACACGTACAGAAGAACCACCGGCGTCGAGTACACGATCGAGAACGCCGCCAACTGCCCGTACGCCACCATCCCCCGATTCCCGAAGAAGTCGTTGATGCTGACCGACGCCGGCATCTGGTCGGGTGTGAGCAGCAGCATGAAGGGGACGAAGAAGTTGCCCCACATCATGACGAAGCAGAAGACCGTCACGACGGCCACGCCCGGCCCCATCAGGGGCAGGACGATACGGACCAGGGACTGCAGGGCCCCCGCCCCGTCGGTCCACGCCGCCTCCTCCAGTTCCTTCGGTACACCGTCCATGAAGTTCTTCATCAGCCAGATCGCGAACGGCAGTTGGGACGCGGCGAAGAAGAAGATCGTGCCCTGCATGGTGTCGATCAGGTCCACTCGGACGAACAGCGCGTAGACCGGAACCATGATCGCCGTGATGGGCAGGCTCGTCGCGAAGAGGATCGTCAGCAGGAACGGGCGGTTGAAGCGGGAGCGGAAGCGGGAGAGCGGATAGGCCGCCAGCGCCGCGCACCCCACCGTCAGCAGCGTCGCACCGCCGCACAGGATGAGGCTGTTGAGGAGGGGGGTGAAAGTGACGTCCGACGTGAGGATCGCGTCGAAGTTGTCCAGGGTGAGGCCGTCGGGGGCCTTCACACGGAGGTCGGCACGGGGGTCCAGGGCGGACAGGACCACCCAGGCCAGGGGGAGCACGAACGCGGCGGCGACCACCAGGAGCCCCGCGTCGGCCGCGAGACGGTGGGCCGTGCGACGGGAGGAGAGGGGGAGGGCCACGTCGGTCAGACCTCCGTCCGCAGCAGGCGCAGATACACGAGGGAGAACAGGGAGCCGACCAGCAGGAGCAGCAGGGCCACCGCCGTGCCGTAGCCGATGAGGCTGTTCTGGAAGGCCTGTTCGTACATGAAGAGCGGGAGGGTCTGGCTCCTGCCGCCCGGGCCGCCTCTCGTCATCACCCAGATCAGGCCGAAGACCGACAGGGTCTGCAGGGTGTTGAGCATCAGGTTCGTGCCGATGGAGCGGCGGATCATCGGGAGGGTGATGTGCCACATGCGGCGCCAGCCACCGGCCCCGTCGACCTCCGCCGCCTCGGTGATCTCCTTGGGGATCTCGTTCAGCGCGGCCGAGTAGACCAGCATGGAGAAGGCCGTACCGCGCCAGACGTTGGCGAAGGACACCGCCAGGATGGGCAGGGTGAACAGCCAGTTCTGGGACGGCAGGTGGAGCCAGCCCAGGATGGCGTTCAGGGTGCCCTCCCGGCGGAAGAAGGCGTAGAGCAGGAACCCCGCCACGACCTCCGGCAGCACCCACGCCGTGACGACGATGCCGCCGGTGAGGGTGCGGACCGGTTTCGACGCGCGCTGCATCAGGGCCGCGAGGGCCAGGCCGAGTGTGTTCTGGCCGATCAGCGACGACACCACCGTGAACACCAGCGTCAGCCATACGGCGTTGAGGAACGCCTCGTCCCCGAAGGCCCGGGTGAAGTTGTCGAAGCCGACGAACGACTCCTGGGCCTGGCCGGTGAGCTGGAGGTCGGTGAAGGCGATGTAGACGCAGTAGGCGATCGGGCCGGCGAGGAAGAGGAGCAGGAGGACGACGGAGGGAGCCAGGGGGAGGGTGCGGATCAGCGTGCCGGGGCCTCGCCGGGGGCGGAGAGAGGTAGGGGGTCCGGGCGCCTTTCCGATCTCGGGGTGCGGTGCTGTGGCGGTCATCGGCGCTTACCGCCGCTCACCGCTCGACGACCTGGTTGTCCGTGGCGTCCTTGAGGGAGTCCGCGTAACCGCGAGCCGCCTCCTCGACCGACGTGTCGCCCGTCGTCACGCCCTCCATGGCCTCCTGGATGGCCGTGGAGACCTTGGGGTAGGCCGGGTAGGCGGGCCGGTAGTGGGTGCTCCGCACCAGGTCGGTGAAGAACTTGATGCCGGGCTGGGCGGTGGCGTACGCGGGGTCCTTCGCGACGTCCTCGCGGACCGCGATGCCGGAGTTGGCGACGTACCACTTCTGCGCGTTGGCCTTGGTCTGCATGGTCTTGATGAACTCGAACGCCAGGTCCGGGTTGCCGGCCTTGGCGGGGATCGACCAGGTCCAGCCGCCGGACATGCTCACCTTGCCGGGCGCCTGGCCGTTCTGCGTGGGCATGGCGGCGAGACCGAGTTTCTTCGACCACTCGGGCCATTCGTGGCCGCTGCCGGGCAGCCAGTCCTGCGGCAGCCAGGAGCCGTCGAGGGCGATGCCGAGCTTGCCCTTCGGGAGCCACTCGCCTCGGACCCGGGTCATCACGTTCGGGTCGAGGGCGTCGGAGACGTCCGGGCCCAGCTTCTCCTTGTAGACCGTCTCGACGAAGCGGAGCGCGTCCTCGAAGCCCTTGCCGCCGGCGATCCACTTCTTCGCGTTCTTGTCGTAGAGGGGGTCCGTGCTGCCGTCGTTCGTGCCGTAGAGCAGCATCTCGAAGGTCTGCATGGTGGCCGCCTCGCCGACCGGTTTGCCCGTGTAGACGTTGAGGGGGATGGTGTCGGGGACTTTCCTCTTGATGGCGTGGGCGGCGGTGAGGACGTCGTTCCAGGTCTTCGGTTGCCAGTCGGCGGGGAGGCCGGCCTTGGCGAAGATGTCCTTGTCGAACCAGAGTCCGCGGGTGTCGGTGCCGTCGGGGACGCCGTACGTCTTGCCGTCCTCGCCCTTGGCCGCCGCCTTCGCGGTGTCGACGAACCGGTTCCAGTCCGGCCACTTGGCGAGGTAGGGGTCGAGGGGTTTGAGGTAGCCGCTGGTGATGTCCGAGTTGATGAGGAACGTGTCCTCGTAGACCAGGTCGGGGGCGGTCTTGGGGGAGCGGAGCATCTGCTGGAGCTTGGTGTAGTACTCCGAGTCCGGGGCCTTGATCGGGACGAGCTCGACCTTCTTGCCCGGGTTGGCCTTCTCGAACTGCTTCTTGATGTCCGCGAGGTAGGTGTCCATCACCTTGACGGAGTTGTCCGTGGACTGTTTGAAGGAGACCTTCACGGTGTCCGGGTCGCTGCCGGAGCCCCCACCGCAGGCGGTGAGGGTGGTCGCGGCGAGGACGAGGGTGAGGAAGGGTGTGAGGGCGGCGGTGGGGCGCACGGGCACGACCTCCTACGGGCGCACTTCGTTGTGGCCGGGACGGCTGCGTCGTGAACGTAAGTTGAGTGGTCTAGTCAGGTCAATGCGTGTGCGCGGGTTCGATCGCGGCCGGCTGTTACTGACGACCCGTCACTGACCGGTGACCCAGCGGTACTGCAACTCCGGGCGCCCCACCGTTCCGTACTGCGGTCGGCGGGCCGCGCGGCCCGCGTCCACCAGGTGTTCCAGGTAACGGCGGGCCGTGATGCGGGAGATGCCGACCGTCTCCGCGACACCGGCCGCGGTGAGGCCCTCCGCGCTGTCGCGCAGGGCCACCGTCACCCGCTCCAGCGTCGGTGCGCTCAGGCCTTTCGGCAGGGCGGCCGGGCCCGGTGCGCGCAGGGCCGCCAGCGCGCGGTCCACCTCGTCCTGGCCGCTCGCCTCGCCGACCGCCGCGTGGAACTCGGAGTACCGCACGAGCCGGTCCCGCAGGGTCGCGAAGGTGAACGGTTTCAGGACGTACTGCACGACCCCGAGGGAGACGCCCTCGCGGACGACGGCCAGGTCGCGTGCGGACGTCACCGCTATCACGTCGGCGTGATGTCCGGCCGCCCGCAGCGAGCGGGCCAGTTGCAGCCCGTGCACGTCCGGCAGGTGCAGGTCGAGCAGGAGCAGGTCCACGGGGGTGCGGTCCAGGGCCCGGCGGGCCTCCGCGCCGGTGTGCGCCTTGCCCACGGCGACGAAGCCGGGGACCCGGCCGACGTACAGCACGTGGGCGTCGGCGGCCACCGGGTCGTCCTCCACGACCAGGACGCGGATGGCCTTCTGTCTCGTGGTGTCGCTCGTCATGCGTGGCCTCCAGAGCCCCTGGATGTAGAGCCCCCGGAAACCGCGCCACGGGACGACGCGGGGTCTGCGGACGACGGGACGGCGGGAGCCGGGCCTCCGGGCTCCGTCTCCTCACGCACGGGTTGCTCGGGCGTCGAGTTCTCCCGGAGGGGCTCCCCGGGCACCGTGTCCTCAGGGAGGGCTTGTCCGGGTGCCGCACCCTCACGGGCGGGTTGTCCGGGTGTCGGGTTCTCCCGGAGGGGTTGTGCGGGTGCCGGGCCACTCCGGAGGGGCTCTTCGGGCGCTGTGTCCTCAGGGACGGCTTGTCCGGGCGCCGTGCCCTCACGGGCGGGCTCAAAGGGTGTCGAGTTCTCCCCGAGGGGTTGTGCGGGCGCCGTGCCACCCCGGAGGGGCTCCCCGGGCGTCCGGTCGTCCGGCTCGGCCAGTGGCAGTCGTACCTCGAACTCCGCGCCGCCCCCTTCGGCCTCCGTCACCGACAGCGTGCCCTCGTGTCGCTGTGTCGCCTGGCGTACGAGCGCCAGCCCGAGGCCTCGGCCGCCCGGGCCCGCCGGCTTCGTCGAGAAGCCCCGCTGGAAGACCGCCTCGGCGTGCTCCGGATCGACGCCCGGGCCCGTGTCGGAGACCCGCAGCACCAGCTCCGGGGCGCCGTCCCGGTCCTTGGTGTAGGCGGCGACCGTCACCCGGGCCCGTGCGCTCCCCTGAGCCGCGTCCACGGCGTTGTCGATCAGGTTGCCGAGGATGGTCACCAGGTCCCGGGCCGGCAGGGTCTCGGGCAGCAGTCCGTCGTCCAGGCTGCTGTCCTCGGACACCATCAGCTCCACGCCCCGCTCGTTGGCCTGGGCGGTCTTGCCCAGCAGCAGCGCCGCCAGCACCGGCTCGCTCACCGCCGCGACGACCTGGTCGGTCAGTGCCTGCGCCAGCTCCAGCTCGGCCGTGGCGAACTCCACCGCCTCCTCCGCCCGGCCCAGTTCGATCAGCGAGACGACCGTGTGCAGCCGGTTCGCCGCCTCGTGCGCCTGTGAGCGCAGTGCCTGCGTGAAGCCCCGCTCGGAGTCCAACTCGCCCATCAGCGACTGGAGTTCGGTGACATCGCGCAGGGTGACGACGGTACCCCGCCGCTCGCCGCCCGACACCGGCGAGGTGTTGACCACCAGGACCCGCGACGCCGTCAGATGCACCTCGTCCACCCGCGGCTCCGACGCCAGCAGCGCACCCGTCAGCGGGGCGGGGAGCCCGAGCTCGGCCACCGACCTGCCCACCACTTTCCCCTCCACGCCGAGCAGCTCCCGCCCCCCGTCGTTGATCAACGCCACACGGTACTGCCCGTCCAGCATCAGCAGCCCCTCGCGTACGGCGTGCAGGGCGGCCTGGTGGTAGTCGTGCATCCGGCTCAGCTCGGCCGCGTTCATCCCGTGGGTGTGGCGGCGCAACCGGGCGTTGACGACGTAGGTGCCGACGGCGCCCAGGACCAGTGCACCGGCCGCCACGCCCAGCAGCGCCGTGACCTGACTCTGCACCCGCTCGCTGATCGCCTCGACCCGGATGCCCGCGCTCACCAGGCCGACGATCCGCGTGCCGTCCTGGATCGGCGTGACCGCTCGGACCGACGGGCCGAGGGTGCCGGTGTAGGTCTCGGTGAAGGTCTCGCCCCTCAGGGCCCGGTCGGTGTGGCCCTGGAAGGTCTGGCCGATCTGGTCCGGGTCGGGATGCGTCCAGCGGATGCCCTGCGGGTTCATGATCGTGATGAAGTCGACCTCGGTGTCCCGCATCACCTTCAGCGCGTACGGCTGGAGCTCCGCGGTCGGCCGGGAGGACCGGGCCGCCGCCAGCACGGACGGGGAGTCCGCCACGGACCGTGCCACCGCCCTGGCCTGGCGCGTCGCGGCCTCCTCGGCCTGGCTCCGGTCGCTGACATAGGTGAACAGTGCGCATCCGGCCACGACGACGGCGATGAGCACCGCCTGCATGGCGAAGAGCTGGGCCGCCAGGCTGCGAGGGCGGGGTACGGAGATGCGCATGTCGTCAGTCTGCCTCTTGGCTGATTGTGAACTAAATGAACGGAAGGGTGACCGCGCTCACAGAGAAGGACATAGTCACGGCATTCCCCATAACGCATCTCCGGGAGCTCTGCACACTGTTTCCCCGGAGTTTCCCCGGACGTGAGCCGCACGCCGGTGATGCCGACGACGTCGTCAAGGAGGGCCGCCGTGACCAGCGCAGCCGATACGGCACCTGCCGCACGCAAACCCAAGCGGGACCGCACGCACTACCTCTACATCGCGGTGATCATCGCGGTCGCTGCCGGTATCGCGGTGGGTCTGGCCGCACCGGACTTCGCTGTCGGGCTGAAGCCGATCGGCACCGGGTTCGTGGCCCTGATCAAGATGATGATCTCGCCGATCATCTTCTGTACGATCGTGCTGGGCATCGGCTCGGTGCGGAAGGCCGCCAAGGTCGGCGCCGTCGGTGGTATCGCCCTGGGCTACTTCATGGTGATGTCGCTGGTCGCGCTGGGCATCGGCCTGGTCGTCGGCAACATCCTGGAGCCGGGCACCGGCCTCGCGGTGACCGACGCGGTCAAGGACGCCGGTCACGCGCAGATCGACGCCGAGGCCAAGGGCACCACGGAGTTCCTGCTCGGCATCATCCCGACCACGATCGTGTCGGCCTTCACCAACGAGTCGGTCCTGCAGACCCTGCTGATCGCCCTGCTCGCCGGCTTCGCGCTGCAGGGCATGGGCTCGGCCGGCCAGCCGATCCTGCGCGGTATCGAGCACATCCAGCGGCTCGTCTTCCGCATCCTCGCCATGGTGATGTGGGCCGCCCCGATCGGTGCCTTCGGCGCCATCGCCGCGGTCACCGGCTCCGCCGGCCTGGAGGCGCTCAAGAGCCTCGCCGTGCTGATGCTCGGCTTCTACGTCACCTGCTTCCTCTTCGTCATCGTCGTGCTCGGCGCCCTGCTGCGCGTCATCTCCGGTCTGAACATCTTCGCGCTGTTCAAGTACCTGGGCCGGGAGTTCCTGCTGATCCTTTCCACCTCCTCCTCCGAGTCCGCGCTGCCGCGGCTCATCGCGAAGATGGAGCACCTGGGCGTCAGCAAGCCGGTGGTCGGCATCACCGTCCCGACCGGCTACTCCTTCAACCTCGACGGCACCATGATCTACATGACCATGGCCTCGCTGTTCATCGCCGACGCCATGGGCACGCCGATGTCGATCGGCGAGCAGATCCCGCTGCTGCTCTTCCTGCTCGTCGCGTCCAAGGGCGCCGCCGGTGTCACCGGCGCGGGCCTGGCGACCCTGGCCGGTGGCCTGCAGTCGCACAAGCCGGCCCTGGTGGACGGCGTCGGCCTCATCGTCGGCATCGACCGCTTCATGAGCGAGGCCCGCGCCCTGACCAACTTCGCCGGCAACGCCGTGGCCACCGTGCTGATCGGCACGTGGACGAAGGAGATCGACAAGGAGCGCGTCAACGAGGTCCTCGCGGGCCGGCTGCCCTTCGACGAGAAGACGCTGCTGGACGACGACGACACCCCGGACGACGGCCACGTCGAGGTTCCCGAGCAGGGCGGCGAGAAGGAGCTGGCGAAGGCCTGACGGCCGCGCCCCGGAATCCGGGCGGCTGAGTGTTCCCCCCGTCGCTCAGCCGCCCGGTCATCACCCCCGGAAAACCCCCAGACGATCAATCGTTCAGCTTCGCCACCAGCTCGGTGGCTTTCGAGGCGGGCACGCCCGCCGCGGTCAGCACGGTGACCGCGGCGCAGCGGCCCGCCTCTCGCGCTGTCAGCAGGCCGTCGTTCACGGCCTCCATCACCGCGAACAGCATCTGCTCGTGCACGTAGGCCAGGGCCGGCGCCGGCAGCGGTGAGCTGAAGACGTTCTCGTCCAGCCCGCGCCGCAGCAGCCCGACGCTCTGCTCCCGGACCGGGGCGAGCCGCTCCCGGATGCCCTGCATGGTGACCGTGCGCTGGGCGAGCGCGACCAGCAGCCGGTAGCGGTCGGCGATCTCCCACACCGCCAGCACCGAGCGCGCCACGGCCTCGGCCGGGTCCTGAACGTCCTCGCGGCCCGCGGCGTGCGCGGTCGACAGGGCCTGAACGGCCTCGTCGACGAGTGTGCTGATCAGTGCCTCGCGACTGGGGAAGTGCCCGTACACGGTCCGCCGTACGACGCCCGCGGCGCGTGCGATCTGGTCCATGGACGCGTCGGGGTCCCGCAGCAGCTCGGCGAGGGCGACGTCGAGGATGCGGCGCCGGTTGGCGTCGGCGCGGCTGGTGCTGCCCGTGGTCATGGACGTCATTGTGCCTCTCCTCCATCGACTTGCACAGCACTGTGCAACGACGTACATTGCACAGTGTTGTGCAAATGCACACCCCTGTGCAAGCCTGCGAGGAAGGCAAAACCGTCATGCGACTCGTCATGACCGAACCGGCCGAAGCGATGGAACGTCCCTACGCACGCCGCTGGTGGGCGCTCCTCGTGCTCTGCCTGAGCCTGCTGATCATCGTGATGGCGAACACTGCCCTCACCGTCGCCGCGCCCGCCATGACCCAGGACCTGGGGCTGTCCAGCGCCGACCTGCAGTGGGTCATCGACGGCTACACCGTCCCGTACGCCGCGCTGATGCTGCTGCTGGGCGCGATCGGCGACAAGTACAGCCGCCGGGGCGCGCTCGTCCTGGGGCTCGTCGTGTTCGGCGGCGGCGCGGTCTTCGGCTACCTGGCCGACAGTGCCACGACGGTCATCGCGGCGCGTGCCGTGATGGGGGGCGGCGCCGCGATGATCATGCCCGCCACGCTGTCCCTGCTCGCCGCGACGTTCCCGCGCGCGGAACGCGCCAAGGCCATCACCCTGTGGACCGCCACGGCCGGCCTCGCCATCGCGGCCGGACCGCTGGTCGCAGGGGCGCTGCTGGAGCACCACGGCTGGTCGTCGACCTTCCTCATCAACGTCCCCGTGGCCGCCCTGGCCGTGGTCGGCGCCTTCGTCCTCGTACCGCCGTCCCGGGCCGGGAGCCGGGGGCGTATCGACTACGGCGGCGGACTGCTGTCGGTGGTATGGATCGCGGCGCTGGTCTACATGATCATCGAGGGTCCGCACTTCGGTTGGGGCGTCAAGGCCGTCACGGCCGCGATCGTCGCCGGTGCCGCACTGGTCGCGTTCGTGGTGTGGGAGCTGCGCCATCCGCGCCCGCTCCTGGACGTGCGCCGCTTCACCGACCGCCGCTTCGCGGGCTCCAACCTCGCCGTCGCCCTGTTCTTCCTGGCCGTCTTCGGCGCCTTCTACTACCTGACCCAGCACCTGCAGTTCGTCCTCGGCTACGACGCCCTGGACACCGGCCTGCGCATGCTGCCGCTGGCCGGCGCGGTCTTCGTGGGCTCGGCCCTCACCGGCTACCTCACCCCGCGGGTCGGCATGAAGTGGACCGTCACGGCCGGCATGGTCGGCGGTACGGCGGCCCTCGCCCTGCTCACCCAGGTCGACGCCGGGTCGTCGTACGGCGACTTCGTCGCGCCGCTGATCGTCCTCGGCCTCGCGATCGGGCTGGCCCTGTCGCCCTGCACGGACGCGATCATGGGGGCCTTCCCGGAGTCCGAACTGGGCGTCGGCGGCGCGGTGAACGACACGTCGCTGGAGCTGGGCGGTTCGCTGGGCATCGCCATCCTCGGTTCGCTGCTGGCGACGTCCTACTCCGGGCACCTCTCGGACGCCACGACCGGCAGCAAGCTCCCCGCCTCCGCCCTGGAGACGGCCCAGGACTCCGTCGGGGCCGGGTACGCCGTGGCGCGGGGCATCGGGGACAAGGCGCGGCAGCTGGCCGAACAGGCGGCGCACACGAGCGACCCCCAGCAGGCCGAACGGCTCCGGGCGCAGGCCGGACAACTGAGGGGCGGGGCTCGGCAGATGGCCGACGCGGTCGGTTCTTCCTTCGCCGACGCCGTGGCGCACACCAGTCTGGTCGGGGCGGTGATCCTGGGCGCCGGTACGGTCGTCGTGGCGCTGCTGCTGCCGCGCAAGGAGAAGGCCGTGGAGAAGCCGGCGGCGGAGAGGAAGCCGGAGACCGCCGGAACCCGTTGACCTGTTGCCTTGACGCCGAGGTCAAGGATTACGTTCGTACGCATGCGAATCGGCGAGCTGGCCGCACGGGCCGGGACCACGACGCGGACGCTGCGGTACTACGAGTCGCGCGGGCACTGGGGCAACCGCAACTGGGCGCCGTACCTGACGGACACGCTGCGCGAGATGGTCCGCGACGGCCG
>NZ_JBEXQJ010000075.1:0-11182 GCF_040612515.1 Streptomyces sp. NPDC006372 | reverse complement strand
GCCGAGGCGACGGGCCCCTCACTGTGATCAACCACACTTGAGGCGGTAAATCCCCCATGGGCGGGGGCTTTTGAGACGTGTCAGGACGGCGGACACAAGGACGACGAGGGCGACTCGCGCGGTGCTTCTGCCACGATGGTCGGCGCCGTGTCCCGGCGAGGGGAGCCACCGAGCAGCGCGGCCGGTGCTTTCACTCCCCGTCCTCCTCGTCCTGAGTCCCCGACTCGTCTAGCGAGTACCGCACTGTGTCTTCCTCGCCCTCCCCTGCCCAGTCCGCCTCACGCTCCCCCTGGCGTTCGCTGAGGTACCGCAGCATGCGCTGGTGGTCCGTCGCGAACTTCGTGTCGAACGCCGGTACGTGGATGCAGCTCACGGTGCAGAACCTGCTGGTCCTCGAGATCACAGGGTCCGCCGCCGCGACGGGGCTGTCCATGTCCGTGCAGGCCGCCCCCGCCCTGCTGATGAGCGTCCTCGGCGGCGCGGCCGTCGACCGGTGGCCCCGCAAGCTGACGGCGGCCGTGAGCCAGGCGCTGCTCGGCGCGATCGCCTTCACGACGGCCGTCCTCGTGGCGCTGGACCAGCTCGACATGGCCTCCCTGATGGTGCTGGCCGCCGTCACGGGTGTCGTCGCGACCGTCGACAATCCGGCCTGCGCACTGCTGGGCAACGATCTCGTCCCGGCGGAGGACGTGCCCTCGGCGATCGGGGTGGGGGCGCTGGTGCACCAGGCGGGACGGCTCGTGGGAGCGGCTCTCGCCGGTGTGGCGGTCGGGTTCCTCGGTACGTCTGCGGCGTACTTCGCGAACGGGGTGTCGTTCCTGTTCGTGGCCTCGGTCATTCCGTTCCTGCGCCCGGCGGCCGGTGCGGCACGGCAGGAGGCCGTGGACGCTCGTCAGCAGAGCGGCGCCCGCATGACCGTGCGGGAGGGGCTGGTGTTCTTCGCGCGGCGGCCGCGTCTGATGGCGCTGGCCGGTGTGACCGGGATCAGCGCCGTGTTCGGCCGCAACTACCAGCTCACCCTGGCCGTGCTCGTCACCGGTCCGCTCGCGGGCGGGGCCGGTTCGTTCGGCACGGTGTCCACCGTGCTGGCCGTCGGCGGCATCCTCGGCGCTGTGCTCGGCGCCCGGCTGCGCCGGCCCTCGGTGCGGCTCGTGGGGATGCTCGCCGCGGGCGGGGCGCTGCTCCAGGTGGTGGCGGGGCTGTCGCCGTCCGTGGCAGTGCTGATCGTGCTGGTCCTTCCCATGGCCCTGGTGGAGTCGGTCTCCGACACCGCCGGCACGGCCGTCCTCCAGACCGACCCGCCCGCGCACCTGCGGGGACGGGTGCTGGGCGTGTGGGGCAGCATCGGCACGGTGTGGGGCCTGGGCGGGCCGCCCGCCCTCGGCCTCCTCATGGAGCTGGCCGGGGCCCGCGGAGCCCTCGTCACCGGCGGGCTGCTGATCGCCGGGGCGATCGGTGCGGGCTACCTGCTCCGGCGCCGGTCCACGCCGCCGGTGGTGCTCCGCACGGAGGGGGGCGACGTGGCGGGCCACGCCACGCTGAGCACGGCGGCCTGAGCGGAGCACACAGCGGCGCGCGCCAGGACGTCGGGGCGGGTCATGACCGCAGCGGTTCCCTGACCACCGGGCTGGGCCTGGGCGCCGACTCGAAGGGCTCGAGGGGGGTGTACGCCCGGGCTCTGCGGTGCGCGAGCCTGCCGCGCAGCCAGTGCCAGGTCGCGGCGGGCGGGACGAGCACGCTGGTCACGGCCATGGTGAGCACCTCGTCGCGGGTGTGCGGCCCGGGCAGGATGCGGGCCAGGGCGAACTCGGTGGTCCCGGCCAGCCATGCGGCGGCGCAGGCTCCGGCCGGGCGGTGCCGGCCGAGCAGGACGCAACCGAGTGCGGTCACCGCCGCTGCGGTCATCGCGAGGTGCGCGGGCAGGCGCCCCCGATGCGCCTCCGCCCGGCGCCACCAGCGCCGTCCGTGCAACCGGGTCATCAGCACGTCGTCGGCGTTGCCGGCCTGGAGACGGACGGAGATCCAGCGGCCGGCCGGCCGTACCGGACGGGTGGTGGTCCGGCGGCCCCCCGTGAGCGTCCAGCCGGCGTCGACCATGCGCAGGGCGAGGTCGGCGTCCTCGCGGAAGCCTCGCCGGAAGCGCTCGTCGAACCCGCCGACGGCGGCCAGCGCGACTCGGCGGTAGGCCATGTCGGCGGTGATCCAGCGCGTGGTGGCCAGGCCGGCCGTGCTGCGTTCCCAGTCCGTGGGGCGGCGGTCGGTGGGCCGTGGTACCTCGATCCGGGCGGTGATCCCGGCGGTCCGTCCGGTCGCCGCCGCCAGATCCAGGGTCAGGTCGTCGCCCCAGGTGGCCCCGGGTACGACATCGTCGTCGAGGAAGACCACCCACGGCACGTCACCGGCGGCCCGCCAGCCGAGGTTGCGGGCGGCGGCGGGTCCGCGCCCTCCGCCGGGCACGACGAGGGTGCGCGGGCGCAGGGACAACGGGACGTCGGCGGTGAGGGACGGGCCGGCCGGTTCGGGCCGGTCGTCGACGAGGACCACCCGGACCGGCCGCGGGCCGGTCGTCTCGGCGAGCGCGTGCAGACAGACGCGCAGGCCGGGCCGGCCGAGGGTCGGGACCACGACGGCGTAGTCGGTGTCCCGCGTGGCGGTGCAGGGCTCGGTCATGGTGGGTCTCCGGCGTCTTCGGTGCGGAACGGTTCGGGGCGGCGGATCGCCCAGGGGCGGATGCGCGGCAGGGCCCGCCGGGGCGGTACATGCAGGGAGTGGGGCCCCGGCCCTGGAGAAGGCCCTCGCGGGCGACACGGGGATGAGCGGCACGCACGGGCCGGGCCGGCCCGAGGGGTGGGTCAGTCGGCCGTTCCGTCCTCGCGGAACCAGGCGATGGTGCGCCGCAGGCCCTCCTCTGCGCGCACCCGCGGTTCCCAGCCGAGCTTGTCGCGGGCCAGCGTGATGTCGGGGCAGCGCACGGCCGGATCGTCCACCGGGCGTTCGATGAAGCGGATCTCCGAGGGGGACACGGCGAGTTCGACGACCAGGCGCGCCAGGTCGAGCATGGTGATCTCGGTCGGGTTGCCGATGTTGACGGGGCCGCGCATGCCATGGGCGGCCGCCGCGAGGACGCCGCGGACGGTGTCGTCGACGAAGCACAGCGAGCGGGTCTGGCGGCCGTCGCCGGTGACGGTGAGGGGCTCGCCTGCCAGGGCCTGCCGTACGAAGGTCGGCACCGCGCGTCCGTCGTGGCCGCGCATGCGGGGGCCGTAGGTGTTGAACAACCGGATGATGCAGGTGTCGGTGCCGTGGGCCTCGGCGTGGGCGGTGGTCAGCGCTTCGCCGAAGCGCTTGGCCTCGTCGTAGACGCTGCGCGGGCCGACGGGGTTGACGTTGCCCCAGTAGCGTTCGTCCTGGGGGTTCTGCCGTGGGTCGCCGTAGACCTCGGAGGTCGAGGCGAGGACGAAGCGGGCCCCTGCGGAGTGTGCGAGGTCGAGGGCGTTGCGGGTGCCGACGCTGCCCGTCTCCATGGTGTGCAGCGGCAGCCGCAGGTAGTCCGCCGGGGACGCCGGGGAGGCGAAGTGCAGGACGAGGTCGGGCGTCCGCTTGATCCTCAGTCCCTCGGTGACGTCGGCCTGCACGAGCGTGAAGCCGGGTTGTTCGAGGAGCGGGGAGATGTTCTCGGGCCGGCCGGTGCTGAAGTCGTCCACGCAGGTGACGGCCGCACCCGCGGTCAGCAGGGCGGCGCACAGATGGGAGCCGACGAACCCGGCACCACCGGTGACGACGGCGTGTTCCCAGCTCCGTGAGAGTGCGGTGGTCATCTCGGTCTCTCCTCCGTCGGCGGCGGCACTGCCCGGCACGACGTCGCGCGCCCCGGGCCGCCGAGGCTGGCCGTGGACCGTCGCGCCCACGCTCACCTTCCGCCGCCCGCACGGGCGGGGCACGGTCGCGTACGGCAAACCGGTGACTCACGGAGGGTGACGGGGAGAGGCGTCAGGCGATCAGTGCGCGGCCCGGGTTCAGTCGGTCGAGGAGTTGGGTGTGGTGGAGCTCGGCGACGGGGGCGAGCAGGTCCGGGTGACGGAGCAGAGCCGCGGCGCGGCGGTCGCTGTCGTCGGGGGACACGAGCCGGCGGAACTCGGCGTGTGTGCCGCTGCTGTGGATGCCCTCGGCGAGCGCGGCCACCGCCTGTACGGCCAGCTCGGGGTCGGTGAGGAGACTGGCCGCCCAGCTCGCCACGACCTCGTCCACCCAGGTGCGCCAGGCGTGCGCGTCCGTCTCGTCGCCCGGGGCCGTGTCCGCGCCGGTGACCCAGTCGAGCCGCGCGGAGCCGCCCGGGCCCGCCACTCCGAGCAGGGCGGCGTCCATCTCCGTCGGGTATCTGAGCCACGCCGCGACCGTCACGGCCTGCCGGGCCTGGACCTCGCACAGGGCGGAGGCCAGCGCGCCGCCGGTGGCGGGGAAGGAGCGGGTCAGCCACTGGGCGGTCGCCGCGATGACAGGGGAGAGATCTGCTTGCACTGCCGGGCCGTCCGGAAAGGGTCGGGAAGTGGGGACCTGGTCGTAGACGGTAACCGGCACCGCGCGGGCCGGGACGTGATCGGGGCCTCGAACGGGACGTGGTCTCGGCCACATCGGGGAGCCCGAGGGAAGGGATGCCGGTTCCGTTTCGCCGCCGAGGCGCCGGGCACCCGGCCGGCGTGCTCTTCCACGGACCTGAGACGTCCGGCGAACCCCCGGCCCGGCGCGGCAGAACCCGGCCACCCGTGCGCCCCCTGCGCTTCGACGGCTGGATCGCGGGGATCGGAACGACGTCCGGCACCCGCGTGGTGCTCGGCCACTGGGCCCGTTCCCCCTTCGGGCCTTTCAGCGACGTGATGGTCGAATCGGCCGACGGGCACCGGCTGCTGCTGGCTCCCTCGCGGGAGACGGCGGACTTCGTGGCGAGCACCTACGTCTTCGACGAGATCCGGGTGGTACCGGTCCGGGTGCGGGTCACCGGCCGCCGGCACTGGGCTGTTTCCGCGACGCCGCTGGAGCTGGGATTCCGTACGGGCCGGAGGAATCCGGCGGGCCTCGCGCTGCGGGCCGTACCGGGCCTGATCGCCACCCGTCCGGGCTGGATCGCGCTGTGGGACCGGCCGGCCCGCCTGCTGCTGGGCGCGCACACCCACGGCAGTGCCCGGCCGGGCCGGCATCAGTGGTACGGCGCCCGGGATCTGCACCCGGTCACGTCGGCCACCGCCACCTACCAGGGCGCCGGCCTCGGTGCCCTCGCCCCGGTCGAACCTCCTGTGCGGTTCGGGTTCGGCTCGACGCCGCGCGGTCCCTGCGTCGTCCGCGTCACCACGAGCGTGGCTGTGGAGCAGGGCCGGAGCAGGACGGGAGCAGTGTCATGACGGAACGGCGAGCGGGCGCGGCGGGCGCCGGGCGTGCCCCGGTCACCGACATGTCCCTGCTGGGCATCTATCTCAACGACCATCTCGCCGGTGCCACCGCCGGAACCGCGCGGGCGCGCTATCTGCTGCGCTCTTGCCGGGGTACGGCACTCGGCGACGCGCTGGCTCCGGTCGCCGCCGAGATCGCCGAGGACCGGTCGAGCCTGCTGCACATCATGCGGCGGCTCGACATCCCGGTGCGGCGCTACAAGCTCTACGCGGGCCGGGCGGCCGAGCAGGTGGGGCGGCTGAAGAGCAACGGCAGCCTGGTGCGGCGGTCTCCGCTGAGCACGCTGTGGGAGCTGGAGGCGCTGGTGCTGGGCGTGGCGGGCAAGGCCGCCGGCTGGGAGACGCTCCGCGAACTGGCCCCGGCGGTCGAACGTCTCGACGCAACTCAGCTCAGCTCGACGACCTCACCGAACGGGCCCGGCGGCAGCGCGCCACGCTGGAGGGACTTCGCCGCGGGCAGGCCGAGGTCGCCTTCCGCGAGACCTGACGGACGGGTACCGCCGACTGCCCGGCCTCACCAGAACCTGCTGCTGAGGGCGGGCTGGTGTGCGAGGTGCACGGCGTCCCGCAGCCGCAGCGCGACGCTGATGGTGGCGCGCAGGGCGGAGGGACGTACGGTCTGGGCGGTCTCGGTGGCGAGGACCAGCAGGCAGGCCGCCGCCTGCTCGACGATCTGGATGGGGAGCGTGAAGTCGCTGTCGGCGGCCGCACGGAACGCCTTCAGGGGGATCGCGGCCCCGTCGATGGCCCGATGGGCGGCCTGCTCCAGGTGCTGTGCGGCCTGTTCGCACACCGGGGCGGGCAGGGCGATGGTGCGCTGGAACGATGAACTCGTCATGTCCCACTGTTCCCCCGGTGCCGGCCGGTTCGGTCGGCGGGTGGCGGGATTTCACCGTCCCGCGTGACCGGCGGGTGGCGAATATCGCGGAGAGCACGGCCCGGGTGACGTCGCTCGGAAGTACGGCATCTCGGCGCAGCTGAAGGCACCGCGTAGGCCGACCTCGACGCGACGCGGCCGATCCAGTTGCTCGATGTGGATTGCGGGTTCGGTAGCTGAGTTCAGCCCCGCGCCCCGGATCGGTGTCGTCGTACTCTGAGTGTCGATCAAGCGCGGCGTCGAGAGGACTACGTATGACCGCCCGTGCCGATGTCGTGGCCCGGCTCACCGCGCGGGCCGTCACCGGCGAACGGCCTCTCTCGGGGGCTCTCGCCGAGGTCACCCTCGACGACGGGCGGGTGGTGGTCGTCAAGCGGTCCGGCGACCCGGGGGCGACGCGGGCCGAGGCGGCCGGGCTGCGCTGGCTGGCCGACGCAGGCACCGTACGGGTGCCGGACGTGCACGGCCATGACGACAACTGGCTGGTCGTCGACCGGGTCGTGGAGGGGCGGCCGAGTGGGGAGGCGGCGGTCGCATTCGGCCGTGCGCTGGCCGGTCTGCACGCCGCCGGGGCGCCCGCGTTCGGCGCGCCGCCACCCGACGGTCCCGCGGACGCGTACATCGGGCTCGCCCCGATGCGCAACGAGCCCGGCACCGACTGGCCGCGCTGGTACACGGAGCATCGTGTGCTGCCGTACCTGCGGCGCGCGGTCGACCAGGGCACCGTCCGCGCCGCGGAGGCGACCGACATGGAGCGGTTGTGCGAGCGCCTGCCGGAACTGGCCGGGCCCGCCGAGCCGCCCGCGCGGCTGCACGGGGATCTGTGGAGCGGCAATGTGCTGTGGGGGGCCGACGGGCAGGTCTGGCTCATCGACCCGGCGGCGCACGGCGGGCACCGCGAGACCGACCTGGCGATGCTACGGCTCTTCGGCTGTCCCCATCTGGAACAGGTGCTGGACGGCTACCGGGAGAGGGCGCCACTGGCCGCCGGCTGGGCCGACCGCGTGGGCGTGCACCAGTTGTTCCCGCTGCTGGTGCACGCCGTGCTGTTCGGCCGGAGCTACGCGCAACAGGCCCTCACGGTCGCCCGCGGGGCTCTGGCACGCTGACCGGTCAGCGGTTCACCACGTGCCGCGTGTCGGGGACGCAGTGGGTCATCGTGAGCCCCTCGACGTCACGCGGCTGGTTCTTGCCCAGCTTGGACAGCCGTTCGCGGTCCTCGTCCGTGAGGTCCTGGCTCGCCAGCGGCTCCAGGTCCGCCACGTCCTCGGGGCCGATGCCCAGTCCCTCGCCGACCCGCAGACCGAGGTCGTTCTCGACCAGCAGGAAGTGCCAGACCATACGCTCCTGGACGGCCCGGTCGCACTGGGACAGTTGACCGATGAAGTTCTTCACCAGGTCGTCGCGTTCCCAGTCCTCCAGGAGCAGGTAGCGCTGTCCTGCCTGGAGGTAGTCGTTGGTGCGGGGGATGCGCTTGCGGGTGAGCCCGCCCCGGATCTCGGGCCCCTGCTCGTCGTGGGTGGGGTAGCGGGCCTCGCGCAGGCCGCCGGTGATCGACGGCTCGTAGTTGACCTGCGGGTTCTCGCCTCCGCCGTCGACCTGGTACGCCATCTGGCCGTCACGCTGGTTGGTGCGCACGTCCGCGTTCTTCGCCTGGTTGACGGGGAGCTGGAGGTAGTTCGGGCCGACCCGGTAGCGCTGGGTGTCGCTGTAGGAGAAGGTCCGGCCGACGAGCATCTTGTCGTCGGAGAAGTCCAGGCCGTCGACGAGGACACCGGTGCCGAAGGAGATCTGCTCGTTCTCGGCGAAGAAGTCCTTGGGCATCCGGTCGAGCACCATCCGGCCGACCGGCTTGGGCGGGAAGTCCTGCTCCGGCCAGGTCTTGGTGTCGTCGAGCGGGTCGAAGTCGAGCTCGGGGTGGTCGTGGTCGTCCATCATCTGGACGAGCAGTTCCCATTCCGGATGGTCACCACGCGCGACGGCCTCGTACAGGTCCTTGGTGGCGTGGCCGAGGGTGTCGGCCTGGACATTGGCCGCGTCCTCCTCGGTCATGCTGCGCACGCCCTGCTTGGGCATCCAGTGGTACTTGACGAGCTTGGTGTCGCCGTCGGCGTTCACCCACTTGTACGTGTTGACGCCGAAGCCCTGCATATGGCGGTAGTCGGCGGGGATGCCGCGCGGGCTGAAGAGGTTGACCAGCATGTGCATGGCCTCGGGCGTCTGCGACATGAAGTCGAAGATGCGGCGGGGCTGCTGCTCGAAGGTCACCGGATCGGGCTTGAGGGCGTGGATGACGTCCGGGAACTTGATGGCGTCACGGATGAAGAAGACGCCCAGGTTGTTGCCGACCAGGTCCCAGTTGCCGTCCTCGGTGTAGAACTTGACGGCGAAACCACGCGGGTCCCGGGCGGCCTCGGAGGAGTCGCGACCGCCGATGACGGTGGAGAAGCGGACGGCCACGTCCGTGCGTGCGCCGCGCTCCTGGAACAGCTTGGCCCGGGTGTAGCGGCTGATCGGCTCGTCGCCCCAGGTGCCATAGGCCTCGAAGTGGCCGTAGGCGGTGACGCCGCGGGCGTGCACGACCCGTTCGGGGATCCGTTCACGGTCGAAGTGGCTGATCTTCTCGAGGAACTGATAGTTCTCCAGGGTGGCGGGGCCTCGGGCACCGACGGTGCGCTGGTTCTGGTTGTCGTGGACCGGATGGCCCTGGCGGTTGGTGAGGACCTCGCGGTCGTCGCCCGGAGCGGGACCGGTGCCGGAAACGTCCGTCATGAGCAGGGGCTCCTTCGGCTCGGGGCCGGCGGCCGACCGGGTCGGCGCCGCGAGCAGCCGCCCGGCCGGTCGTGGCGGAACGCCCGGGTACCCGGTGGAGCGGGCTCAGTCACGTGCCCGCGGACCTGTCCCGGCGGCGGTGCCGCCCCCGGTCCGACGGGGGCGACACCGCCGCTACGGTGCGTCACACGTGGGGCCGACGGCCCCTCTCCTGCCGCGGGAAGCGGCGGGCGCGGCCGGGCGTGGGAGAAGCGGAAGGCGGGGGTCGGCAGCCCCTGGACGAACTCGTCCGGGGTGCCGGCGTGCTCGGACTGGTAGCTGGTCGGCGTGATCCACGACACCGCCGGAAGCCGGTCGTTGCGGGCGTCGGAGCGTCCGGTGTCGAACCGCAGGGCGTGCGGGTCGGCGAAGCCGCGGAAGGCGGCGACGGCCTTCCGGAGGCTCGGCGGGAGGAGGGAGAGTGCAGGCGCCCAGCGCGCCGGCGGCGAAGCCCAGGAGTCTACGACGGGTCAACTCGGCCATGACGTTCGCACCGGACCGTCGATCACCCCCCGCCCGGCACGGCCGGACCCGTCAGGGGCAGTCGGTGAACAAGTGGCCAATGCACGGGGTGGGGTTGGCCAAGACCTGACCGGGCATTCCTCCGCCTTCCCAAGCCCTTGCCCGGGCTTGGGATCCGGATGGTCAGCGCGTGAACCGGTCCTCGCGTCCGTGTGGAAGGGATGTCCGGGCTTCGGGCATCGTGGCATCCGCCCCTCACCATCAGGCGCGAGCGCGGGAGAGACCGAGGATGCAGCCAGGCCGGAACCAGGAGTCACCCGAGACCGAGAACCTGGCCGCGCGGCTGGGGCACGTCTACTGGATCGGGGGCGGGAGCGGTGCGGGCAAGTCGACGGTCGCCCGTGCGCTCGCCGATCGGCACGGGTGGCGGCTGTACGCGACCGACGACGCGATGCCGGAGCACGCCCGGCGGACCACGCCCGAGGAAGCTCCCTTGCTGCACAAGTTCCTGGCCATGGACATGGACGAGCGATGGGTGAACCGCTCCCCCGGGACCATGCTCGAGACGTTCCACTGGTATCACGGGGAGGGATTCGGCCTGATCGTCGAGGACCTGCTCGGCATGGGGCGGGAAACCCCTGTCGTCGTCGAGGGCTTCCGCCTGCTTCCACATCTGGTCAAGCCACTGCTCAGCGGCCCCGGGCGGGCCGTGTGGCTCCTGCCGACGCCGGAATTCCGCCAGGACGTGTTCGCGGCCCGGGCCGCGGCCGGGGCCGGTTTCACGCGACGGACCAGCGACCCTGAGCGGGCGGACCGCAATCTCGCCGCGCGTGATCACATGTTCACCACGCGCCTCCGTGAGGAGACCGCACGTCTGGGCCTGCCCTCCGTAGAGGTCGGCATCGCCCTGACGGAGGACGAACTCGTCGATCGCGTGGCTGACGTCTTCCGGTCGTGATCCCGTACAACCTCCGCCCGGCGCGGGGTGTCTTCCTGTCCGAAGGGCACCGACCGGCCCTTCGGACCGACACGTTCCAACGGGGGAGCACATGAACTCGAACCGCACTCGCCTGCGCCGCGGCACCGCCGCCGGCCTCACCCTCCTGATGGCGGCCGCCCTGGGCGCCGCCGGCGCCGGGTCCTCGAGCGCGGGCACCGCCGCGCCGCAGAAGCAGCGGGTCCAGACGCAGCAGATCGCCTCGTCCGTCCTCGGTTCCGACTACAAGCTCACCCTCACCGCGCTGCGTTCGACGGAGGACGAGTACGCGGCCTCGGTGCGGCTCCAGGTGTACACGAAGTCCGGCAGCGCCTGGAAGGAGTCCGACCGTGTGACCGTGGGCGACGTGGACGGCTGGTTCTGGTACCCGCTCACGGGCAAGGGCGCCGTCTGCCAGTTCTCGACCGCGAGCACCGAACCGGCGCCGCTGACCGTGAGCCTGCTGCGCACACCGTCCCTCGGCTGCTCCGAGCCGGCCACGTATCTCGTGAAGGAGGGCAGGGTGTACGCCGGCTGAGTCCGGCCCTCCCTCCGAGTTTGCAGTTTTTTCAGCTCGTCCTTGACCTCAGTGCAGTGGTCAAGCGGTGCATG
>NZ_JBEXQJ010000074.1:0-12753 GCF_040612515.1 Streptomyces sp. NPDC006372 | reverse complement strand
CACCACCTCAGGACCCGGTCATGAGCACACCGCCCAGTTCCCCCGCCCCGATGTCGTACAAGAACACGCCGAACCGCTCCGTGTCCGTGCGTGGCGTGCCCTTCGTCTACCGGCGACTCGGCCCGGACGACGGCGTACCACTGATCCTCCTCAACCACCTGTCCGCAGTCCTGGACAACTGGGATCCCCGCGTCGTCGACGGACTCGCCGCCCGCCGCCCCGTGGTCACCTTCGACAACCGTGGCGTCGGCGCGTCCGGCGGCTCCACACCCGACACGATCGAGGCGATGGCCCGGGACACCGTGCTGTTCATCCGGGCCCTCGGGTACGACAGGGTCGACCTGCTCGGCCTGTCGATGGGCGGCTTCATCGCCCAGGTCATCGCGGCAGAAGAACCCGATCTCGTACGCAAGCTCGTCCTCGCGGGCACGGGACCCGCCGGTGGCCCCGGCATCGACAAGGTCACAAGCCTCACCATCAGGGACACCGTCAAGGCCGTCCTGACCCGCAAAGACCCGAAGCAGTACCTCTTCTTCACCGACACCGCGGGGGGCCGACGGGCGGCCCACGCCTTCCTGGACCGGCTGAAGGAACGGACGGTCGACCGCGACAAGGCCATCTCGCTCTCATCGTTCCGCGCCCAGCTGAAGGCCATCCACCACTGGGGCCGCCAGGCACCGGCCGATCTGGCGCGCATCCACCAACCGGTCCTGGTGACCAACGGTGAGAGCGATCGCATGGTCCCGAGCGTCAACTCGGTCGACCTGGCAGCCCGGCTGCCCCAAGGCGAACTCGAACCCCTCTACCCCGACGCCGGGCACGGTGGGATCTTCCAGCACCACGCCAGATTCGTCCCGCGGGCGCTTGAATTCCTGGAACCGTAGCCAGCCGCCCGGCAGGTCCAGGGCCCTGCCCCAGCGTGGCGCCCCGGGGCACGCTGCGGCACCGCTTGCCCCGCCATGCGGCAGCCGCCGACTTGTACGTACACCGCTGGCGCTGCGGTCTGACAATCCGGTTGGGAAGTCCCTCGGGCAGCCCCCTCCATGATGGGCAGGCTGCCCATTTCGGCTATCGGGTCTCCGTCGAGACCGGGGCTAGGCGGAAGAGGCACTGAACCGTGTTGAACTCGATCACCTTGGCGACGAAGCGGAACTTGTCGCCAACCGCAACGGTGGCAGGGACCTGCTTGCCGGTCAGGTGCAGATTTCCGGTGTTGACGTCTGCGTACTTGAAGTTCGGGCCGTCCGTCGTCCGCGGTCCCTTGTCGCCCGGCCCAAGAAGGAAGTCGTAGCGCGTCTGATCCTCCCCGTGGGACGCCATGTGCCTGATTGACCCGTCGAAGGCGACTGTCCGCCCCTCGTGCTTGGTTGCGAAGGTCACGTTCGCCTCGTCACACGGGTCCGCCTTCAACAACGCTGCGAACTCGCGATTGTTCTGCGCCGTGATCACCTCAACGGCAGTCGGCTCGTCTGCGGGCGGCGTAACGGAAGGCTTCTCGCTGCCGGCCGTCGAACTGGCTGACGCGCCCTTCTCCTCGTCTGAGTCGCCGAGCGCGACGCCAGTGACGATGATGGCGGCCAAGACCACGAGGACGGCAGCCCCCGCCCCGATCAGACGCCACGGTAGTGGCCTCTTCGGCCGACGAAAGTTGAGGGTGGTGCGAAGTCTGCCTGGGAGCTGTTCCACGAGCTCCCATCCGTCCTTCTGCATCTTCGAGATCACCAAACCGTCGGTGCCCCGAACCGTCTGCACGGCCTTGTACTCGTACTTGATCTCATCGGCCATGCGGCTCCCCGCCCCCTGCAGCGAACTGGTCACACCAACTGGGCGCGAGCATAGGTGACTCCACAAGGACCCCGGCGTCACGAACTGTCGACTCGATAACGCTCGTGACCAATACAACTGGCTGCGGGTCTCCGTGTCTCGCGGCCTCCTGGCGCACCGGGCGGGTCGGGTGGCCGGCCCGGTGCATGGGGTGGTGTCAGGCGCTGGTGTGGTCGTGGCCGAGGTTGCCGCCCAGTTCACGGGAGGCTTCGGCCTGGGCGAGAAGTTCCTTGGCCTTGGCCGTGACGCCCTCGATGGCGTCAGCGCCGGCGACGAAGCGCAGCGGCGGCTGGTCCTGGTCGGCGAGGGTCAGCAGGGCGTGGGCGAGTTTGGTGGGGTCGCCCGGCTGTTGCCCGTTGATGCTCTTCCATGCTTCGACCGTGGCGGTGGTGCGCACGGCGTAGTCGTCGATGGACGGCTCGGGCCAGGTGGTGGAGGCGTCCACGAGCAGCTCGGTGCGGAAGTAGCCGGGCTCCACGATCGTGGTGCGGATGTTGTACGGGGCGATGTCCTGGTGCAGCGATTCCATCCAGCCCTCGACGGCGAACTTGGATGCGGCATAGGCGGAGGTGAACTCCGTGCCGACCTGACCGGCGAGCGAGGAGATCGTGACGACGTGGCCGTCGCGCTGAGCGCGCATGACGGGCAGGACGGCGCGGGTGACGTTCATCGGGCCGAAGAGGTTGGTCTCGATCTGCCGGCGCATGTGCTCCGGCGAGATCTCCTCGAAGAAACCGGCGTAGAAGTTCCCGGCGTTGTTGATCAGGACGTCGATGCGGCCGAAGCGGTCGACGGCGGCCTGGGCGGCCGCGAGCGCGTCGTCCAGGCTGGTGACGTCCAGCCTGGTGACCAGCAGGTCGTCCTGCGGGCCGCCCAGGGTCTTCTCGACCTCCTCGGGGCGGCGGCCGGTGGCGACGACCTGGTGACCGGCGTCGAGGGCCTGGCGGGCGATGTCCGTGCCCAGACCACGTCCGGCACCGGTGACGAAAACGACCTTGCTCATGGGGATTTCCTTTCAGGCGCCGGATGAGGCGCCCAGTGCGTGATGTTGCCGAGCGGGCCCGGGGGGGTCAGCCCTGCTCGGTGGGCATGATCCACAGCTCGCCGACGGCGGCGTGGCGCGGGCGGGTGACCATGTAGGCGACGCCGTCGGCGATGTCCTCGGCGGCCAGGACCTCGGTCCCCTCGAAGTAGGGATCGATCACCTCGCGGCGGATCTCGGGCTTGTTGTGCGTGCCCAGTTCGCTCTCCACGGCACCCGGCTCCAGGACGCCGACGCGCACGTGACGCTGGGTCACTTCCTGGCGCAGGGACTCTGTGAAGGCGTGCACGCCGAACTTCGTGGCGTTGTAGACGCCGAAGCCCTTGCTCGCCACGCGGCCGGCGACAGAGCCGATGTTGGCGATGTCGGCGACCTGGCGTGGGTCCTGTTCGGCGGCCTTGAGCAGGTGCGGCAGGGCGGCGCGGGTGGTGTAGAGCAGGCCCTGGACGTTGACGGCGATCATGCGGTCCCACTCCTCGGCCTCCGCTCCGACCACGGGGCCCAGGAGCATCAGGCCGGCATTGTTGACCAGGGTGTCCAGGCGTCCGTACCGGTCGACGACCTGCTGTACGGCGTTCTCGGCCTGGATGCGGTCGGTGATGTCCGCTGCCACCACCAGCGCGGTGCCGCCCGCTTGCTCGATCTCAGCGGAAAGGGCTTCCAGGCGGTCCTTGCGGCGGGCCACGAGCGCCACCGAGGCGCCCTGCTCGGCGAGCCGGCGAGCGGTGGCGGCGCCGATACCGCTGCTCGCACCGGTGACGAGCGCGACGGTGCCGGTCAGTTTCGAAGCCATGGGGGTGTCCTCTTCTACAAGACGTACGGCGGAAGGGGCAGACGGCGGGCAGCGCCGGCGACGATCTCCTACGTGCGGTTACGTCGCGTGCTTCTCGACGGCGCGTACTTCTCGAATGGTCACGGCCGGCCGTGCGGTAGGCCCGCTATCCAGGCAACCACCCGCGAACGTCCCGTTGGTCGCCGTAAAGGGCACCGCTCTTCCGGGGGTCTGCCAGTACCCCCTTCAGCACGCTGGCCTGCCAGGTACCGCCGTACGGTGGACCCATGGACCGCAGCAGCGAGATCCGTGAGTTCCTGCGAACCCGCCGGGCCCGGATCACCCCCGAGCAGGCCGGACTCGTCCCGCACGGCGGTGCCCGTCGCGTGCCGGGCCTGCGCCGCGAGGAAGTCGCCCAGCTCGCCGGAGTCAGCGTCGACTACTACATCCGCCTGGAACGGGGCCGCACCCAGGGCATCTCCGAAACCGTCCTGGAGGCCGTCGCCCGCGCCCTCCAACTGGACGACACCGAACGCGCCCACCTCTTCGACCTCGCCCAGCCCACAGCCGCCCGGGCCCGCCGCAAGCGCCCCCTCGCCCCCCAACGGGTCCACCCGGTCCTCTACCGCACCCTGGACTCACTCGACGTGCCCGCGGTGGTCCAGGGACGACGCACGGACGTCCTGGCCGCCAACAAGCTCGCCCACACCCTCTACACCGACTTCGAAGCACGGCCCCGCCGCGAGCGCAACTTCGCCCGCTTCGTCTTCCTCGACGAGGCCGCCCGCAGCCTGTACGCCGACTGGGACCAGGTCGCCGGCGACTGCCTGGCCATGCTGCGCCTGTACGCCGGACGCCACCCCGACGACCCGCAGCTCACCGAACTGATCGGCGAGCTGTCCCTGCACAGCGACACCTTCCGCCGCATGTGGGCCGACCATGACGTCCAGGCTCACACCAGCGGCACCAAACGCCTCCACCACCCCATCGCCGGCGACCTCACCCTCGACTACCTCGTCCTGGCCGTCGAAGGCGACCCTGAACAGACCCTCACCATCTACACCCCCGAACCCGCCTCACCTTCCGCCGAAGCCCTCGCCCTCCTCGCCGGCTGGACCGGTACCGTGCTTCACGGTCAGCCGCGAGGACATCGGTACAGCCGTTGACTCCGAGAACGATCAGGTCCGGTCGATGCGAGCGCGCTGCCCCGGTTCTCCTACTCGCGGCGGGCCCCACCACTCCCTGGTCGAGCGCGGCCCGCTCGGCGGGCTGCAGGTAAGCGACGCGGAAACTCCACCGGCACGAGCCGGCTCCGGAGTCCTGTCTCGGTCTACGGCACCCGCACGGTGAACATCGCCGGCGAAACGGCCGAGCTCGATGCCGGCGGCTACCGAACGCTGCGGCTCCCCGTCCAGGGCTGCCCCCTGGCTGCGCGGCTCACGGTGGCCGGATCGTTCGGTCGTGCTGGGCGCGGTCAGACGGTTCGGGCCCTCGTCCCCCGCCGACGAGCGTGGTGGAGCTGGATGCCACCGGTTTCAGGTGGGGCGGCGGATGGCCTGTACGGCGGTGTCGTAGAGGTCGAACAGGTCGGCCTGTCCGCCCAGGCGTACCCACTCCTCGTTGGCTGCCTGCAGGCAGATGATCGCTGCGGCTGCGATCGCGCGCGCTTGCAGGGTGCGGCGGTCGGAGTCGGGCAGTCGCGGCTCGATCTGCGGCGCGAACAGGTCCTGCCAGCGCGCCTGCTTCTCGGCGTGTCCCGCGCGTAGGGAATCGTTGCCGAACAGCAGCGTGATGAACTCCAGCCGCCCTTCGGCTGTCACGTCGATCTCCTCGAGCACCTGGAACGCCGCGCGCAGCGCCGTCCAGGCATCCTCGTCGGCCGGGCGCTCGGCGAGGCGCGCGGCGATCAGCTCGCCCTGTTCGTCCAGACCGCTGAGCGCGAGGTCTTCCTTGTTGCGGAAGTAATTGAACAGGGTCCGCCGGGAGACGCCCGCGGCGGCGGCGACCTCATCGAGGGTCGTGTCGTCGTAGCCCTTGGTGGCGAACAGCTCGATAGCGGTTCGGGCCAGCAGCGATCGGACCACCGAGCGGGTCTGTTCCCGGATGGGTGTGGGTTTCTGAGCCATGCACCGATGGTACGTTGCCTCACTCGATGCAGGTACTTGCACTCAGTGCAAAACGGTGCCTAGAGTGAACGCCATGAGCACAATCGACTATCACCGTCAGACCGTCATCGTCACCGGCGCCAGCTCCGGCCTCGGCGCCGAATTCGCCCGCCAGCTGGCCCGCCGCGGCGCGAACCTCGTACTGGTGGCCCGCCGGGCGGACCGGCTCGAGAGCCTGGCCGCCGAACTCACCCGCGCCCACGGCGTCACGGTGACCGCCATCGCCCGCGACCTCGGCCTGCCCGACGCCGGCCGCACGCTGCGCGCCGAACTCGAGTCCCGCGGCATCTACGCCACCGGACTGGTCAACAACGCCGGCTTCGGCACCAACGACGCGTTCACCAACGAGGACCCCGACCGCCTGCAAAGCATGATCGCGCTGAACGTCAGCGCGCTGGTCGACCTCAGCCGCGCCTACATCGACCCGCTGACCTCCGCCGACACCGGCGTCCTGATCAACGTCGCGAGCCTGCTGGGCTTCCAGCCGACCCCATACCTGAGCGTCTACGGCGCCACCAAGGCGTTCGTCCTCAGCTTCACCGAATCGCTGTGGGAGGAGACCCGCGGCACCGGCCTGCGTGTCCTGGCCGTGTGCCCCGGCGCCACCCGGACCGAGTTCTACGACGTCGCCGGCAGTCAGTCCGCCGACTACGGCACGAAACGGGCAACCCCCGAGCAGGTCGTGACCATTGCCCTCGACACGCTCGACCGCCGATCCGCGCCCCCGTCAGTGATCACCAACGGCCGGCCGCTCGCCCTCGCCGGCAAGCTCCTGCCCCGCCGCACGATGGTCCGGCTCATGGGCTGGATGGCCCGCCGCCAGCGCACGCAGCTCGCCGTCGCCCGCACCAACGGCTAAGGAACACCATCGGCCAGCGGGATGGGCGAATACCACGACATCGAAGGCTTCCGCACACTCAGCCACCCCAAGGGCATCTGCGTACAAGCACGCTGGAACGCCACCCGCCTGCTGTACGCCCCCTTCGGCAAGCGGATCGGCGGAAATGGCGCTCACCCGATCAGCGACGTCGAGCACCGAAACGCACTGCCAAACCGTGCAGCGGCCGAGGGCCTGGCCGAGGCGAACATATGCCGAAGGCCCGGATGCGGGCCGTCGAACGCGGCGTCACGTTCTTCGACCACGCGGAGGTGTACGGCCCGTACGTCAACGAGGAACTCGTCGGAGAAGCCCTCACACCGCTGCGCGACGACGTGGTCATCGCCACCAAGTTCGGCTTCCGCATCGAGACCGGCGCGCCCGCCGGGCTCAACAGCCGCCCAGAACAGATCCGCACCGTGGCCGACGCCTCCCTCAGGCGCCTCGGAGTGGACACGATCGACCTGTTCTACCAGCACCGCGTCGACCCGGACGCGCCGATCGAGGACGTTGCCGGCACGGTGGGCGAACTCGTACGGGAAGGCAAGGTGCGCTGCTTCGGGCTCTCGGAGGCCCGTGCGCAGACCATCTGCCGCGCCCACGCGGTGCATCCGGTTGACGGCGGTGCAGAGCGAGTACTCGTTGTGGACCCGGGACCCCGAGCCGGAGGCGCTGCCCACTTGCGCGGCCCTCGGCGTCGGCTTCGTGCCGTTCATCGCTCGCCCGGGCCAAGGGCGCCACACCCGGCCAGGTCGCCCTCGCCTGGCTCCTCGACCAGCACCCGTCGATCGTCCCGTTCCCCGGAACACGACGCCTGTCCCGCGTGGAAGAGAACATCGGCGCCACTCAACTGGCGCTCTCCGCCGACGAACTGGCCGACCTGAACGATCTCGCCGGCCGCATCGGCGTGCAGGGCGACCGCTACAACGAGCACCACATGTCGTTGGTCGACAACTAAGAGACGACCCACATCTCTTCCTGACCCCGCGTCAAGACCTGACGTCACATCAGCACGAGCGTCACATGGGCGTCAGGGCTGCCCCGCGCGGCCCCGGCAAGAGCCCCAGAGGCCCTCGAAGACGCACGCCCAGGTGGAGCCGGCCACCGCTGAGTGCATGAAGCCAGGTGCCGACCTGAACCTCCCGCCCGTCTCGCGAGGTCGTCCAGCTCGAGCCAGTAGATTTTACGAACGCGTTCTGAAATTATCACTGGAACAGCCCGCTTTTGAGCACAGAGGTCGGAGCCAACCGACTTCGGCAGGTCCTGAGCAGAAGGGCATGATGGGACGGTGTCCCGAACCAACGCACCACACGGCCGAGTCGGCCGACCACCCGTAACCTCCCGACGGCAGATCCTGGCCGCGGCCCGCCGGCTCATCGATCGGGACGGCTGGGAGAAGCTGACCATCCGCCGACTGGCCGCCGAGATCGGCATCGGGTCAACGACCCTGTACCACCACGTGCAGGACAAGGAGGACCTGCTGTTCCTCCTGATGCAGGAGTACGCGGATCAGATCCCGCACCCCGACCTGCCCGGCGAGCCACGGGACCGGATCATCGCGGCCATCATCGCGATCCACGACTCCCTCGCCGCCTGGCCCTGGGCCGCGAGGGTCCTGACGGCCGACGGGTTCCTCGTCCGCCTCGGCGAAAAGCCCCTGTCGCTGATCGAGACGATCGTGGCCGGAGCCATCGACTACGGATGCTCACCCGAACGGGCCGTCTATATCGTCCGCAGCCTCTGGTACTACACGGTCGGCGAGATCCTCGTCCAGGCGCATCACGGCCGTCGGCCGGTGGACGACGAGCAGCCCGCCAACCGCGAAACTCTGGCCGACGTACTCGACGCGTCCCAGGCGCCCCGCCTGGCCGCCCTGAGCGGTCAATGGCCGACCCAGGTACCCGAGGACGACTACCGCCACGGGCTCCAGGCCCTCGTCGACGGGCTGCTCGCCCAGGCCACAGCGGCGACACCCCCGTCCCAGGCCTGAGCACGGCGAGACCTCCGGTGGGGCGGAGCCTTCAGGCTCCACCGCACGCGGAGGTCTTTGTCGCCCGGGATCCCTCAGTCCAGCTGCAGTTCGGGCGAGTGCAGCTCCAGCCAGGTGCTCAGGTCGAGCACGCGCTCCAGTCCGGCGCGTACGGCCACCGGCATGCCCGCCGGATCCTGCGCCACGACCTGCTGCGCCCAGGCCCGGTCGACCAGCGAGAACACCTGTGAATCGGGGGTCGCGACGAGCTCCTTCACCTGCTGCTGCAGATTCGCCGCGTACTCGGGGTTCTGCGGCGACGGGTACGGGCTCTTGACCCGCTCCACCACCGAGCGGGGCATCACGGGGGCCGCGGCATGGCGCAGCAGGCTCTTCTCCCGGCCGTCGAACGCCTTCATCGACCACGGCGTGTTGTAGACGTACTCGACGAGCTCATGGTTGCAGAACGGCACCCGCACCTCGAGCCCGACCGCCATGGACAGCCGGTCCTTGCGGTCGAGCATGTTGCGCACGAAACGCGTCAGGTGGAGGTGGAACATCGAGCGCATGCGGCGCTCCAGCTCGGACGCGCCGTCGAGGTGCTCGACCTCGGCGAGCGCCGTCGCGTACTGGTCGGCGGTGTAGGCCCCCACGTCGAGTCGCTTCCGCAGCCCGGGCTCGATGTGGTCGGTGCGCGCCGCAAGGCTCAGCGGAGGGATGACCGCCATCCACGGGAAGGTGTCGGCGCGGGTCAGCGCTTCGACGTGGAACCAGGGATATCCGCCGAACACCTCGTCGGCCGACTCGCCCGACAGCGCCACTGTCGACCGTTCCCTGATCGCCTTGAACAGCAGGTACAGCGAATTGTCCAGATCACCGAAGCCGTTCGGGATGTCCCGCGCGCCGACGGCAGCGCGCCGCACCGCGGGGTCCGAGAGGTCGGCGGGGTTCAGCACCACGTCGTGGTGCGCGGACCGCACATGCGCCACGACATCGCGCACGAACGGCGAATCGGGGGTCTCGCGCATCTCGTCGGGGACGAAATTCTCCTCCTGTCCGGCGAAATCCACCGAGAAGGTGCGCACCTGCTCGCCCCGCAGGGCCAGCCGCTCGGCCGCGAGGCCGGTGATCGCGCTGGAGTCCAGCCCGCCCGAGAGCAGGACGCACTGCGGCACGTCCGAGATCAGCTGCCGGTCGACGATCCCGGTGAGCATCTCCCGAACCCGTGCCACGGTGTCGTCGAGGCTGTCCGTGTGCTCGGCCGCCTGCAGGCGCCAGTAGGTCCGCTCCCGCAGGCCGCGTCGGTCCACGCTGATCAGCGTGCCCGGCAGCACCTCGTGCATGCCCTTCCACAGCGCCCAGCCCGGGGTCTTGGTCTGCGCGAACAGCTCCCGCAGCCCGTCAGTATCGACCGCCTTGCGCACCAGCGGGTTCGCCAGGATCGCCTTCGGTTCCGAGCCGAACAGCACACCGTCCGAAGTGGGGTGGTAGAAGAGGGGCTTGATCCCCATGCGGTCGCGTACGAGGAGCAACTTCTGGTCGCGCGCGTCCCAGATCGCGAACGCGTACATGCCGTCGAGGTGGTCGACGACGCTCTCGCCCCACTCCAGGTAGCTGCGGAGCACCACCTCGGTGTCACTGTCCGTCCGGAAGCTGTGCCCCAGCGACTCGAGGCGGCCGCGCAGCTCCTGGAAGTTGTAGGCCTCCCCGGAGTACACCAGGACGACATCCCCGGCCGGCGTGCTCACGCTCATCGGCTGCGTGCCACCGGGCAGGTCGATGACGGCGAGACGCCGGTGCCCGAGTCCCACATGCGTGCCCAGGTACGTGCCACGGCCGTCCGGGCCGCGGCATGCCATCGTCTCGGTCATGGCGTCGAGCACGTCACCCTGGCGCGTCAGATCGGTGTCGAACGAAACCCAGCCCGCTATTCCGCACATCCGGCATCCCCATTTCCACAGCTTCCCGCTCAATTCCCGGAAAACAGGCCGACATCATTTGCAAGAAATTCAACCCGCACCAATATCGGCAGGTTACCGGCCGCGGGCTCGGCGTCACAATGTTCACTTCACCCCCGCCCCTGTGAGTTCTTCACAGGGCGGCCAGGCACAATTCCTGGTCCGCGGCGAGGGTGAGCAGGTCGGCATCATGGCTGATGAGGAGCACCACGGCGCCCGACCCGGCGACATCGCGCATGACCTGGGTCATGGATTGCAGGTGGCGGCGGTCGACACCGGAGCTGGGCTCGTCGAAAATGACGACGCGGCGGCCGCTCAGCCTGGCCGTGGCCACGACCAGGCGCTGCTGCTGGCCTCCGGACAGCGACAGCGGGTGCCGGTCGCCGAAACCCTTCAGGTCGAGACCGGCGAGCACGGCGGCGGCGTGTCCCGCGTGCTCCGGGAGCGCACCGAGCATCAGTTCGGCGGTGACGCTGTCGGTGAACAGCTGCCGCTGCACGTCCTGCATCACGAGCGCGGTCTCGCGCTGCCGCCGCGCGCGGGACAGCGGGCGACCGTCCAGGAGCACCTGACCGGCGTGGCGTTGCAGGCCGGCGAGGATCCGGGCCAGGGTGGTCTTGCCCGCCCCGTTGGGCCCGGTGACGGCGGTGATGACACCGGCGGGCAGATGCGCCGCCGCGATGTCGAGTACGGGCCTGCCGCGGAACCCGCAGCGGATGCCGCGCAGCAGAACACCGTCGGCGTCGGCCGCCGGCCCGGGACGAGGCCGGGTCCCTCCGGGGCCGATGCTGGGTCCGTACGCGAAAGCCGGCGCCACTCCGTCCCTTCCGGGCGGGTCGAGGCTGCGCAGTCCCTCCTCGCGCAACATCTCATCGGTCAGTCCCGCGAATTCGGCCCTGGTCCATTCCCTGCTGACCCGGCCCTCGTGGAGCACCACGATCCGGTCGGCGAGTTCGCGCAGATAGTGCAGACGGTGTTCGGCGATGACGAGGGTTGCGCCCAGCCCCTGAAGGTGACGCAAGGCCGTGGTGAGCTCCGCGATGCCCTGCGGGGACAGGTTGGAGGTGGGTTCGTCGAACAGCAGCAACGGCGGCCCGTGCGTGATGGCCGCCGCGCACGCCACCCGCTGCTGCTGACCGCCCGACATCTGCCGCAGCGAACCGTCGAGAGCGGTCAGCCCGAAGTCGGCGATGACCTCGCCGACCCGGTGGCGGATGCGCTGAGGCGGCGTACCGAAGTTCTCCAGTGCGAAGGCCAGTTCGGTGTCGACGGCGTCGGTGAAGAACTGGCGGCGGGGGTGCTGCAGCACCGTCCCGGTCACCCGCCCGACCTGTGCCAGGTCGTGGATCGGTTCCCCGGCGACGCGGACCTCCCCCTCCAGGGTCCCCTCATGGAAATGCGGGATGAGGCCGTTCATGAGCCGCAGCGCCGAGCTCTTGCCCGAACCGCTCGGCCCGCACAGCACCACGGTCTCACCGCGCCGGATGTGCAGGTCCAGCCCGTCGAGCACGGTCTTGTCATGCCCTTGATACGCCCATCGGACGCCCTTGAACCGGATCACCGCCCGGACCTCCACAGCACTGTCGCCGCCGCCAGCAGCACCACCACACATCCGGCCACCGCGTCCGCGGGGCCGAGCCGCGGCGGATGCATCGACGTCGGCCGTGGCTGCGATCCCAGCCCGCGGAGCAGCGCCGACGCCGAAAGGTCCTCCGCCGCACGGAGACTCGACGCCATCAGCGGGACCGTGAAGTACTCGATGGCACGCAGGGGATGCCGCAGCATCGCCGTCCAGCCGCCGAGCCCGCGTAGCCGCATGGCGTCCCGCACCGCCTGTGCCTCGCTCACGATGGTGGGCGCGAACCGCAGCATCACCGCGCCGGAGACGGTGAACGCCGAGGGCACCCGCGCCGCCCGCAGCGCGGCGGTGAATCGGGTCGGCGGGATCGTCCGGATCAGGTGTGCGGCGATGCCGCCTACGGCCACCAGCCGCAGCGTGAACTCGCCCATCACCCCGACGAGGCCGAGCACCGGCCACGGAGCGGCCAGCGGCAGCAGAAAGGCCACCCCGGCGGCGCACCGCCGTTCGTCATGCCGGTGCCGGCGCCGCCCTCTCCCCAGAGCCTCACGCCGAGCCGCGTCACGC
>NZ_JBEXQJ010000073.1:0-12855 GCF_040612515.1 Streptomyces sp. NPDC006372 | reverse complement strand
ACCACACCAGCGACCAGCACCCGTGGTTCCAGGAGTCGAGGAAGGACCCCGACGGGCCCTACGGCGACTACTACGTGTGGGCCGACGACGACAAGGGCTATGCGGACGCGCGGATCATCTTCGTCGACACCGAGACGTCGAACTGGACCCACGACCCGGTGCGGGGCCAGTACTTCTTCCACCGCTTCTTCTCGCACCAGCCGGACCTCAACTACGAGAACCCGCGTGTGCAGGAGGAGATCCTGGCCGCGCTGAAGTTCTGGCTGGACCTCGGCATCGACGGATTCCGGCTGGACGCGGTGCCGTATCTCTACGCGGCCGAGGACACCAACTGCGAGAACCTGCCCGCCACCCACGCGTTCCTCAAGCGCGTCCGCCGCGAGATCGACGCGCAGTACCCGGACACGGTGCTGCTGGCGGAGGCCAACCAGTGGCCCGAGGACGTCGTCGACTACTTCGGCGACTATCCCAGCGGCGGCGACGAGTGCCACATGGCCTTCCACTTCCCGGTCATGCCGCGCATCTTCATGGCCGTACGACGGGAGTCCCGCTACCCGGTCTCGGAAATCCTGGCCAAGACCCCGGCCATCCCCTCGGGCTGCCAGTGGGGCATGTTCCTGCGCAACCACGACGAGCTCACGCTCGAGATGGTCACGGACGAAGAGCGCGACTACATGTGGGCCGAGTACGCCAAGGACCCCCGCATGCGCGCCAACATCGGCATCCGCAGGCGTCTGGCTCCCCTGCTCGACAACGACCGGCACACCATCGAGCTGTTCACCGCGCTGCTGCTGGCCCTCCCCGGCTCACCGATCCTCTACTACGGCGACGAGATCGGCATGGGCGACAACATCTGGCTCGGCGACCGGGACGCCGTCCGGACACCGATGCAGTGGACACCGGACCGCAACGCCGGCTTCTCCGCCTGCGACCCGGGCCGCCTCTTCCTGCCGGCGATCATGGACCCGGTCTACGGCCATCAGGTCACCAACGTCGAGGCGTCGATGTCGTCACCCTCGTCGCTGCTGCACTGGACCCGGCGCATGATCGAGATCCGCAAGCAGAACCCGGCCTTCGGCCTCGGCACCTACACCGAACTTCCCTCCTCCAACCCGGCCGTGCTGGCCTTCCTGCGGGAGTACGAGGACGACCTGGTGCTGTGCGTGAACAACTTCGCGCGATTCGCCCAGCCGACCGAGCTCGATCTGCAGGAGTTCGCCGGGCGGCACCCGGTGGAGCTGTTCGGCGGAGTCCGCTTCCCGGCCATCGGCGAGCTGCCGTACCTGCTGACCCTCGGGGGCCACGGCTTCTACTGGTTCCGGCTCAACCGAGTCGCATCGCGCATCGGCCGGCGACTGTGAGCACGCGCCGGCGAAAGGAGGCGTGACCATGCCGAAGACGGCATCCGTCCGCCCGGGCGCCACGCGCCTGGCCGAGCCCATGGAGTCGCTCGGCGTGCTGCTGCGTGACTGGCTGCCGCGACAGCGCTGGTTCGCGGGCAAGGACCGGCCCGTCACCGAGCTCGGCCTGCTGTCGATGACCGAGCTGTTCCCGGGCTGTCTGCACCTGCTGGTACATGCCGGTCACACGGGCGTGCCCTCGCCCGGCGGGGCTCTCCCGGCCGGTGACTGCTACCAGTTGCTGCTCGGCGTACGGGAGCACCCGTCACCGCGCCTCGGCCGGGCGCTCATCGGACAGGTGCAGGACGGGCCGCTGGCCGGCCTGACGGTCTACGACGCACTCCACGCCCCCCGTTCGGCCCAGCTGCTCCTGGACCGGCTGCGGCTTCCCGGTACCGCGGGCCCCCTGCGCTTCGACTGCGACCCGGACCAGCAGGTGCCCGCCGGGCTGGTGCCGCGGCTGCTGGACGCGGAGCAGTCCAACTCCTCGCTGGTGTACGGCGACGAGTACATCCTGAAGGTCTTCCGGCGTATCCAGCCGGGCGTCAACCCGGACCTGGAGGTGCCGGGCGCGCTGGCGAGCCAGGGCTGCCACCGCGTCCCCGCGCCCGTGGCCTGGTTCCAGACGAAACATCCGTTCAAGGCCACGCTCGGCGTGCTCCAGCCGTATCTGCGGGACGCCTCCGACGGCTGGACGCTGGCACTGCACGCCCTGGCCGCCGGCGACGACTTCACGGTGCAGGCCCGGGCGCTGGGCGCGGCCACGGCGGACGTGCACCTCGCGCTGGCCTCGGCCTTCCCGGTCGGCGCGCCCGGGGAGAACCGGCGTACGGCGACGGCGATGACCGAGCGGCTGGACGCCGCCGCGCATTGCGTGCCCGCGCTCCAGCCGTTCGTGCCCGGTCTGCGGACCGCGTTCGCCGCCCTCACCACCTGCGACCCCGGCCCGCCCGCCCAGCGCATCCACGGCGACCTGCACCTGGGCCAGGTGCTGCGGGCCGGCCGCGAGTGGTTCGTCATCGACTTCGAGGGCGAGCCGTCCCGGCCGCTCTCCGAACGGCGCAGCGCCCACTCCCCCGTGCGGGACATCGCCGGGATGCTGCGCTCCTTCGACTACGCCGCCCGGCAGCGCCGCCCCTGGCGGCCGGAGTGGGCGCGTCGCTGCCGCGAGGCCTATTGCGCGGGCTATGCCGCCCGCGCCGGCTGGGATCCCCGCAAGAAACACGGACTGCTCCGCGCCTACGAGACGGACCGGGCCGTGTACGAGGTGCTGTACGAGGCACGGCACCGCCCCGACTGGCTGCCTGTACCGATGGCGGCGATCGAGCGCCTCGCTGTGAGAGGAGACTGAGCCGTGGCCCTGCGTGACACCTCAATCCCGGAGCCGTCCGGCCCGGTCCCGAGTACGACCGCGCCCGCCCTGAGCCCGGAGGACCGAGGGCGCCTGCTGGCGGGTGCCCACCACGATCCGCACGCGCTGCTGGGCGCCCACCCCGTCCCGGGCGGGATCGCGTTCCGGGCGCTGCGGCCCTTCGCCCGTTCCGTGAGCGTGGTGACCGGCGGGCAGCGCACCGCCCTCGTCTCCGAGGGCGACGGCCTGTTCTCGGCCGTGCTGCCACTGGACGCGATCCCCGAGTACACGCTGCACGTGGCGTACGAGGGCGGCGAGCAGGAGGTGCACGACCCGTACCGCTTCCTGCCCGCGCTCGGCGAGCTCGACCTGCACCTCATCCGCGAGGGCCGGCACGAGCAGCTCTGGCAGGCGCTCGGCGCGTGGCCGATGATCCACGAGGGCGTGGCCGGCACCCGGTTCACGGTGTGGGCGCCGAACGCGCAGGGCGTGCGGGTCGCCGCGGACTTCACCCACTGGGACGGCACACAGTTCCCGATGCGGTCCCTGGGCGCCTCCGGGGTGTGGGAGTTGTTCCTGCCGGGCGTCGGCGAGGGCACCGCCTACAAGTTCGAGATCCACTCCCGGTACGGCCACCGCTTCCTCAAGGCGGACCCGATGGCGCGCCGCACGGAGGAGCCGCCGAACACGGCGTCGATCGTGACGGCCTCCCACTACGAGTGGGGCGACGCCGAGTGGATGGCGCATCGCGCGGACACGCCGGTGCACGAGGCACCGTTCTCGGTGTACGAGGTGCATCTGGCGTCCTGGCGACCTGGGCTGGACTACCGGCAGCTCGCCGAGGAACTTCCGGCGTACGTCAAGGACCTCGGTTTCACGCACGTCGAGCTGATGCCGGTCGCCGAACACCCCTTCCACGGCTCCTGGGGCTACCAGGTCACCGGGTTCTACGCGCCGACCGCCCGGCTGGGCTCCCCGGACGACTTCCGGTACTTCGTCGACGCCTGCCACCGGGCCGGCATCGGCGTGATCATGGACTGGGTGCCGGCGCACTTCCCGAAGGACGACTGGGCGCTGGCCCGGTTCGACGGGGATCCGCTGTACGAGCCCGGGGACGACCGGCGCGCCGAGCACCCGGACTGGGGCACGTACGAGTTCGACTTCGCCCGCACCGAGGTGCGGAACTTCCTCGTGGCCAACGCGGTGTACTGGTGCGAGGAGTTCCACATCGACGGGCTGCGCGTGGACGCGGTCGCCTCGATGCTCTATCTGGACTACTCGCGCGAGGACGGTCAGTGGGAGCCCAACGCCTTCGGCGGCCGGGAGGATCTGGCGGCCATGGGCTTCCTCCAGGAGATGAACGCGACCGTGTACCGGCGCGCTCCCGGAGTGGTCACGATCGCGGAGGAGTCCACCGCCTGGGGCGGGGTCACCCGGCCCACCGACACCGGCGGGCTCGGTTTCGGGCTGAAGTGGAACATGGGCTGGATGCACGACTCCCTGGAGTACCTCGCCCACGAGCCGGTGCACCGCAAGTACCACCACCACGAGATGACCTTCTCGATGGTGTACGCCTACAGCGAGAACTACGTCCTGCCCATCTCCCACGACGAGGTCGTGCACGGCAAGCAGGCACTGGTGTCGAAGGCACCGGGCGACTGGTGGCAGCGGCGCGCGAACGTCCGTGCCTACCTGGGCTTCATGTGGAGCCACCCCGGCAAGCAGCTGCTGTTCATGGGGCAGGAGTTCGCGCAGGGGGCCGAGTGGTCGGTGGAGCACGGGCCGGAGTGGTGGCTGCTCGACGACGGTTACCACTCGGCCGGTGACCACCGGGGCGTGCGCGATCTGGTCCGCGACCTGAACACGGCGTATCGGGCGACCCCGGCGCTGTGGCAGTGCGACACCCGCCCGGAGGGCTTCCGCTGGGTGGCGGTGGACTCGGCCGACGACAACGTCTTCGCGTTCCTCCGGTACGACTGCGAGGGCAACCCCCTGCTCGCGGTGTCGAACTTCTCCCCCGTCGTCCGGCACGCCTACGACCTGTGGGTCCCGGACGTGACCGACGTCTGGCAGGAGAGCCTCAACACCGACGCCACCCGTTACGGGGGCAGCGGCGTCACCAACGCGGACCCGGTGAAACGAGAGGACGGAGGGATCCGGATCACGCTGCCTCCGCTGGCCACGGTGTGGCTGACGCCGTTCGCTCCGTGAAGTCCTGCCGCGCCACCAGGTGTCCTCCCGCCCGTGAGGGGCACTGGGGGTCGTACCACCGGGAGAACCCGGTGGTACGAGGCGGCACGGGCACAGAAGGGCGGGCATCAGGTGCGCACCGTCGGAGTGGAGGAGGAACTCCTCCTGGTCGATCCGGAGACCGGGGAACCGCGAGCGCTGTCCGCAGCGGTGCTCGCCCGGGCCGCGCAGGACGACGCGGATCAGGACGTCTTCGAGAAGGAACTCCACGAGCAGATGCTGGAGTTCGCCACTCATCCGCAGTCCTCCATGGAGAGCCTGCACGCGGAGATCGTCCGCTGCCGCAAGGAGGCCGCCCGGCACGCGGGGGAGATCGGCTGCACCGTCGCGGCGCTCGCCACCTCCCCGCTGCCGGTGAGCCCCGCCGTCGGCGTCAACCGGCGCTACCAGTGGATGGCGGACCAGTACGGCATCGCCACCCGTGAGCAACTCGTCATGGGGTGCCATGTGCACGTCTCGGTCGAGTCCGAGGACGAGGGCGTCGCGATCATCGACCGGTTGCGGCCCTGGCTCCAGGTCCTGAAGGCGATCAGTGCGAACTCGCCGTTCTGGCAGGGCAGTGACTCGGGCTACGGCAGCTACCGCAGCCGGGTGTGGCTGCGCTGGCCGTCGGCTGGTCCCACGGAGATCTTCGGGTCGGCCGAACGCTACCACCGCCTGATCGCGGACATGGTGGCCACGGGCGCCATCCTCGACGACGGGATGATCTACTTCGACGCCCGGCTGTCACAGCGATACCCGACGGTGGAGATCCGCGTCGCGGACGTCTGTCTGCACTCCGGCACCGCGGTGCTGGTCGCCACGCTCGTCCGTGGGCTCGTCGAGACCGCCGCACGCGAGTGGCGGGCCGGCCGCGAACCGCTCGACCACAGTGTCAGCCTGCTGCAGCTGGCCGACTGGCAGGCCGCCCGTTCGGGTCTGACGGGCGAACTGCTGCACCCGCTGACCATGCGGCGGATGCCCGCGGAGGCAGTCGTCCGTGCCCTGCTGGACCACGTCGAGGAGGCCCTCGCGGACACCGGTGACCTCGACCGGGCGCGGACCGCCTGCGAGGAGCTGCTGCGGGACGGCAACGGTGCCCAGGTGCAGCGCGCGCTGATGGAACGCACGGGGAGCCTGCGGGACGTCGTCACCGAGTGCGTGCGCCACACCCAGGCGTGAGGCGTCCCGGCCGCGGGGCGGTGCGGGCTCAGAGGATCAGGGCGAGGGCGTAGGCCAGGAAGAACGCCGCGATCAGCACCACCAGGACGATGATCACGGTCAGTGGGCCCTTGGACCAGCCCTTGGTCGGGTTGTGTGTCTCCCGGGGCCCCGCCTCGGGCAGGCTGCTCTCCGCGGGCGGGGTCTCGCCCGGCGGTACGCCGCCGCCGGGCTCCAGGCCGGGGGTGCGTTCGGGTTCGGGATCGGGGCTGATGTGACTCATGCCGTCCGGGTCCCCCCTCTCGCCGAGATCATCAGATGAACCACTTCCGTATTTCCCGACCACTGAGGGGCTCTCCTCGACTACATTCGAGCCCCGCCGATGACGGTACCCGTCGGCAACGTCACACCCCGTACACGTCAGGAGCAGTGCATGCGCGACCTCGCCGTCGCTCCACCGGCCGTTACGCCCCTGACCGGCGGGCTCGCCGACAGCGTCTTCGAGACGGCGGACCGCGAGCCCACCCGGCCGCTGCTCGCCCGCCGCGCCGACCCCGCCTCCGCCCGCTGGGAGGAAGTGACGGCGATCGAGCTGCGTGACGAGGTGGTGGACACGGCCAAGGGCCTGATCGCCTCCGGGATCGCGCCGGGCCACCGCGTGGCGATCATGGCACGCACCCGGTACGAGTGGACGGTCCTGTGCTACGCGCTGTGGGCGGTGGGGGCCGAGGTCGTCCCGGTGTACCCGACGGCGTCGCGGGACCAGGTCGAGTGGATCCTGCGGGACGCCGGCTGTGTCGCCGTGGTCGTCGAGGACGAGCAGGGCGTCATGACCGTCGGCTCGGTGTGCGCGTCCCTGCCGTTACTGCGTCACGTCTGGCAGCTGGACGCCGACGCGCTGGGGGAGCTGGCGGTGCGCGGGGAGTCCGTCCCGCTGGCCACGGTCGACTCGATGCGCCGCATCGTGCTGCCGGACTCCACGGCCGTCGTCGCCTACACCTCCGGCACCACCGGCCACGCCATGGGCTGCGCCCTCAGCCACCGCAACCTGGCCGCCCCCTGCGACACGCTGCTGTCGGGCTGGGGGCACACCGCGGCACCCCCCGGTGAGCAGGGCTCCGTGCTCGCCTTCCTGCCCTTCTCGCACGTGTACGGGCTGATGATCCAGGGCTTGTGCCTGCGCGGTGGTCTGCTGATGGGGCACCAGGCCGACCTGGACGGGGAGGCGCTGTCGTCGGCGCTGCGCTCCTTCCGGCCCACGTACTTCTACGCGGTGCCGTCGGTGTTCGAGAAGATCTACAAGAACTTCCTGCGCACGGCCCAGCAGGGGGGCCACGCCGGGCTGTTCGAGCGGGCCGCCGAGACGGCGCGGGACTTCGCCTCGGCGCTGGAACGCCAGCGGCTGGGCCGGGGCCGCGGGCCCGGCTTCGACCTGCGGCTCCAGCACGCGCTGTACGAGCGCACGGTGTACCGCAGGCTGCGCGCCGCGCTGGGCGGCCGGGTGCGCCGGGCGACGTCCGGCGGCTCCACCCTCAGCCGCGACCTTTCGCTGTTCTACGAGGGCATCGGCATCTACGTGCACGACGGGTACGGCCTGACGGAGACCGGCGGCGGGGTGACGATGCAGCCGCTGGGCCGGGAGAAGTCGGGGACTGTCGGGCAGCCGCTGCCGGGCACGGAGATCCAGGTGGCCGAGGACGGGGAGATCCTGGTGCGCGGCCCGTCGGTGTTCCAGGGATACCTGGGTGACGACGGCGCCACCCGGGCCGCGCTGCGCGGCGGCTGGCTGGCCACCGGGGACCTGGGACAGCTGGACTCCGAGGGCTACCTGACGATCACCGGCCGCAAGAAGGACATCATCATCACCAGTAGCGGCAAGAGCGTCGCACCGGCCGCCCTGGAACAGCGGCTGCGGATGCATCCGCTCATCCACCAGGCGGTGGTGGTGGGCGACGACATGCCCTGTGTCGGCGCCCTGATCACACTGGATCCGGACTTCCTGGCGCACTGGCGGGCGGCGCTCGCCCTCCAGGGCGAGATGCGGGAGGCAAGGGAGGAGAACGCGCTGCGGGAGGAGGTCGCGCGGGCCGTCGCGGCGGCCAACAGCTCGGTGTCCCGGTCTGAGTCGATCCGGGTGTTCCGGGTCCTGCCGGAGCCGTTCGACGTGACCAACGGACTGCTGACGCCCTCGATGAAGCTGCGCCGGGACGAGATCGTGCGGCACTACGCGTCCGAGATCGACGCCATGTACCAGTCGCGCAGGCGTCCCGGGCGGGCGGCGATCACCGCGGACGACGCATCGAACTGGGACGACTCGGACAATGTGTTCCGCTGAGCCCGGAGCCGGACGCGTAGGCCTCGCGCCCTCGGGAACACGCAACAGTGGCGACGCAAGAGAAAGGACGACAGCCCTGACGACAGCCCTTGCTGGCGCCGGGCCGGAAAGGCGATATGTCAACCGAGCCGCGTGGGGATGACGCACTGACCTCCGAGGAGATCCCGAGCCGCACGAACAGCTTCGTGGGCGAGCCGCACGACGTGACGGGTGCGCGGCTCGCCGCGGAGGAGTTCCTGCGTGATCTGGCACGCTCCTCGCCACCCTCTGCCCCCGAGTACTGGGACGACATCCTGTTGGTGGTGACGGAACTGGCCGCCAACGCCGTGCAGTACGCGCCGGGTCCGTTCGCGCTGCGGATGCGCCGGACCTTCGACGGGGTGCATGTGGTCCTGCACGACACCAGCACCACGGAGCCCGCCCCCCGCCCCTTCGATCCGCGCAGCGGTGGCGGCGGAATCGGCTGGCACCTGATCCACACCCTGTGCGACCAGGTCAGCGTGGTGACCGACAAGCGCGGCAAGGACGTGCACGTCTTCCTGCCCTGGTGACCTTCGTGCCCTGACGAACCGGGAGGGTCACGGGCGCGGTGCGCCCGTGACCGGTTCGCTCAGACCGAGGCCGTCTCGCGCGGCGGCAACCGGTCGTAGTAGTCGCCCACGGTGGTCAGGTACTCACGGTCCCTCGTCTCGCTGTCCGTCTGGAAACGAGGCGCCGCCTTGGCGTCTCCCCTGCTGCACGCCAGCATGACCTTGCGAGCCTGCGGATCGACCGCGGTGACGACTCCGGCCGGTACCAGGACACTGCGGCCGAACACCCAGACGCCGGTGTCGACGACCAGGTGCCGCATGCCGTGCGGGGCCGCCTCCCGGTCCACGTGCCCGATCGTGCCGTCGGTCGCGGCGACGGTGAACCCGGTCAGGTCCTGCCCCTCGACGTGACCGCTGTGCGGCGCGTACGACCAGATTCTGTCGATGGCCACGCTGCTCCATCCTCCCTGGGGGTGTGCGGATCTCGAGCCCGGACGGACGGTTCCCGCCCGCCCCTCTCCACAGCAGCAATTACCCCCCTGCCGCAAGCGCATTCGGCACACGGCCCGCCGGTCCCCGGGACCGTCGTCGGCCCGGTTCGGACACTTCGTCGGCGAGAGGGCATGGAGTGCTGTTTCCGGGGTAACCGCGGGGCGCGGTGAAAACGGAGACCGGCAGTGAAGGGAGGCACATGAGAAACGGCATCAGAGCCCGCCCCAGGACCGGCATCGCCCCGCACCGCGGTCATCCGCAGAGGTGACCTGCCCAGGCCGTAGCACTTGTTGGAGGTACCCGTGCCCCTCGCCCAGAACCCGCTGTCCGTGGAAGTCGAACTGCCCCGGGAGGACGTGGCCCTGATCACGGTCGACGGCTACCTGGACGTCGACACCGCGACCGAGTTCCAGGCCCATCTGGCCAACCAACTCCACCACGGCCGACGACACTTCCTGCTCGATCTGTCGTCCGTCCCGTTCATGGACTCGTCCGGGATGAACATCATCCTGCGGGTGTACCAGGAGACCCGCGGGGACGGCGGCAGTGTGCAAGTCATCAGCCCGACTCCGGCGGTACGGCGCGTCCTGGACCTGACCGGCGTCAGCATCACGGTGCCGATATCGGAGAACCTGGACGAGGCCCTCGCCCGTGTCGACGAAGGGCCGGCCGTCCCTGAGGAGCCGGGGCAGGAAGGCATCTGACGAACCGGGGGCCCTTCGGTCACGGCCCGCACGACCGGCGGCCAGGTGCCGTCGCTTCGCCCTGCCCGGAAGTCGGTTCACCCTGCGCGCGCTGGTGACGACGGTGGCCGAACCGCCGTTCCCCGGCCCCTGACCGCTTGCGACGGATCAGGTGTCGTACGAGGTCGGCGCATGGTTAGAGTTGTCGCCCGGCAAGTGTCACAGCGCCGTCTCGTTGCCTGAAGCGGGTGCGGCCGCGCAACGCGGATGAGGAGAGAACCAGGTGCCGGAGCACGAAGCGGACGGACAGCTCGCCACGCCCACGCACGAGGTGAGGGACTTCCTGCACCGCCGGCGTGAGCAGATCGTCCAGCGGTGGGCGGACGAGCCGCTGTTCCGCGCCGTGTTCACCGTCTCGCGCGACGAGGCGGTGGAGGCGGGCAAGGCCGTCGTGGACGCGCTGGCCCAGGTGGCCGACTCGGAGCAGGTGGAGGACCCGGACGCGGCGGGGTTCAGCGGGGTGCGCGAGCAGCTGGGCCGGATGGGCGCGGCTCGCTCGCGCGCCGGGTTGTCCAACACGCAGGTCTCCAGCGAGCTCGCCGCGCTGCGGCCGCCCGTCGAGAACCTGCTGGCCGCAGATCTGCAGGAGGCGCCGCCCGAGCACCTGCGGGCGTGTTCGACGACGCTCACCGTGCTGATGGGCACCCTGCGGCTGGTGGCGATGCAGACGGCGCTGAGCGAATGGCAGGCGCTCAGCGACCGGCAGCGGATGCAGCTGATGGAGGTGGCCACCCCCGTCATCCGGCTCTGGGACGGCATCGTGGCCGTGCCGCTGATCGGAACGCTCGACAGCGCCCGCAGCCAGGTCGTGATGGAGACGCTGCTGAACGCCATCGTCGAGCAGCAGGCCCGGTTCGCGATCCTCGACATCACCGGGGTGCCGACGGTCGACTCGCTGGTGGCGCAGCACCTGATGAAGACGGTTGCGGCCGCGCGGCTGATGGGCGCCGAGTGCATCGTCTCGGGCATCCGCCCCGCCATCGCGCAGACCATCGTCCACCTCGGCCTGGACCTGGACGTGATCACCCGCGCGAGCCTCGCCGACGCGCTGGGGTACGCGCTGCACGAGCTCGGCGCGGGCATCGTGAAGCCGGGTGCGGGTCAGCGGTGAAGGACGCCTACTCCGGTCCCGTGACGGGGCACGTGCCGGTGCTGCGTCTGGGCGACGTGCTGCTGGTCACGCTCCAGGGGGACCTGCACGACAGCACGGCACAACAGCTCCAGCAGGACCTCGCTGAAACCATCTCCCGTACCGGGGTGCGCGGTGTCCTGATCGACATCTCCGGCGTGGAGATCGTCGACTCCTTCCTCGGCCGGGTGCTGGCCGAGATCGCCGCGCAGGCCAAGCTGCTGGCCGCGCGGACCGTGGTGGCCGGTATGCGCCCCGCGGTCGCCATCACACTGGTGGAGCTGGGCCTGACGCTGCCCGGGCTGAGCACCGCGCTCAGCACCGAGGCGGGCATGGAGCTCCTGTCGCAGCAGGCCCCGTCCGGTCCGGGCGATCCGCGTCAGGAGAGTCCGTGATGCACACTGCCGCGGGCGTGGAGGCCTGCCTGCCCATCCGGTCCGACATCGACCTGGTGTGGGTGCGACAGCACGTGCGGCAGGCCGCGGCCCGTCTCGGCTTCGGTCTGGTGGACCAGACCAAGCTGGTCACCGCGGCCAGTGAGCTGGCCCGCAACACCCTCGTGCACGGCGGTGGCGGACAGATGACGGCGACGCAGGTGAGCAGCGGGGGCTCGCCGGGGCTCCGGCTGGCCTTCACCGACGAGGGGCCGGGCATCGCGGACCTGGAGCTGGCTCTTAGTGACGGGTACACCTCCGGCGGCGGTCTGGGCATGGGTCTGAGCGGTGCGCGGCGCCTGGTCCACGACTTCGACGTCGACAGCACACCGGGCTCCGGCACCACCGTGCGGGTCACCTGCTGGGTCGCCCGGCCGCCTCGTCCGCGCGAGGGGGCCTGATGCCGCGCCTGTGGGACGTCCCGGTACGCGACTCGACCCGGGTGCGCGACGCGCGGGTCGCCGCGGAGGGCGCGGCGGCCCTGGCCGGGCTCGACGAGCGGCGCACCGCGGCCGCCGCGCTCGTCTCGACCGAGCTCGCCACGAACCTGCTCAAGCATGCCGAGGGCGGTCAGGTGCTCATCGACGTCGTGGACCCTCCCGTGCTGCGGGAGGGCGGTGCGGAGTCCCGGGTGGTGCAGATCGTCGCGATCGACCACGGCCCGGGCATCCGCGACATGCCGACGGCGCTGCGGGACGGTTTCTCCACGACCCGTTCGCTCGGTGCGGGTCTCGGCACGTGCCTGCGGCTCGCCGACAGCTTCGACCTGCACAGCACGCCCGGCCGCGGCACCGTCGCGGTGGCCCGCGTGGGCACCACGCGGCGGGGTGACGACGTGCCCGCCGGTCCGGCCGTGACGGTGTGGTCCGACGGGGTGTCGGGCAGCTGGGGCGAGGAGTCCGGGCGCGGCGCCCCGGACTCCGTGTGGTCCGGCGGCAGGACCTCCGGCTCCGGGTCCTGGCCGTCCGGCGTACCGGGCGGCACCTCACAGGGCGCCGCGGTCACCGCGACAAGGCGCTGCTCGCCACCAAGGGCGGCCTCGTCGTGGACG
>NZ_JBEXQJ010000072.1:0-12962 GCF_040612515.1 Streptomyces sp. NPDC006372 | reverse complement strand
GGACCGCGGACACGATCCGTGTCGCCGGACGCGGAGCGAAAGCGGGCGACCAGGACACCCAAAACCGTTCGGGATGTCCGCAGTGCACAGGTATGGGTACAAGACTCACTCCTGCTCACTGATGAGGAACGGTAGTTTGGGCCGACCGACAGTACTTTTTCAGGAAGGTTGGCCGTGGCTGCTGATCTGTCGCAGGTCGTGAAGGCGTACGACGTACGCGGACTCGTCCCCGACCAGTGGGACGAGTCCCTGGCCGAGCTCTTCGGAGCGGCCTTCGTCCGGGTCACCGGCGCGAGCGCCATCGCGACCGGGCATGACATGCGGCCCTCCTCACCCGGCCTGTCCCGAGCCTTCGCGCGCGGGGCCGCCGCGCTGGGCGCCGACGTCACGGAGATCGGCCTGTGCTCGACGGACCAGCTCTACTACGCCTCGGGCGCGCTGAACCTGCCGGGCGCCATGTTCACCGCCTCCCACAACCCGGCCCGCTACAACGGCATCAAGTTGTGCCGCGCGGGCGCCGCCCCGGTCGGCCAGGACACCGGCCTCGCCGAGATCCGTGAACTGGTGGAGCGCTGGAGCGACTCGGGCGCCCCCGAGCCCGCCGCGATGCCGGGAACCGTCACCGGCCGCGACACGTTGTCGGACTACGCGGCCCATCTGCGCTCCCTGGTCGACCTGACCTCCATCCGCCCCCTGAAGGTCGTCGTCGACGCGGGCAACGGCATGGGCGGCCACACGGTCCCCGAGGTCTTCGCCGGCCTGCCCCTGACCCTGGTGCCGATGTACTTCGAGCTGGACGGCACCTTCCCCAACCACGAGGCCAACCCCCTCGACCCCGCCAATCTCGTCGATCTCCAGAAGCGGGTCCGCGAGGAGGGCGCCGACCTGGGCCTCGCCTTCGACGGCGACGCCGACCGCTGCTTCGTCGTCGACCAGCGCGGCGAGCCCGTCTCCCCGTCGGCGATCACCGCCCTGGTGGCCTCCCGCGAACTGGCCCGGCACGGCGGCAAGGGCACGATCATCCACAACCTGATCACCTCCCGGTCGGTCGCCGAGGTCGTCAGGGAGAACGGCGGCACCCCGGCCCGCACCCGCGTCGGCCACTCCTTCATCAAGGCCGAGATGGCCCGCACGGGCGCGATCTTCGGCGGGGAGCACTCCGCCCACTACTACTTCCGCGACTTCTGGAACGCCGACACGGGCATGCTGGCCGCACTCCACGTCCTGGCGGCCCTGGGCGGCCAGGACGGTCCGCTCTCCGACCTTGTCGACCGGTACGACAGGTACGCGGGCTCCGGCGAGATCAACTCCACGGTCACCGACCAGGCGGGCCGCCTCGCCGCGATCCGCTCCGCGTACGAGAACCGCGAGGGCATCGAACTCGACGACCTGGACGGCCTGACCGTCTCCGCCGACGACTGGTGGTTCAACGTCCGCCCCTCCAACACGGAACCCCTGCTCCGCCTGAACGCGGAGGCCAGGGACCCGGAGACGATGGCCAGGGTGCGGGACGAGGCACTGGGCATCATCAGGGGCTGAGGGAGTCCGCTTCTGGAGGCACAGGTCCGGGGGGCCAGGGGTGGAGCCCCCTGGCGGGGTCAAAGGGGCGGAGCCCCTTCACCCGCCCAGCAGCCCACCCCACGGCGGTACCCTGACCAGGCAGATCCGCACCCCGCCCGATCCCCGAAGGAACTCGCATGCCACTCGAAGCCGGCCTCCTGGACATCCTCGCCTGCCCGGCCTGCCACGCCCCCCTCGAGGAGAAGGACACCGAACTCCTCTGCACCGCCCAGAACTGCGGCCTGGCCTACCCCGTCCGCGACGGCATCCCGGTCCTCCTGGTCGACGAGGCCCGTCGCCCGGCATGACCGGCCCCGGGGCAGCCCCAGCGGGGCACATGGTCCCCGGCACAACGGGCACCGACGTAGGACACCCAGAAGAGTCCGGGAACTGAACGGACCCCGGCGATCGGAGGCTGCCGCCCCATGCTCGACGAATCGCTGCTCGACTCCCCGGAGGGCCTCGCCGAGGCCGACCACCGCGGCCTGCTCCGCGGCGCCGCAGAAGCCGGCGCCCGCGTCCGCACGGCCGCCCGCCACTCCGCCGAGGCCGGCGTCAACGACCTCAAGCCCGACGGCCGCCCCCGCGCCGTCCTCATCGCCGGCCCGGGCGCGGCCGCCACCCACGCCGCCGACCTCCTCGGCACCCTCGCCGGCGCCGGCAGCCCGGTCATCCGGCTGGCCCCCACCGGCGTCGCCCCCGCCGCGGGCGCCCTGCGCTGGGAACTGCCCGGCTGGACCGGCTCCGTCGACCTCCTCCTGATCACCACGCCGGACGGCACCGAACCGGGCCTGTCCCTCCTCGCCGAGCAGGCCTACCGCCGCGGCTGCACCGTCGTCGCCGTGGCCCCCGGCCGCACCCCGCTCGCCGAGGCCGTAGCCGGCTCGCACGGCCTGTTCGTGCCCATGGCGACCGCCCCGTACGACCAGGACGAGCCCTTCGCCGCGTCCGCCCCCGGAGTCCTGTGGGCCCTGCTCACCCCGCTCCTCGCGCTCCTGGACCGTACGGGAGTGCTCGCCGCCCCACCGGACGCCCTCGGCAAGGTCGCCGACCGCCTCGACCGCGTCGCCGAATTCTGCGGCCCGGCCATCGCCACCTACAGCAACCCCGCCAAGACCCTGGCCGCCGAACTCGCCGACGCGCTCCCGGTCGTCTGGACCGAGGGCACCTCGGCCGGCCCGGCGGGCCGCCGCTTCGCCGCCGCGCTCGCCGAACTGTCCGGCACCCCCGCGGTCGTCGCCGAACTCCCCGAGGCCCTCGCCGCCCACGGCGCCCTGCTCGCCGGCCCGCTGGCCGCCAGCGCCGACCCCGACGACTTCTTCCGCGACCGCGTCGAGGACCCGCCCGCCCTGCACGCGCGCGTGGTGCTCCTGCGCGACCGTCCCATCGGCGGCCTCACCGCCGCCCCCGGCGCCCGCGACCTGGCCCTCAGCCACGACACCCCGATCAGCGAGCTCGAACCCGAGGCGGGCGACGAACTGGAGACCCTCGCGGAACTGATCGCCATCACGGATTTCGCCGCGGTTTACCTGGCGCTCGCTTCGAGGGCCTGATCATGCCCGGGACACCCTGACGCCCGAGCCCAGCCCCCCCCGTAAGCCGGCCCGGCACACCACAGCCGTACGCACGCCGTACGCACAGAACACGCAGAGAGATCTCCATGGACCGCCTCGACAACACCGTCCGCCCCTACGCCTGGGGCTCCACCACCGCCATTCCGCAGCTGCTCGGCACCGAACCGACCGGCGAACCGCAGGCGGAGATGTGGATGGGGGCCCACCCGGGCGCACCCTCACGCACCGACCGGGGCACGCTCGTCGAGGTCATCGACGCCGACCCCGAGAGGGAACTCGGACCGGCCACCGTCGCCAAGTTCGGCCCCCGCCTGCCCTTCCTCCTCAAGATCCTCGCCGCCGGCGGCCCGCTCTCCCTCCAGGTCCACCCCGACCTGGAGCAGGCCAGGGAGGGCTACGCCGACGAGGAGCGCCGCGGCATCCCCGTGGACGCCCCGCACCGCAACTACAAGGACGCCAACCACAAGCCCGAACTGATCTGCGCGCTCACCGAGTTCGACGGCCTCTGCGGCTTCCGCGCCCCGCTGGCGGCCGCCGCCCTGCTCGACGACCTCGGCATCGACTCCCTCAAGCCGTACGTCGACCTGCTGCACGCCCACCCCGAGGACGCCGCCCTGCGCGAGGTCCTCACGGCGATCCTCACCGCCGACCCCGAGGAGATGTCCCGCACGGTGGAGGAGGCGGCGGCCGCCTGCACCCGTCTCGGCGGCGCCTACGCCCCCTACGCCGACATCGCCCACCACTACCCGGGCGACCCCGGCGTCATCGCCGCGATGCTGCTGAACCACGTCCGGCTCCAGCCCGGGGAGGCCCTCTACCTCGGCGCCGGAGTCCCGCACGCCTACCTCAACGGCCTCGGCGTGGAGATCATGGCCAACTCCGACAACGTCCTGCGCTGCGGCCTGACGCCCAAGCACGTCGACGTCCCCGAACTCCTGCGCATCGTCCGCTTCCGCCCCAGCGACCCCGGCGTCCTGCGCCCCGAGGCCTCCCCGGACGGCGAGGAGCTCTACGAGACGCCCATCGACGAGTTCCGCCTGTCCCGCCACGTCCTCCCCGAGGGGGGCACCGCCCGGGACCTCACCCGCGCGACCCCGCAGATCCTGCTCTGCACGGCCGGCTCCGTCCGGGCGGGCGAGCACGACCTGACCCCGGGCCGGTCCGTCTTCGTCCCGGCAGGCGAAAAGGTCGAAGTGTCCGGAAACGGCACGCTCTTCCGGGCCACGGTCGTCGCCTGACCCTTCCCAGGGCGGTCCTGGGGTACCCGCGCCGAAACGGGCTGCAACAATGGCCCACCGTCAAGCACGGGCAAAGCCACGGGCGGCGCACCAAGGCGAGCGTCGGCCCCTGGAACGGCGTACGAAGGGACAACGCGAACATATGAGCGCGTCAGGCGGCACCAAGGCGATCGTGGCGGCACTGGGCGCCAACCTAGCGATCGCGGTAGCGAAGTTCGTGGCGTTCCTCTTCAGCGGCTCGTCGTCGATGCTCGCCGAGTCCGTGCACTCCGTCGCCGACTCCGGCAACCAGGCACTGCTCCTGGTCGGCGGCAAGAAGGCCCAGCGCGAGGCCACCCCGCAGCACCCCTTCGGGTACGGCCGCGAGCGCTACATCTACGCCTTCCTCGTCTCCATCGTGCTCTTCTCGGTCGGCGGCATGTTCGCCCTCTACGAGGGCTACGAGAAGATCAAGCACCCGCACGAGCTGGAGCACTGGTACTGGCCGGTCGGCGTCCTGGTCTTCGCGATCATCGCCGAGGGATTCTCCTTCCGCACCGCCATCAAGGAGTCCAACACCCTGCGCGGCGGCCGCTCCTGGACGGAGTTCGTCCGCCGCGCCAAGGCCCCCGAGCTGCCGGTCGTCCTCCTGGAGGACCTCGGCGCCCTCGTCGGCCTGGTCCTCGCGCTCGGCGGCGTCGGCCTCGCCCTGCTCACCGGCGACAGCGTCTGGGACGGCATCGGCACCCTCTGCATCGGCGTCCTGCTCATCCTGATCGCCCTGGTCCTCGCCGCCGAGACCAAGTCGCTGCTGCTCGGCGAGTCCGCCGGCGCCGAGGAGACCCAGAAGATCGCGACAGCCCTCGTCGACGGCGACACGGTCACCCGCGTCATCCACATGCGCACGCTCCACCTCGGCCCCGAGGAACTCCTGGTCGCCGCCAAGATCGCCGTCCGCCACGAGGAGACGGCCACCGAGATCGCCACCGCCATCAACGCCGCCGAGGCCCGCATCCGCGACGCCGTCCCGATCGCCCGCGTCATCTACCTCGAGCCGGACATCTACAGCGAGGCCGAAGCCGCCAAGGGCCCCGACCCCGAGGCGACCCCCGGCGGCCCGAACCCCCAGCCTGCCGACCACTGACACCTCGCCCTTCCGCGCCCGTGGGGCCCGCCGAACCTGCCGGCGGGCCCCACGGGCTTCTTCTGCGGCCTCCGGTCACCCGACCTCGCGCAGCACCCCGAGGAGTGCCGGCTCGTCCGGCGCGGCCAGCAGCCGCTCCCGGAAACCGGCGTCCGTCAACTTCCGTGACAGCAGCGCCAGAATCCGCAGATGCTCATCACCCGCCGCCGCCTCCGGCACGGCGATCATGAACACCAGCCGCGCCTTCGTACCGTCCAGCGAGCCCCACTCGACGCCCTCCGCGGACCGCGCGAAACCGACCACCGGCTCCGTCACCGCATCCGTCTTGGCGTGCGGGATCGCGATCTCCTCACCGAGCCCGGTCGTGCCCTGCGCCTCTCGCCGCAGCGCACACGCCACCAACTCGTCCACATCCGCGACCTTGCCGGTACGAGCCAGCAGCTCACTCATCTCCCGGATCACGGACTCCTTGCCGTCCGCACCGAGTCCGACCTTCACGGTCTCCTGGGTGAGGTAGCCGGAGAGAACCCCGCCCATGCCGGTCTCCACGGCCGGAGCGCTGTCGGCGGTCTCTTCGGGCTCCTTGGATACGGCCGTCTCGGGAGCGGCAGACCGTTCGGGTATGGCCGAGGCGGACGCTCTCGCGCCGACCGCCTCCGCCTCGCGGACGGCCCGCTGCGACGCCACACTGCCGCCGGCGCCCGCCCCTCCGGCACCCACACCGGCCGGCACGGGCTCGGGCACAGCCGCTCCGACGCCGCCGGTCACCTCTCCGCGGCGCCTGCGCTCACTCAGGTCGATCAGGGCGACCGTGGCCAGCGCGGTGACGACCGAGCCGATCACCACGGCCACGAAGAACGTCGGCACTCCGCTCACCGCGCCCAGCACCGCCACGATCGGACCACCGTGCGGCACCGCGTCCTCGACACCGGCGACCCCCGCGATCGCACCGGCGACCGCGCCACCCAGCATGTTGGCCGGGATGACCTGCGCGGGCCGCGCCGCCGCGAACGGGATCGCACCCTCCGAGATACCGAAGCACCCCATGAACAGCGAGGCGAGCCCCGTCTCCCGCTCCTGCTCGGTGTACAGCCGCTTCCGTATCAGCGTGGCCAGGCCCTGGCCCAGCGGCATGACCGGGATCGCGGCCGCGCACATGCCCATGACCGTCTGGTTGCCGGTCGCGATGAGCCCCGCACCGAACAGGAACGCCGTCTTGTTGACCGGCCCGCCCATGTCGAACGCGATCATGAGCCCCAGAATCGCGCCCAGCAGGACCGCGCTGGTCCCCGTCATACCGCTGAGCCAGTCGGTCAGGTGCTCGAACACCCAGGAGATCGGCTCGCCGAGGACGTAGATGAAGAACAGCCCCAGCGCCGTCGTCGCCACGATCGGGATCACGATGATCGGCATGATCGGTTGCGCGAACTTCGGAACCTTGACCTTCTTGATCCACACCACCAGATACCCGGCGAGGAACCCGGTCACGATCGCCCCGATGAACCCGGCCCCCGCCTTGGAGCCGTACAGCTCACCGGTGTTGGCGATCCAGCCGCCGATCATGCCGGGCACGAGCGCGGGCCGGTCCCCGATGGCGTACGCGATGTAGCCGGACAGGATCGGCACCATCAGCGTGAAGCCGATGACGCCGATGTTGTTCACGTCCATCCAGAAGGAGTCCTTCGGGATGACCAGCCCGCCCGACGGGTCGGTGTGCCCGCCGAGCGAGAGCGAGACCGCGATCAGCAGCCCGCCGACCACGACGAACGGGATCATGTAACTGACCCCGTTCATCAGCGCCTTGTACCCGACGCTCCGCTCCTTGCCGCCACCGGCCGCGGGGGCAGTGGGGGTGCCCCCTTCGGCGTGCACGGGCGCCGACAGCACTCTCTCGATCAGCTGCTCCGGGTGCCGGATGCCCTCGGCCACCCCGACCGTCAGCACCCGCTTGCCGACGAAACGGCTCAGGTCCACGTCCTTGTCCGCGGCGACGATGACGCCGTCCGCGTGCTTGACATCGTTGTCGTCGAGGACGTTTTCAGCCCCGATGGATCCCTGGGTCTCCACCTTCATGTCGATGCCGCGGCTCTCGGCGGCATGAGCGAGCTTCTCGGCCGCCATGTACGTGTGGGCGATGCCGGTCGGGCACGCGGTCACCGCGAGCAGCTTCAACCGCTGCCGCTCGCCACCGTCGCCGCCCGTGGGGGGAGGGCCGGCCGGATTGGTCACGTCGATCTCCTAACGCCTTTGTCATGCGGAGCCGCCATCCCGGACGCCTCCGCAGGATCGATCAGTTGTTCCGATGTCCCGGGGCATCCTGCCCCACCTCACCGCAGACTCAAAGGTCGAAAGAGCCCAGAACATACCGCTTTGCCGCCTCCTGTCGACCGTTCGTTGGTGTCCCGTTATCGCTCTCGCCCACCACCCGCACACCCCACGACCCCCTGACCTGCCGTCGCCCCCGAAGGACCCCCGCGCCCACCCCGCTGCAACCCTCCTTGATGGCGCGATCTATTCGGAGGCGGGCTGGGGACCGCCCGGCCTCCCGGTGTAGCTTGGGACGGAGCCAGACGTCGCTGCTGATGGCGGTCGGGCGGTCCCGACGCGGACCGGCCGAGGGAGAGAGGGCCTCCGACGGACTGCGCTGCGCGTACGCGGGCATGCCTGTGTCCTCCTTCGGGCACCCCTGTGTCCGCCGCCGCGCAGACCAGCCGTACCCACCTCGACCCACACCCCGAGGAGCAGCTCGCAATGACGACTGTCGACAACCGACAGGACTTCAAGGTCGCCGACCTCTCCCTGGCCGACTTCGGCCGCAAGGAGATCACCCTCGCCGAGCACGAGATGCCCGGCCTGATGGCGATCCGCAAGGAGTACGCCGAGGCACAGCCCCTGGCCGGCGCCCGTGTCACCGGCTCCCTGCACATGACCGTGCAGACCGCCGTGCTCATCGAGACCCTGGTCGCCCTGGGCGCGCAGGTCCGCTGGGCCTCCTGCAACATCTTCTCCACCCAGGACCACGCCGCCGCGGCCATCGCCGTCGGCCCGAACGGCACCGTGGACAACCCCCAGGGCGTGCCGGTCTTCGCCTGGAAGGGCGAGACCCTGGAGGAGTACTGGTGGTGCACGGAGCAGGCCCTGACCTGGCCGGACAGCCCCACCGGCGGCCCCAACATGATCTTGGACGACGGTGGTGACGCCACCCTCCTCGTCCACAAGGGCGTCGAGTACGAGAAGGACGGCAAGGTCCCCTCGCCCGACACCGCCGAGTCCGACGAGCACCGCGTCATCCTCGAACTGCTGAACCGCACCATCACGGACGGTTCGCAGAAGTGGACCCAGCTGTCCTCGGAGATCCGCGGCGTCACCGAGGAGACCACCACCGGCGTCCACCGCCTGTACGAGATGCAGCGCGACGGCACCCTCCTGTTCCCGGCGATCAACGTCAACGACGCCGTCACCAAGTCGAAGTTCGACAACAAGTACGGCTGCCGCCACTCGCTCGTCGACGGCATCAACCGCGCCACCGACGTGCTCATCGGCGGCAAGACCGCGGTCGTCTGCGGCTACGGCGACGTGGGCAAGGGCTGCGCGGAGTCCCTGCGCGGACAGGGCGCCCGCGTGATCGTCACCGAGATCGACCCGATCTGCGCCCTGCAGGCCGCGATGGACGGTTACCAGGTCACGACCCTCGACGAGGTCGTCGACAAGGCCGACATCTTCATCACCACGACCGGCAACAAGGACATCATCATGGCCTCGGACATGGCCAAGATGAAGCACCAGGCCATCGTCGGCAACATCGGCCACTTCGACAACGAGATCGACATGGCCGGCCTCGCCAAGATCCCCGGCATCGTCAAGGACGAGGTCAAGCCGCAGGTCCACACCTGGACCTTCCCCGACGGCAAGGTGATCATCGTCCTCTCCGAGGGCCGCCTGCTGAACCTGGGCAACGCCACCGGCCACCCGTCGTTCGTGATGTCCAACTCCTTCGCGGACCAGACCCTGGCCCAGATCGAGCTGTTCACCAAGCCCGACGAGTACCCGACCGGCGTCTACGTGCTGCCCAAGCACCTCGACGAGAAGGTCGCCCGCCTCCACCTCGACGCGCTCGGCGTGAAGCTGACCACGCTCCGCCCCGAGCAGGCCGAGTACATCGGCGTACAGGTCGAGGGCCCGTTCAAGCCGGACCACTACCGCTACTGAGCCGGCAGCTCAGCACCGTCGAGACCGAGGCAGGCCCCCGCACCCCCGTGCCGGGGGCCTGCCCCGTTCGACGGACCGGTGACCGGCCCAGCCCGTCAGAACCCAGGACCCCCATGCCCCGCGGCCGTTATTCGCTCCATGATCCGCACGATCACACCCCCCTCGCGGACGAGCACTTCCAGTGCGCCCCCGGCCCCTCCGGTTGGCGCTACGTCTCACAGCTGACCGCCCCCTCGGGCGATCACCGCGGCTCCGTCGACCTCACCCTCGACGAACTCGGCCGCCCCATCCGCCTCGAACTCCACGCCGCCGCCTGGCAGGTCCGCGGCGCCGCCCTCGACGGCGTCACCTGGGTCCGCACCGACCCCACCGGGACCGAGGCCACCGAAGGCAATGTGCCCGCCCACGCCTTCACCGGGACCTCCCCGGCATTCCTCGTCGCCACCGCTCGTCTCCTGCGCCTCACCCCCTCGGCAACAGCCACTCGTGTACGCCTCGTCGCCTTCACGGACCCGGTCCTCGCCCCGCGCACCGTGGACCAGTCGTGGGCCTTGCTGAAAAGAGAAGCACACGCCACTGACAGTGGCCCCCTGACCGTGGACGAATACCAGGTCACAGCCCTGGACACGGGCGAGCAGCACGCCGTGCACCTCGCCGGAGACGTGGTGCTCGCGGCCCCCGGCATCGAGCTCGAGGACCTCGAATCACCACCGTCGGCGTTCACCTGAGCCGACAGCAGTAGGTGAGCGGGCAGTCGCCCGGCATCACGCCGGCGGCACGAACCCGGTGCTGGGACGGTCGGCCGCCTGTACCTCGTGCGACCGCGCAGGCCGGCCTTCGGCAGGCTGCCCGGAGGCTTCGGACGCCGTGGACATCACACCGGGCGGCACCACCGGCGATCCGTACGCAGCCGGAGCCCGCTCCTCGGCCGGAGCCTGCTCTTCGACCGGAACCGCGGAAGCGGTCGCAGAAGATGAGGACCCGTTCCCGAAAGTCCTCCGGGCCTCCCGGGCCTGCCGCTCCTGCACGACCGCCGCCAGATACGCCGCCGCCGGAACACCCTGCGGCACCGGGGCCCCCGTACGCTCCGCCAGATCCGACGCCAGCCGCTCCGCCATCGACCGGCCCACCTGCGGATCCAACTGCTGCATGCGGGTCAGGTACTGACGCACGGCGAGCCACAGCCCGTCGGGTACCGCTGACAGATCGAGCCCCGAGAACCGCCCCGCCAACCAGGGCGGAGGAGGCGGCACGAAACCGGTCCGCGCAACCGGAATCCGCTCCCGCACGACGAGGGTCCCCGCGAACACATCACCGAGCCGCCGCCCACGCGCCGACACGAACGAGGCGATACAGGCGACGATCCCGAAGGTCATCAGAATCTCGATCACCCCGATCAGGCCCCTCACCAGGGCATGCCGGAACCTGATCGGACCGCCGTCGTCCCGCACCACACGCAGCCCGCAGGCCATCTTCCCGAGCGACCGCCCGTGACTGAGCGTCTCGACCGCGATCGGCGCGCCCACCAGCACCAGAACGAACGTCGCGATCGACAGCGCCGTCTGCGCCGCCTCGTCCAGCGAGGCAGTCGAAACCACCAACGCGACGGTCACGGCGACATAGACGGCCATGGCCGCCAGGAGATCCAGCAACACGGCCAACGCCCTGCTGGGCAGCCTCGCCGGGCGCAGCTCCAACGCCACCGCCTCGCCCGTCACCAGCTCACTCACGCCCGCCGTCCTTCCCCTGCCCTGCCCCCGACAGGGCCAGTCTGCCAAGCTGAGGACGCATCGCGCCGCAGTACGACAAGCTGATCCACGACAAGCTGATCCACGACGAGCCGCCGACGAACAGCCGAGGAGCAGGCACACCGATGGACCTCGACGTCTTCGTCTCCGCCCACCGCGCGGAGTGGGACCGCCTCGAAGCCCTGCTCCGCCGCCAGCGCCGCCTCAACGGCGCCGAAGCCGACGAACTCGTCACCCTCTACCAACGCACCGCGACGCACCTCTCCCTGATCCAGTCCAGTGCACCCGACCCCCAGCTGACCGGCCGGCTCAGCCAGCTCGTGGCACGCGCGCGCAGCGCGGTGACAGGTACCCGCCGAGCCTCCTGGCGCGACGTCACCCGGTTCCTCACCCACGGCTTCCCCGCCGCCGTCTACACCTCACGCCGCTGGTGGGTCCCCACGGCGCTGCTGTCCACGGCCGTCGCGGCCCTGCTGGGCTGGTGGATCGGCACCCACCCCGAAGTACAGGCCTCCATCGCGGCCCCGAGCGAACTGCGCGAGCTCACCCGCCCAGGGGGCCAGTACGAGACGTACTACTCGAGCCACCCGGCCGCCAGCTTCGCCGCCCAGGTCTGGACGAACAACGCCTGGGCCGCCGCACTGTGCCTGATCCTCGGGGTCTTCCTGGGGCTCCCGGTCCTCTGGATCCTCTTCCAGAACATGCTCAACCTCGGCGTCGGCTTCGGCCTGATGTCCTCGGCCGGCCGTCTCGACACGTTCCTCGGCCTCGTCCTCCCACACGGCCTGCTCGAACTGACCGCCGTCTTCGTCGCCGCCGGCACCGGCCTGCGCCTCGGCTGGACTCTCCTGGACCCGGGCCCGCGCACGCGACGCACGGCTCTCGCGGAAGAGGGCCGAGCCGCCATCGGCATGGCCATAGGCCTCGCCCTCGTCCTCTTCGTCTCCGGCGCGATCGAAGGCTTCGTCACCCCGTCGGGCCTCCCCACCTGGGCCCGCATCACCATCGGAGTCATCGCCGAACTGGCCTTCCTCCTCTACGTCTACGTCCTCGGCGGCCGAGCCGCCCGCGCCGGTGAGACCGGTGACGTCGACGCAGCGGAACGAAGCGCCACCGTCCCGACAGCGGCCTGAACTTCGGCATGGCCGCCTGATGTGCGGACACGTCCGTTCAACTGCTAGTCTCCTCTTCGCCCCACAGGAGTCGTTGACACGGCGCATGCGGGGAGGTAGATTCGAACAGTTGCCTGGAGGCGGGGTTCAGCCCCGAACCGGCTACAGTGAGCATCTGTCTGCTTCGTGAAACGTCGATTTCACTGAAGCCCCTCCCGATGAATCGGAAATGAGTGGCCGGTCAGTCCGGCTCGAAACTTCTGATAAAGTCGGAACCGCCGGAAAGGAAAACGCGAAAGCGGAAACCTGGAAAGCACCGAGGAAATCGGATCGGAAAGATCTGATAGAGTCGGAAACGCAAGACCGAAGGGAAGCGCCCGGAGGAAAGCCGCGAGAGA
>NZ_JBEXQJ010000071.1:0-14306 GCF_040612515.1 Streptomyces sp. NPDC006372 | reverse complement strand
GCGCTGCCCGCCCCGGCCCCCGCCCCCCGCCGGGGCCGCGGGGAACTGGGCGACAAGCCCCCCCGCCCAAAACCCGCAAACCGACCGCACCCCTACGGCGCGTGGGCCCGCGACCGCCCCCGTCGTCTCACGATCCCCGGGGTCGCAACCCCTCCGTCAGCAACGTCAGATACCGCCGGATGTGCCCGCACTCCGCATCCGCCAGCTCCGCCGCCGCCGCGACACCATGGGCCAGCCGCAGGAGGTCGATCGGCTCGATGTCACGCCGGAGCGCGCCTTCCTCCTGAGCCGCCCGGACCAGTCGCCCCGCCGCGCCCTTCACCGAATCGCCGCAGGCCGTCCCCACGGGGGAGCCGGTGTCCGCGACCGCCGGGCCCAGCAAGGCCCGCAAGCCGCGCATCCGGATCAGCCCGGCGCCGAGTTCGTACAGCCACTCGGCCAGGGCCTCGCCGGGCGGGAGTTCGGCCGCGAGCTCGTCCGCCCGGGCCGCGATCGCCTCGACGCGGTCCAGGTACGCGGCCTCCAGCAGCGCGTGCCGGGTCGGGAAGTGCCGGTAGAGCGTGCCGGAGCCGACCCCGGCCCGCTTGGCGATGTCGTCGAGCGAGGCACTCTCCCCGTGCTCGGCGAAGGCCTCCACGGCGACCTCGAGCAACCGCTCGTAGTTGCGCCGGGCATCCGCCCGCATGGGCCTGGCCTGCGCCACGCGTGCACTCCTCACGAACCACGGACCCACCCCGGAACCGGGGACTCTCTCCGCACCCTACCGAGAACAGCCGAGGGCGGCCCGTCGCGCTCGCCATCGGGCCGCCCGGCTGCTGCGGCGAAGAGGTGCCCCGGGAGGGGCCGCCCCGGCCGCCTACATCTTCATCGCCCCCGCTGCCAGATCCCGCAGGAAGTGCCGCGCCCCGATCAGGAACACCACGATCAGCGGGATGACGCTCATCAACGCACCGGCCATCACCAGGGAGTAGTCCGTGTTGTAGAGGACGTTGAGGTTCGCCAGGGCGACCTGGAGCGTGACCTTGTCGGGGTCGATCATGACGACCAGGGGCCAGATGTAGTCGTTCCAGAGGCCGATGAACGTGAAGATGCCGAGGAAGGCGAGCGCCGGCCGGAACAACGGCAGGGCGACCGTCCAGTAGAGGCGGAAGAAGCCCGCGCCGTCGATCCGCCCGGCGTCGAGCAGTTCGTCGGGCAGTGAGTTCTGGGCGTACTGGCGCATCCAGAAGATGCCGAACGCGTTCGCCGCACCGGGGATGATCAGCGCCTTCAGGGAACCGGCCCAGCCGAACTCGGCCATGGTGACGAACTGCGGCACCAGGGACAGCTGGGCCGGGATCATGTACGTCACCAGCAGCATCCCGAAGAGGAACTTCTTCGCCGGGAACTCGTACTTGGCGAAGGCGAACGCGGCCAGCGAGTCGAAGAACAGCACCAGCACGGTCCCGAGCACGGCGACGACGACGGTGTTGAACAGCGAGCCGAAGAAGTCCACGGTGTCCAGCACCCGCCGCATGTTGTCCAGCAGATGCGGCCCCGGTACCAGCTTCGGCGGATAGCGGTAGATGTCCTGCGTGGTGCCGGAGGCCAGCACCACCAGCCAGTAGAAGGGGAACAGCGAGACCAGCACACCCAGCAGCAGCGCCGCCCGGACGCAGAGGCGGCTGAGCCTGCTGCCCGATCCGACGGCCAGACCCGCGCTGCCGGTCGTCCTCTCGTCAGTGGCCACGGCGAGCCCCCTTGCGGCGCAGCAGACCGGCGATGCCGGGCCGGCGGTCGTCGTCCGAGCCGGCGACCAGGCGCCAGTTGACGATGGTGAAGACCGCGATCATCGCGAAGAGGAGCCAGCCCATCGCGGCTCCGTAGCCGAACTGGTGCTCCTTGAAGGCCTTCTGCCACAGGTAGAGCACGATGGTCATCCCTTCCTGCCCCGGTCCGCCCGTGGTGCCGACGTCGCCCGACTGGAACAGCACCTGGGACTCGGTGAAGATCTGCAGGCCGTTGATGCTGGAGGTGACGGCGGCGAAGAGCACCACCGGACGCAGCTGCGGAAGCACCACCCGGAAGAGGGTCTGCCGGCTGTTCGCCCCGTCGACGCGCGCGGCCTCGAAGTGCTCGGTGGGGATGGCCTGGAGCCCCGCCAGGAAGATCAGCGCGTTGTAGCCGATCCACCGCCAGATGATCATGAGCGAGACGGACGCCTTGATGCCCCACTCCGAGGACAGCCAGCCGACCCCGTCCAGACCGACGGCCCGCAACACCGAGTTGGCGAGGCCCGCCTGCGCGAAGACCGACCCGAAGACGACGGTCATGGCGACCATCGAGGTGACGTTGGGGACGAAGTACGCCACCCGGTAGGCGCCGGCGAAGCGCACCTGCGAGTGCAGCAGGAACGCCAGCACCAGGGCCAGGAACAGCATCGGCACCGTGGACAGGAACCAGATCTCGAAGGTGTTGAGCACCGAGTGCCAGAACACCGAGTCCTGGAGCAGCCAGCCGTACTGCTGGAGGCCGACGAAGCGCATGTCGCCGATGCCGTCCCAGTCCTGGAAGGACAGGTAGACGGAGAAGACGATCGGGAAGGCGCCGAAGACGGCGAACAGCACGTAGAACGGGGAGATGGCGAGCAGGGGCGGGAGGTGGCGCCTGCGTCCGCCCGGGGTGGTGGGCCTGGTGCGGCGGTCGGGCCGCCGCTCGTCGGCCGGCGGTGCCCCGGCCGGGTCGAGAACCGTCGCCATGTCAGCTCACCCCCACCCGGGACAGCGTGGTCTCGGCGGTGTTCACGGCGTCCCGCCAGGCACGGTCGGGCCTCTTGCCGAGCATCTCCACGTTGGTCAGCTCCTGGAAGAACGGGGTGTTGGCGGTCTCCTCGTAGGGGCTGAAGTAGACGACCGGCGCCTTCTTGGCGGCCGGGCCGAAGACGTCGATGGGCTGCTGGCCGCCGAAGAAGGGGTCGGGCCGGTGCATCGCCGGGTCGGCGTAGGAGGCCGGGGTGGTGGGGAACAGGGACATCTCCTGGTAGCTCTCCAGCTGGTTCTCCGGGCTGAGCAGCCACTTCAGGAAGGCGAAGCCCGCCTCGGGCTCCCGGCAGTAGCGGGTCAGGGTCATGTAGGAGCCGCCGTAGTTGCCGGGGCCGTCCGGCATGGTGGTCAGCCGCCACTTCCCCGAGGTCTTCGGGGCGGTGTCCTTCAGGCCGGCGGCGGCCCACACCGCCGTGGTCATCGTGGCGACCCGGCTCCCGCTCATGGCCGCGTTGTAGTCGGGCGTGCCGTCGGTGATCCGGGCGCTGAGTCCCCGGCGGAGGATCTCGACGGACAGGTCCCAGGCGCGCCTGATGTGCTCCTGGTCGCCGATGAACCGGTTGCCGGCGTCCACGAACTGCCGGGGACTCTGGAGCAGGACCTGCTGGAAGACGTTGCCGATGTTGCTCACCAGGTACGGCTTGCCTGGTCCCTTCGCGCGCAGGGTGCGCCCGGCGTCGATGAACTTCTCCCAGGTGGGGATCGCCTCGGCCACGTCCTTCGGCTCGTGGGCCAGCCCGGCGTCCCGGAAGAGGTCCCTGCGGTAGTAGAGCGCGGTGGGGCCGGCGTCCAGGGGGAAGCCGATCATCCGGCCCGTCGGAGTGAAGCAGGCCTTCCACTTCCAGTCGAGGTACTGGTCGCGGACGGATTCCGCGCCGAGCTCGCGCAGGTCGAGGAACTCGTCCTCGTCGGGGAAGAACGTGGCGAGGTTGTCGCTGTTCACGACCGTCACGTCCGGCACGTAGGCGCGTGCGGCGAGGCTGGTGCGCACCTTGGAATCGATGTCACCGTCGGGGATCTGCGAGGCCCGCACCTTCAGCCCCGGCTCGCCGGGCACGCCCCGCCGGGCGGTGGCGAGGAGCCTGTCGCTCAGTGAGCCCTTCCAGTACCAGAGGCTGAGGTGGTCGGTGCCGGCGGAGGCGGATCCCGCCTCGGTCCCGCACCCCGCGAGCGTGAGCAGGCCGGCGCCCGCGCCGCCCAGGGAGGCTCCCAGAAAGCGTCTGCGGGACATCGTTCGGTGTTCCATGGGCGCGCACTCGCTTTCCGGGCGTGCCGCGGCCGGGGCACAGCGCTGCCGCGGGCCCGTCTTTCACGGGGATGGGGGGAACGCTTCCCTGATGAGGAAGTGAAGACAACGATGTCGGTGGGCCGCGTGGTGGTCGGGCCGACGGTCTCGCGGTGGGGGTTTCTGAGGGTTCGTGAACGTTCACGTGAACGTTGCCGTTGAGTATCGGGGCGCCCGAAAACCGGTGTCAAGGGAACGGCGGGGCCGATCTGCCGGGCCCGGCGCCCGGGGAGGTCACGCGGAGTCGCGTACCACCAGTTCGGGCACCACCCAGGCGTCCGCGCCCCGCAGCGGCTCCTCCCCCGCGCGCAGCCGGGCCACCTGCTCCACGGCCAGCCGCCCGAGTTGCCGCTTGTCGATGTGCAGGGTGGTCAGGGCGGGGTCCACCAACTCGCCCAGGGAGAGGCCGTCGAAGCCCAGCACGGCCAAATCGTCCGGGACACTCCGACCGAGTCGGCGGGCGGTGCGCATCGCCCCGACCGCGATCAGGTCGTTGAAGCCGAAGACCGCGGTGATCTCGGGGCGGGCGTCCAGCAGCCGCTCCATACCGGCCTCGCCACCCGCCACGCTGTGCTCGGGGCAGAGCACGATCCAGCCGTCGTCGACGGGCAGACCGTGGTGCCGGACCTGCTCCAGGAAGGCCTGCCTGCGGGCACCGGGCGTCCGCTCGCCGTCCAGCATGCCGATCCGGCGGTGCCCGGCCCGGACCAGGTGGGCGACGCCCTGCGCGACACCGGCGGCGGCGTCGATGCCCACGGCCGCGAACCGGGTCTGCTGCGGACCGCGCTCCAGCAGGACCAGCGGCACGCCGCCGATGTGCTGGGTGAGCACGTCGTCGGGGTCGTTGAAGTAGCCCACGACCGCGTCCGCCTGGTGGGAGAGCACGTCGAGCGCCTGCCGCTCCCTGGCCTTCTCGATCCGGGAGTCCCACACGACGACCTGCCAGCCGCGCTGCTCGGCCGCCTCCAGCACCCCGGCGGCCACCTCGGGGAAGAACGGGTTCCGCAGGTCGGGAATGACCAGGCCCGCCGTCACCGTCCCCTTCTGTACGAGTCCGCGCGCGAACCGGCTCGGCCGGTAGTCCAGAAGCCGCGCGGCCTCCAGGACCCGCTCCTTGGTGCCCGGGTCGATCTCACCCTTGTCGTTGACCGCCCGGGAGACCGTCTGACGTGACACCCCGGCCAGCCGTGCGACGTCGTGGATCGTGGCTCTGCGCCGGGCACTCTCGAGCCGGTCGGCACCCGGCTCCGCCCGCTGATTGTCCGTCCGCACGCGCAGCACTGTATCCGGCTGCGACGCGGCCCGGCACGGGCAGCCGGGCGGGGCCCGTCGGCGAGGGCCCGCCCGGCAGCCCCCGGCGACGAGCCCCGCGCGGGCCGGTGATCACCGAGGGTCCGGCGGAGTACGTCCAGGTGACCGGCCGGGCGGGTGCCCCTCAGTCGTCCAGCTCGGTGAACAGCGTCAGCTGAAGCGCGCCCGGTGCCTCGAGCCTGGAGTTCAGTGAGTTCCAGGGGGTGCGCGTCGGCTCGGCGACCACCTCGGCTCCGGCGGCGGCCAGCTTCGCCGTGACTGCGACGGAGTCGTCCACCTGGAAGGCGACCCGGACGTGCCCGGCCACCCGCCGCCCCACTTCCACCTCGTCGATGAAGGCGGCGTGGTTCGGGTCGGTCAGCTCCAGGGTGGCCCGCCCGGCGTCGAGGATCGTGACCCGTCCGCCGTCCGAGGCGAACGCCGCCTGCTCTCTCAGCCCGAGCACGTCCCGGTAGAAGTGCAGCGCGGCGTCGTAGTCGTCCGCCGTCACCACCAGGCGGAGTTCGCGGACGGCTGGTTCGTCGGGCATGAGGGCTCCTCCATGATCTCGGGTACCCGCTCACAACCCACCGTCCGGCCCATTGATTCCACCGGACGACCGCGCGGCGATCAGAACAGCGCGCTGTACGCGTTCAGCGCCGGCTGTCCGCCCAGGTGGGCGTAGAGGACGGTGGAGTCGCGGCCGATCTCGCCCCGGGAGACCAGGTCGATGAGCCCGGCCATGGACTTGCCCTCGTACACCGGGTCGGTGACCATCCCCTCCGTACGGGCCGCGAGCCGCATCGCCGCGAGCGTGGTCTCGTCGGGGATGCCGTACGTGCCCGCGTGGTACCGCTCGTCGAGCTCGACGTCGGCCTCGGTCAGCTCCCGCTCGACACCTATGAGCTGTCCCGTGTTCCGCGCGATCCGGGCGATCTGCGTACGGGTGGCGGCGGGCTTGGCCGAGGCGTCGACGCCGAGCACGCGCCGGGGCCGCCCGCCCGCCTCCTCCAGCGCGGCGAACCCGGCGACCATGCCGGCCTGGGTGGAGCCGGTCACCGAGCACACGACCACGGTGTCGAAGAAGACGCCCGCCGCCCGCTCCTGCTCGGCGACCTCGTACGCCCAACCGGTGAAACCCAGGCCGCCGAGCGGATGGTCGGAGGCTCCGGCGGGGATGGCGTAGGGCTTCCCGCCGCCCTCCTCCACGTCCCGCAGCGCCTGCTCCCAGCTCTCCTTGAACCCGATGCCGAACCCGGCCTTCACCAGCCGTACGTCCGCCCCGGCGAGCCGGCTGACCAGGATGTTGCCGACCTTGTCGTACACGGCGTCCGGCCAGTCCACCCAGCTCTCCTGCACGAGGACGCACTTGAGGCCGGCCCGGGCGGCGACCGCGGCGACCTGGCGGGTGTGGTTGGACTGCACCCCGCCGATCGACACGAGCGTGTCGCAGCCCTGGGCGAGCGCGTCGGCGACCAGGTACTCCAGCTTGCGCGTCTTGTTCCCGCCGTACGCGACACCGGAGTTGCAGTCCTCGCGCTTGGCCCACAGGGAGGCACCACCGAGGTGCTCGGTCAGGCGCTCCAGGGGGTGGACGGGCGAGGGCCCGAAGAGCAGGGGGTAACGCTCGTACGAGGAAAGGGACACGGGTCCTCCCGGGGTGGGTCTCGGTCGGTCTCAGTCGGCGAGCTCTTCGAGCCCCCGCCAGATCTCCGCCGTGACGCGGACCGCCTCGGCGACGTCCCCGGCCGCGCAGGCCTCGATCAGCCGTTCGTGCAGCCCGGCGGAACGGCAGCTGCCGCCCTCCCCGAAGCGCCGTCGCTCCAGGCGGCGGATGAGCGGGGTGTAGCGGGCGACGGTCGCGGCGGCGGCGCGGTTGCCGCTCACCCGGACGAGGACCTCGTGCAGCGCGTCGTCGGCACGCAGCGCCCCGTCGATGTCTCCGGTGGCGACGGCGGCGGCGAACCGCTCGTTGGCGGAGCGCATCTCCTCGATGCCGGGGGCGCCCAGCCGGGGCACGGCGACCCGGGTGACGAGTTCGTGCATGGCACCGACCACGGCGGCGGCGTCCCGGACGTCGGCGGCCACGAGCGGCGTCACCCGGGTGTAGCTCTGCGGCTTGCTCTCCAGCAGCCCCTCGTCCACGAGCCGGGAGAACGCCTCCCGCACCGGCGCGCGGGACAGCCCGAGCCGCTCCGCGAGCTCGGCGTCCCGCACCACTGCACCGGGTTCGATCTCCCCGGCCACGATGGCGTCCCGGATCGCCGCGTAGGCCCGGTCCCTGAGCAGGGTCCGGGATACGGGCCGGATGGTCTCCATGAACTGAAATGTTAGATGTCAGTACGGCCCTTCAACAAGAGCCGGGCGCAAGACCGCGGCTCGCACTCCCCATGTGGTGCGGGCCACGGCCTCTCAGGCGGCCCAGGGCCAGTCGGCGTCCCGGGAGGCCTCGATCAGCGGAACCATCCGGAAGGCTGCGTCCGTCAGACCACCGAAGGTGTGCCGGTTCCCCGTGCCCGACGGACCGTGCCCCGTCCGGTATCCGGCGAGGTTCCAGGTGTAGACGGGCACGTCGGCCGGGATCTGCTCGGTCGGATCACCCGTCCATCGGCCCCTGGAGCCAGCCCGCCAGCGTCTCCCACGTCATCCCGGCCGCCGCGAGGACGCGATCGCTGCACTGAGGACACACCGGCTTCGGCTTGCGCCGGGTTTGGGCCCGCTGCGTGGCGGTTCCTGCGAGGCTGCACCGGTTACTGCAGAAAATGTCCAGCAGTATGGGGCGTCCGCCGAATCGGACCGCCCCACTCGTACAGGTGACTCGGTGTTCTACCGCTTCTGGCGCTTCCAGGGACCGGTGATGGCGAGCATGATGCCGGGCGTCTGGATGTTGGCGTAAAGGGTTCGGCCGTCGGGTGAGAAGGTGACGCCGGTGAACTCGCTGAACTCCGGCTCCTCCTCGGTGCCGATGTTGAGCTCGTTGCGGGCGATCGGGTACGTCCGGCCGCTGTCGGTGGCACCGAACAGGTGCTGCACCCCTTCCCCGTCCTCGGCGATGACCAGACCGCCGTACGGGGAGACGGTGATGTTGTCGGGCCCGTCGAAGGCGCCGTCCTTGGACGGGTCCGGGTTCACACCCAGCAGGACCTTCAGCGTCAGGGTCCGGCGCTTGGGGTCGTAGAACCAGACCTGCCCGTCGTGCTGGACCGGGCTCTCCTCACGGGCGTACGAGGAGACGATGTAGGCGCCGCCGTCGCCCCACCACATGCCCTCGAGCTTGCGGGCGCGGGTGACGTCGCCGTCGCCGAACTGCTTGCGCACGGGGGTGGTGCGGGCGTCGCGGTCGGGGACGTCCACCCAGTCGACGCCGTAGACGGTGCCGATCTTCGTGGCGCGGGACAGGTCGTCGACGAACGTGCCGCCGGAGTCGAAGCACTTGGGCGCCTGGAGGACCCCGGCGTCGTCGGCGAGCTCGCGGAACTTGCCGTGGCCGTACTCGAAGCCGCGCGGCGGGGTCCAGCGGAAGAAGAGACCGTTGGGGCCGGCGGCGTCCTCGGTGAGGTAGGCGTGGCCGCGCCGGGGGTCGATGACGATGGCTTCGTGGTCGTAGCGGCCGAAGAACTTGAGGGGCTTCGGGCTCCGGTTGGCGCGCCGGTCGACGGGGTCGACCTCGAACACGTAGCCGTGGTCCTTGGTCATGCCGTTGACGCCGGCCTTGTCGGAGTTCTCCTCGCAGGTGAGCCAGGTGCCCCAGGGGGTGCGGCCGCCGGCGCAGTTCGTGGACGTACCGGCGATGCCGACCCACTCGGCGACCCGCCCGTCGGGGCGCACCTCGACGACCGTGCAGCCGCCTGCGGCGGCCGGGTCGTAGACGAGGCCCTCGGTGAGCGGGACCGGGTACTTCCAGTTGGCGCGCGGGCCCTTCAGCTCGTGGTTGTTGACGAGCAGGGTGGTGCCGCGGGGGCCGTCGAAGGTGGCGGTGCCGTCGTGGTTGGAGGGCGTGAACTCACCGGACTCCAGCTTGGTCTCGCCGCTGTAGGTGATGATCCGGTACTTGAACCCGGCGGGCAGCGCGAGGATGCCCTTGGGGTCGGGCACGAGCGGCCCGTACCCGACGCCGTGTCCCGCGCCCTCGGACGCCTCCCCCGCGCTGTCGGTGTCGTAGGACGCGAGGGCGTTCGGAGCGGTGGCGAGGGCGCCGACACTGCCCGCCAGCGCGACACCGGCACCGGTGATCGCGGAGTTCCTGGCGAAGTCCCTGCGGGTGAGCGACATGGTGTCTCCTGAGACGGTGAGGATGCCGTGGAGGGTGGCGGACCTCGTTCGGCGAAACCGTCCCGCTCACATATGAACGCGAGTTGAACGCCGCCCAAAGGGGCGCGGGACTGTTCTCATATGCGGCTCCGCCGCGTGGGCGCGAAAACCCACGACGATCCGGCACCCGCGCGACGAGCTCAGCCCCCCTGCTGCGACCGCGCCTTGAACGCGGCCTTCCGCGCCTCCTTCGCGACCTTCTTGTCCGGATGCAACCGCCCCATCGCCTCCAGCACATCAGCGGTCGCCGGATGATCAACCCGCCAAACAGCCGCGAAGAACCCACTGTGCTGCTGAGCAAGCCCCTGCACCAACGCCCGCAGCTCCTCCGAGTTCCCCTCGGCGGCCAGCTGCGCGGCCACCGTGTCGATGGTCAGCCAGTACACCATCGCCTCGGACGGCGCGGGCACGTCCACCGCACCGTGCTCGGTCAGCCACACCCGTGCGAGCCCGCCCAGCTCGGCGTCGTCGAGCACCTCCCGCAAGGCGGGCTCAGCCGAAGCGCCGACCAGCGACAGGGCCTGCTGACACCGCAGCCGCCGCAACGGGGCCCCGGCATCGGAACCCCGGGCCGCCGCCAGCAACTCCCGCGCCGCGGTGAGCGATTCCCGCCGCTGAAGCCACTGTTCGGTCTCGGCCTGGGCCGCGCCCGGCGGGTACTCCGCCGTGCCGTCGAGCAGCGCGTCGGCCCCCTTGTCGGCGAGCCCGCCGACGGCCGGCGCCTCGAACCCGGCCTCCAGCAGCCGGGCGCGCATGCCGTACAGGCCGAGCGGGGTCAGCCGGACCATGCCGTACCGGGAGACGTCGGTGTCGTCGACGGGCGCCGAGGGCTCCTCGTCGGCGTCGGCCATGAGCGCCTCGTCGACGGGCTGGTACTCCACGAGCCCCACCGGCTCCAGCATCCGGAACTGGTCGTCCAGCCGCATCATCGCGTCGGACACCTGCTCCAGGACGTCGTTGGTGGGTTCTCCCATGTCGCTGGGCACGATGACCGACGCGGCCAGCGCCGGCAGCGGTACGGGGGCGTCGCCGGGCGTGTCCTCGCCGGCGGTCAGCAGGTAGAGGTTGCCGAGCACGCCGTCGAGGAACTCGGCCTCGGCCTCCGGGTCCCAGTCGAGGGCGGAGAGGTCGATCTCGCCGTCCTCGTCCACGAGGTCCTCGAGCCCTTCGAGGTCGGGCACGCTCGCGTCGGCGAGCACCGTCTCCAGGGCCGTGAGCCACACGGCGAGCACGTCGTGCGGCGAGCCACCGGTGAGCAGCGCCAGATCCTCGCCCGCCGTGACGGTGCCCTCCTCCTCGTCGACGATCTCGACGAGTCCGGCGTCCACGGCCACCCGCCACGCCTCACTGGCGTCGGCGGCGGCATCGTCTCCGCTCAGGCCGAGCGCCTCGGCCGCCGCGGGCAGCTGCTCGTCGACGAGCCCGCCTCCCGCGTCGACCCGGGTCTCCGGACCGGCCCAGCGGGCCAGCCGGGCGGCCCGGGACAGCACCGGCGTGGACAGCGCGTCGCGCGCCAGCTCCGCTTCGGGGTGCAGCCGCACCGGCGGCAGGGGGGAGCTGTCTGACATCGGCTGTACTCCTAGAACGCCTCATACGACTCAGCCGCTCAGCCTAGACGGATTTACACCCATGACGCCCACTTCATCTCCCGGACGGCGGCTGTACATGGCCGAAACCTTGACAAGTGGCCTGAGCAGGCAGGAGATTGACGCGCGTAGAAGTCGGCGGACACTTGTTCACCGGGTCAGCCCCACGATGTACCCCGTCCCTCGCCGTCTACGCGCGTCACACCGCCCCGCCCCACAGGTAGCGGCTGCCAGCCACACGTTCCGCCCTCGTCCCGGCGCCCTGTCACGTCCCCGGAGGGAATCCCGTTGCCGAGCAAGTCGTCCGCGCGCCTCGCCGCGCTCACCGTCGCCGCCGCGTGCTCCGCGGCATCCACGATCGTCCTCACCGTCCCCGCGCACGCGGACTCGGTCCGCGTCCACGACATCCAGGGCAGCACCCGGACCTCCCCGTACGCCGGAAAGCAGGTCACCGACGTGCCCGGGATCGTCACGGGCGTCCGGACCTACGGCTCGTCCCGCGGCTTCTGGATCCAGGACCCGAACCCGGACGCCGACGCCGCGACCAGCGAGGGCGTCTTCGTCTTCACCGGCTCGACGCCGAAGGGGGTGGCCGTCGGTGACTCCGTCACGGTCGGCGGCACGGTCTCGGAGTACGTCCCCGGCGGCACCGCCTCCGGCAACCAGTCCCTGACGGAGATCACCAAGCCGGCCTTCACGGTCCTGTCCAGCGGCAACCAGCTCCCCGCGGCCACCACCGTCTCCGCACGGTCGGTCCCCGCCGCCTACGCACCGGACGGCGCCACGGACGCGAACGGCTCGATCGACGCGCTCCCCCTCAAGCCCGCGAAGTACGCCCTGGACCACTACGAGTCGCTGGAGGGCATGACCGTCCAGGTCGCCGACACCCGCGTGGTCGGCGCCACCGACCCGTACACCGAGCTCTGGGTGACGGTGAAGCCGCACGAGAACCGCAACCGCCACGGCGGCACGGTCTACGGCTCCTACGACGCCCAGAACACCGGCCGCCTCCAGATCCAGTCCCTCGGCGCGACGGCCGACTTCCCGAAGGCGAACGTCGGCGACACCCTCGCCGGCACGACGGCCGGCCCGCTGGACTACAACCAGTTCGGCGGCTACACCCTGGTCGCGAGCGAGCTCGGCACGCTCGAGCCGGCCGGTCTGAAGCGCGAGACGACGCACAAGCAGCGCTCCTCGGAACTCGCGGTCGCCACCTACAACGTGGAGAACCTCGACCCCTCCGACGACACGTTCGCCGCCCACGCCGCCGCGATCGTGAACAACCTGAAGTCGCCGGACATCGTGTCCCTGGAGGAGATCCAGGACAACAACGGGGCCACGAACGACGGAACGGTCGCCGCCGACAAGACCCTGACCAAGCTGATCGACGCGATCGTCGCGGCCGGCGGCCCGAAGTACGACTGGCGCTCGATCGACCCGGCGAACAACGCCGACGGCGGCGAGCCCGGCGGCAACATCCGCCAGGCCTTCCTGTTCAACCCCGAGCGGGTCTCCTTCACCGACCGCGCGGGCGGCGACGCCACGACGGCCACCTCCGTGACGAAGATCCGCGGCAAGGCGCACCTCACCCTCAGCCCCGGGCGCGTCGCCCCCGCCGACGAGGCCTGGAAGAACAGCCGCAAGCCGCTGGCCGGCGAGTTCGTCTTCCGGGGCCGTACGGTCTTCGTGATCGCCAACCACTTCAACTCCAAGGGCGGCGACCAGGGCCTGACGTCCCGGTACCAGCCGCCGTCCCGCAACTCCGAGACCCAGCGCCACCAGCAGGCCACCCTGGTGAACGCCTTCGCCAAGGACATCCTCGACACCCAGAAGAACGCGGACGTCATCGCCCTGGGCGACATCAACGACTTCGAGTTCTCGCAGACGGCGAAGCTCCTGGAGGGCCGCGGCGAACTGTGGTCGGCGGTCAAGTCGCTCCCCCGCAGCGAGCGTTACTCCTACGTCTACCAGGGCAACAGCCAGGTGCTCGACCAGATCCTGATCAGCCCGTCGATCCGCCGCGACTGCGACTTCGCGTACGACAGCGTGCACATCAACGCGGAGTTCAACGACCAGATCAGCGACCACGACCCGCAGGTCCTGCGCTTCCGCCCGTAACACTCACCCGGGGCCGGCTGGACACCACGCCCGGCCGGCCTCACCCGGGCACGAGCCCCAGAGCATGCCGGTACCGGCTCACGCTCGACCCCTTCACCCCCGGATACGTCCGTACCCGCTCCCACGCGTCGGTCACCGGCGCCGCCAGGGCCTCGTCATAGGCCCGGCGGCTCTCCCACTCGGCGTAGTTCAGCACATGCCCGCCGTCGGTACTCAGATGGAAGTGTGCGGAGATCAGCCCGGCGTGCCCCTCCGGGTCGTCGGCCACGGCCTTGAGCACGAGATCGACCCACTCCGCCCGCCGCTCCCCGGCCTCGAAGTCGACCCGCACGGCAGCGATCAGCCCCGGCACCCGCACGTCCCCCACGGCCCGCTCCCGGCTCCGATACCGCCGGTACCGCCCGAGCCCCACCCGTTCTATCCCCGGCACATGGGTGTCGATCTCGTCGACCCGCTCCTGCCGATGCGTCTTGACGAACGCCTCGTAGCCCTGTTCGCCGCTCCACTGCGAGTAGTGCATCAGGGTGGTTCCGTCGTCCCCCGCGTACACGTGATACCCCAGCAGATCACCGGCCGGCCAGGGCCGCCGCTCCCAGGTGCGCCCGATCACCTCCACCGTCTGCTGCTGACGCTCCGGGGTTCCCACGCGCCACGTACTGAAGAAGGGAGCACCGACACGGGGGTCGGTGAGGTCGGGGTGCTGTTCTGTTCGACGGCTCATTGAGGCTCCTGTGGTGTGCGCCGGTATGCACACCCCACCTTTCAACCTCGACCAAGCTTGAGGTCAAGCCGCTACGGAGCTCTGCGTTGGTGCTGGGGCCGGGGCGTTGCGCAGCCCGGCGGTGCGGGGTGCCGGTGCGCCCACCCTCCCCCAAGCTCTCGGCTTCGCTCGAGCAGGGGGGACCCCCATCGCCC
>NZ_JBEXQJ010000070.1:0-15102 GCF_040612515.1 Streptomyces sp. NPDC006372 | reverse complement strand
CGCAGCACCTCCTCGATGAAGTCGAGGTCGGAGCCCGGCACCGTGGGTGCCGGGCCGGCTTTCCGTCGGACCAGGGTGCTGGTCAGTCCGTGCCGGAGTCCATCGCGGCGCGGTCCAGCCACGCGTCCTCCTCCGCGACCTCGCCGCGGGAGGCGATGATCTCGGCGCCGCCCTGCGGCAGCTCCGGCATGGTGCCGATGAGGCCGGTCGCGGCCGCCTGCGAGGCGCCGACGGTGGGGCTGCCGGTGCCGATCAGGCCGATGCCGGCGTACTGCTCCAGCTTGGCGCGCGAGTCCGCGATGTCGAGGTTGCGCATGGTGAGCTGGCCGATCCGGTCCACCGGGCCGAACGCGGAGTCCTCGGTGCGCTCCATGGACAGCTTGTCCGGGTGGTAGCTGAACGCCGGGCCGGTCGTGTCGAGGATCGAGTAGTCCTCACCGCGCCGCAGCCGCAGCGTCACCTCACCGGTGACGGCGGCGCCGACCCAGCGCTGGAGCGACTCGCGGATCATCAGCGCCTGCGGGTCCAGCCAGCGGCCCTCGTACATCAGCCGCCCGAGGCGCCGGCCCTCGCTGTGGTACTGGGCGAGGGTGTCCTCGTTGTGGATCGCGTTGACCAGGCGCTCGTACGCGGCGTGCAGCAGGGCCATGCCTGGGGCCTCGTAGATGCCGCGGCTCTTGGCCTCGATGATCCGGTTCTCGATCTGGTCCGACATGCCCAGGCCGTGCCGGCCGCCGATGGCGTTGGCCTCCATGACCAGGTCGACGGGGGAGGCGAACTCCTTGCCGTTGACCGACACCGGGCGGCCCTCGGCGAAGCCGATCGTCACGTCCTCGGTGGCGATCTCGACCTCGGGGTCCCAGAACCGCACGCCCATGATCGGCTCGACGGTCTCGACGCCGGTGTCCAGGTGCTCCAGGGTCTTGGCCTCGTGCGTGGCGCCCCAGATGTTGGCGTCCGTGGAGTACGCCTTCTCCGCGCTGTCGCGGTAGGGCAGCCCGTGCGCGACCAGCCACTCGGACATCTCCTTGCGGCCGCCGAGCTCGGTGACGAAGGCCGCGTCCAGCCAGGGCTTGTAGATGCGCAGGTGCGGGTTGGCGAGCAGACCGTAGCGGTAGAACCGCTCGATGTCGTTGCCCTTGAAGGTCGAGCCGTCGCCCCAGATCTGGACGTCGTCCTCGAGCATCGCCCGGACCAGCAGCGTGCCCGTGACGGCACGGCCGAGCGGCGTGGTGTTGAAGTACGCCCGCCCGCCCGAGCGGATGTGGAACGCGCCGCAGGTCAGCGCGGCCAGGCCCTCCTCGACCAGCGCCGCGCGGCAGTCGACCAGACGCGCGATCTCGGCACCGTAGGTCTTCGCACGGCCGGGCACCGAGGCGATGTCGGGCTCGTCGTACTGGCCGATGTCGGCGGTGTAGGTGCACGGGACGGCGCCCTTGTCGCGCATCCACGCGACCGCGACGGACGTGTCGAGACCGCCCGAGAAGGCGATGCCGACGCGCTCGCCGGCGGGCAGGGAGGTGAGGACCTTGGACATAGGAAGAGTATGTATCGCGACGCATAATCATGCAAGTCGCTGTGCATGAATCCCGTTCCGTGAGACCAGCTGTCCCGCTCGTACCTTTTGCGCCCGGCTTCGGGAAGCACCCGGCTTCGGAAAGCACCCGGCTTCAGGAAGCGTCCGGCTTCAGGAAGCGTCCGGCTCCGAGCCCCCGAGCGCCCCCAGGATCCGCTCGGCCGCCAGGGTCGGCGTCAATCCGCCCTCCCTGACCCGCTGTTCGAGAACCGGCGCGAGGGCCCGTACCGCCGGGTCGGCCTGCAGACGGCCGAGGAGCTCGTCGCGGACCATGGTCCAGGTCCAGTCCACCTGCTGGTCGCGGCGCTTCGCGGTGAGGCGGCCGGTGGAGTCCAGCAGGGTGCGGTGCTGTTCGAGGCGATCCCACACGGTGTCCAGACCGGCCGACTCCCGGGCGCTGCAGCTGAGCACGGGCGGCGTCCAGAACGCGTCCTTGCCGTGCATCAGCCGCAGTGCGCCCGCCAGTTCACGGGCCGCGGCGCGGGCGTCGCGCTCGTGCGGGCCGTCCGCCTTGTTCACGGCGATCACGTCGGCCAGCTCCAGGACGCCCTTCTTGATGCCCTGGAGCTGGTCACCCGTGCGGGCGAGGGTGAGCAGCAGGAAGGAGTCGACCATGTTCGCGACCGCGGTCTCGGACTGGCCCACACCGACCGTCTCCACCAGGATCACGTCGTAGCCGGCCGCCTCCATCACCACGATCGACTCGCGGGTCGCCTTGGCGACCCCGCCCAGCGTGCCCGCGGTGGGGGAGGGCCGGACGAAGGCCGCCGGGTCCACGGCCAGCCGCTCCATCCGCGTCTTGTCGCCCAGGATCGAACCGCCCGTACGACTGGACGACGGGTCGACGGCGAGCACCGCCACCCGGTGCCCGAGCCCCGTCAGCATCGAGCCGAACGCGTCGATGAACGTCGACTTGCCCACGCCCGGCACCCCGCTGACGCCGATCCGCCGCGCCCGCCCGCTGTGCGGCAGCAGCTCGGTCAGCAGCCGCTGGGCCAGCTCCCGGTGCTGGGGGCGGGTGGACTCGACGAGCGTGATGGCGCGGGCGACGATCGCCCGCTTCCCGTCGAGTACGCCCTTCACATACGCGTCGACATCGATCACAGGTCGTGCCCGAGGCCGTCCGACAACCGCTTCACCAGGTCGTACGCCGCGTCCGGGATCACCGTCCCGGGCGGGAAGACCGCCGCCGCGCCCATCTCCAGCAGCGTCGGCACGTCCTGCGGCGGGATCACCCCGCCCACCACGATCATGATGTCCTCGCGCCCCTCCTCGGCCAGCGCCTCGCGCAGCGCCGGGACGAGGGTGAGGTGACCGGCCGCCAGCGACGAGACGCCGACGATGTGCACGTCCGCCTCGACGGCCTGCCGGGCCACCTCGGCGGGCGTCTGGAACAGGGGGCCGACGTCCACGTCGAAGCCGAGGTCGGCGAAGGCGGTGGCGATCACCTTCTGGCCGCGGTCATGGCCGTCCTGGCCCATCTTCGCGACCAGGATGCGCGGACGGCGGCCCTCGGCCTCCTCGAAGCCGGAGACCAGAGCTCGGGTGCGGTCCACGGACGGGGACTCCCCTGCTTCGTTGCGGTACACGCCGGAGATCGTACGGATCTGGCTCGCGTGCCGGCCGTACGCCTTCTCCAGCGCGTCGGAGATCTCACCGACGGTCGCCTTGGCGCGGGCCGCGTGCACCGCCAGCTCCAGCAGGTTGGCCTCGCCGTCGGCGGCCCGGGTCAGCGCGTCCAGCGCGTCCTGGCAGGCCCGCTCGTCCCGCTCCGCCCGCAGCCGCCGCAGCTTCTCGATCTGCTGTGCCCGCACGGACGAGTTGTCGACCTTCAGGACCTCGATCTGCTCGTCGCTGTCCACCCGGTACTTGTTGACGCCGATCACCGGCTGCCGGCCCGAGTCGATCCGGGCCTGGGTACGGGCCGCGGCCTCCTCGATGCGCAGCTTGGGGATGCCCGCGTCGATGGCCTTGGCCATACCGCCCGCGGCCTCGACCTCCTCGATGTGCTGCCAGGCCCGGCGGGCGAGGTCGTACGTCAGCTTCTCCACGTACGCGCTGCCGCCCCACGGGTCGATCACCCGGGTCGTGCCGGACTCCTGCTGGAGCAGCAGCTGCGTGTTGCGGGCGATGCGCGCCGAGAAGTCGGTCGGCAGGGCGAGCGCCTCGTCGAGGGCGTTCGTGTGCAGCGACTGCGTGTGTCCCTGTGTCGCCGCCATGGCCTCGACACAGGTGCGCGTCACGTTGTTGAACACGTCCTGTGCGGTCAGCGACCAGCCCGAGGTCTGCGAATGGGTGCGCAGCGACAGCGACTTGGCGTTCTGCGGGTCGAACTGCCGCACCAGCTTCGCCCACAGCAGGCGCGCGGCGCGCAGCTTGGCGACCTCCATGAAGAAGTTCATGCCGATCGCCCAGAAGAACGACAGCCGCGGCGCGAACGCGTCCACGTCCAGGCCGGCTTCGCGGCCCGCCCGGATGTACTCCACCCCGTCCGCGAGGGTGTACGCCAGCTCCAGGTCGGCCGTCGCGCCCGCCTCCTGGATGTGGTAGCCGGAGATGGAGATGGAGTTGTAGCGCGGCATCCGCTGCGAGGTGAAGGCGAAGATGTCGGAGATGATCCGCATCGACGGCTTCGGCGGATAGATGTACGTGTTGCGGACCATGAACTCCTTCAGAATGTCGTTCTGAATGGTTCCGGCCAGCTTCTCGGGCGGTACGCCCTGCTCCTCCGCCGCCACGATGTACAGCGCCAGTACCGGCAGCACCGCGCCGTTCATCGTCATCGACACGGTCATCTTGTCCAGCGGGATGCCGTCGAACAGCTGCCGCATGTCGTAGATCGAGTCGATGGCCACGCCCGCCATGCCGACGTCACCGGTCACCCGCGGGTGGTCGCTGTCGTAGCCCCGGTGCGTGGGCAGGTCGAAGGCGACCGAGAGGCCCTTCTGCCCGGCCGCGAGGTTGCGCCGGTAGAAGGCGTTCGACTCCTCGGCCGTGGAGAAACCCGCGTACTGGCGGATCGTCCAGGGCTGGTTGACGTACATCGTCGGGTACGGGCCGCGCAGATACGGCGCCGCTCCCGGCCGCGTGTCGAGGAAGTCCAGGCCCTCCAGGTCACGACCGGTGTAGAGCGGCTTGACGGCGATGCCCTCCGGGGTCTCCCAGAGCAGGTCGTCCCCGCCGGAGGCGTTCTTGACCGCCGTACGCCACTCGTCGGCGCCGCCGTCGGGGGCCGGGGTGCCCAGCTCGATCCCGGAGAAGTCGGGGATTCCCATCAGGACACTCCCATGCGGTCGAGGGTGGCGGACAGCACGGCGACGGCGTCACAGCCCGCGAACACGTACGCGTCGACCCCGGGGTACTCCCCGGGACGGCCCGCGAGGAACACATGCCGGGCACCGGCGGCCTTCAGGTCCCGGACGGCGGCCTCGGCCTGCTCCGCGTACAGCGCGTCGCTGGAGCACAGCACGGCCTCCGCCGCGCCGCTCTCCTCGAACGTGCCCTCCGTGACGGGCTCGATGCCGCCCGCCTGGAAGAGGTTCGAGGCGAAGGTGAGGCGTGCGGTGTGGGCCGCTGCCGGACCGAGTGCGGCCAGGAAGATCCGGGGCCGGGTGCCGGTCGCGGCGAGGTGGGCGTCGGAGCGGGCGCGCAGCGCCTCGTACGCCTCGTCGCGGCGTACCCGCGGCAGCCCGCCGGACGGGGATTCGGGTGCGGGGTCGCGGACCACCGGCTTCTCCGCGAGGTGGGGGAACTCGCTGACGCCGGTGACGGGTTCGCGCCTCTTGGCCAGCCCGCCGCTGCGGGCCTGCCAGGTGTCGGCGAGGTCCTGCGCGAGGTCACCCGACCGCAGGGCGGCAGCCATGCCGCCGAGCCGCTCGATCCGCTGGAAGAACTCCCAGCCCGCGTGGGCGAGTTCGTCGGTGAGCCGCTCCACGTACCAGGAACCGCCCGCCGGGTCGATCACCCGGGACAGGTGCGACTCCTCGATGAGGATCGTGGAGGTGTTGCGCGCGATCCGCCGGGCGAACGCGTCGGGCAGGCCGAGGGCGTGGTCGAAGGGCAGCACGGTGACCGCGTCGGCCCCGCCCGCCCCGGCGGCCAGCGTGGCGATGGTCGTCCGCAGCATGTTCACCCACGGGTCCCGGCGGGTCATCATCACCGGCGACGTCACGACGTGCTGCGACTGCGCCCCGGCGCGCGGCGCACCGCACACCTCGGCCACCCGCGCCCACAGACGGCGCGCGGCCCGCAGCTTGGCGATCGTCAGGAACTGGTCGGCGGTCGCCGCGTACCGGAACTCCAGCTGCGCACAGGCCTGTTCGACACTCAGCCCCGCCTCCGCCAGCTCCCGCAGATACGCCACAGCCGTGGCCAGCGAGCAGCCCAGCTCCTGGGCGGCCGAACCACCGGCCTCGTGGTACGGCAGCGCGTCCGCGGTCAGTGCCCGCAGGCCCGGGTACTCCTCGGCGCACAGCCGCGCGAGACCGGCAGCCGGTGCGAAGTCGCCGCGCCGCCCGCTCCGGGCCTCCTCACCCAGGGGGTCCGCGCCCAGGTTGCCGCGCGCCGCGTCCCGGGCGACACCGCGCTCCTCGTACAGCCGCAGCAACGCCTGTGCGGCGGGCTCGGTGTCGGACCCGGCGTCCAGGACGACGGACGCGAGATCGAGATAGACACCGTCGAGGACCCGGCCGAGCTCCGGGACGGGAATGCCGGAGTCGCCGACGCCCAGCCACAGGGAGGTGACGCCGTTCTCCAGATCCGCCAGGACCAGGCCGCCGTCGGCCACCGTGTGCCGCTGCCGTACGTCCCAGCCGCCGAGGGTGTTCCCCTCGGCGCGGCCGCCGCGCACGAAGGGCGCGAACCCGGGCAGGCCCGGCTCGGGCGAGGAGTCGCGGGCGGTGTAGAGGGGGCGGGTGCGCAGCCCGTCCTCCAGGGCGGTGGACAGGGCTTCCTCGGCCTCGGCGCCCTCCACGTCCTTGCCCGATTTGCGCAGCACACCCGCCACAAGGCGCTGCCACTGCTCATGGGGCACATCAGGGAAGTCGCCGGCCAGCTCGAGCCCGTCGTCAGGCAGGACCGTCATGCTCGGATGCTAGGTCATGGACTCGAAGGAGCAGCAGTGGGCGCGGCTGTGACCTTGCCCTCGCCGTGACTGTGGTCTGCCTCATCCACCGGACCCCGCGCGGCGTGCGAAGTCGGTTTCCTTCGCCGTGATGATCCGGGCACCCATGTTGCGTTCCATCATCTCCAGGGCGGCGGACGCCAGATGGGGATGGATCGAGGCGACGGCGTCCTTCGGCACCGTGACGCCCAGGTGGCGGATGTGCGCGTCGAGGGCGGAGTAGAGGACGCACTGCTCGGTGACCTGGCCGGTCAGCACCACGTGTCCGACGCCCAGGCTCCACAGGAGGTAGGACAGGGGCGTCTCGAAGAAGACCGAATGGCGGGCCTTCACCACGAAGAGCGACTCGTCGTCGGGCCGTATCGGCTCGATCAGGTCGGCGTGCGGCCGGCTCAGCGCCGCGTCCAGCAACTCTCCGTGGTGCGAGCGCCACGCGCCGAAGTTGTCGTTCACGTAGATCACGGGAGCGTCCGCCTCGCGGGCTCGGCCGAGCAGCTCCGCCAGCACGGGCACGACGTGTTCGACGGACGGCACGAGGAGTTCGGCGTCCTCGTGGTCATAGGTGTTGATCATGTCGATCACGATCAGAGCCGATCGAGCCGGGTCCGCCGGTCCTTCCATGACCTCCGCCCTCCGTCGGTGCTGTCACGCATGTGGCGCGAGTTCCGGGGACGCACCGCCGAGTACCCGGGGGTGCGACGGGACTAACGACGAGGCCGGGCAGGCCAGGCCCTCACGCCCCGATCCGTCGGACCGGCCCTGGCCCGTTCCTAGCCGTCCCACGCCCACGATCGCAGCTTCTCCGGGTTGCGGACCGCCCAGATGCGGGTGACGCGTCCGTCGGAGACGTCGAACGAGGCCACGGTCATGACGGCGCCGGCCCGCTGGGCCACGAGCCCCGGCACACCGTTGACCGATCGCTCCAGCAGTTCGAGCCCCGGAGCCTTGTCGGCGATGGCGACCATGTACTGGGCGATGCGCGCGCCGCCCTCGACCGGGCGCAGGGCGGCGCCGACCAGGCCGCCGCCGTCGGCGGTCATCACGGCGGCCGGGTCGAGGAGACCGACGAGAGTCGCGATGTCCTTGGTCTCCCATGCCTCCTTGACCCGCCGCACCACGTCGGCCCGGTCGGTCGCGATCGTGGTCGCGGGTGCCGTCCCCGCCGTCTTCACTGTTGCCTCCGGAGCGCGCGCGGCGCTCACCCGCCGCCGTGCGGAGGCCGCCAGTTGTTTGGAGGCCGCCGGGGTCCGGCCGAGGACGCCGGCGATCTCGGCGAACGGATACCGGAAGACGTCGTGCAGGACGAACGCCACCCGCTCGGCGGGTGTCATCGACTCCAGGACGACGAGGAAGGCCATGGTCACCGACTCGTCCAGGACGAGCTGGTCGGCGGGGTCGGGAGGGCCGGCGGGATCGGTGCCTCCCGCGTGGTCCCACTCCGTGCGGTCGGGCACCGGCTCGGGCAGCCACGCGCCGACGTAGCGTTCACGGCGGGCCCGCGCCGAGCCGAGCAGGTCCAGGCAGATGCGGCTGGTCACCGTCGTCAGCCAGGCGCCGGGGGACCGGATCTCCTCCTGCCGACCGCGCGGCAGCCCGTACCAGCGTGCGTAGGCATCCTGTACGGCGTCTTCGGCCTCGGTCACCGAACCGAGCAACCGGTAGGCGACATTGATCAGTTGCCGTCGCTCGCCGGCCACGTCGTCCGCGCTGGTCCCGACCGTTCCCATGCTTCCGGCAGCCCCCTCGCCTTACCTTTCGCAGGCCCGTGTCGTCGGGCTGGTGAGACCTTATCGATCTGCTGCCCGAGGGCGGAAAAGGGGACTGTGACATGGCCACTCAGGTGACGGCGACGGCGAACCCGAGGCGCGGCTCCTCGTTCCTGCGGATCGCGATCGCCCTGCAGACCCTCACCATCTTCCTCCAGGCGGTCTCCGCCGGGCTGCTGCTGACCTCCTCCTACGGGGAGACGCTGCACAGTGCCGGAGCCCGCGTGATGTACGGGGCCTCGATGCTGTACCTGCTCACGGCGGTGCTGGCGTGGAAGCCGGGCGGCGGCTCGCCCCGGCCCGTCCGGCACGCGTCGGGGTTCCTCGTACTCGCCTCGGTCCAGGTCGTGCTCGGCATCGCGCACGTCCCGTCGGTCCATCTCCCCCTGGGGGTCCTGATGTTCGGCCTGAGCGTGCTGGCGCTGGCCCGGCGCGGCCCTCTTCAGTGACCACTCATTGCAACGCAACGTTGCGTTCAAATCTCGTCCATTGCATCAATTTACCGCGCCTCACCTGTAGGTCTGCCTTTTTGTGGATTGCTCAGGCCGTGAATGCAACGTAGCTTTCCTCCTGCGTAAAAAACCGTGGTCGCGAGATGAGGAATGGTCATGAGTGAGTCCCTCCACACCGTCACGACGATGCCGACGACGCGCCGGGCCGGCTGCCCCTTCGACCCGCCGGCAGAGCTGCTCGAGGCCCGCGAGCACGGCCCCCTCAGCCGCTACACCCACCCCGGCGGAAGACCCGGCTGGCTGATCACCGGGTACGAACTGGTCCGGTCGGTCCTGGCCGACCCCCGGTTCAGCTCGCGCAAGGAGCTCCTGAACGTGGGCGACTTCGAGGTTCCTCCGGCGCCGCCCGGCGAGTTCCTCCTGATGGACGACCCGCAGCACCGCCGCTACCGCAAGCCGCTGGCAGGCAAGTTCACGGTACGGCGGATGCGCCTGCTCACCGAGCGCATCGAGCAGATCACCGCCGACTGCCTGGACGCCATGGAGAAGACGGGGCCACCGGCCGACCTGGTGACCGCGTTCGCCAAGCCCATCCCCACCATCGTCATCTGTGAGCTGCTGGGCGTGCCCTACGAGGACCGGGGCTCCTTCCAGGAACAGATCGACACGTTCATGGGAGGGGAGACCAGCGACGAGGAGCTGATCGCGGCCTACACCGCCACCCAGGAGTACCTCGCGGAGCTGGTGGCCGCCAAACGCGCGCACCCCACCGACGACGTGCTCAGCGAGCTCACCGACAGCGATCTGAACGACGAGGAACTGAAGGGGATCAGCCTCATTCTGCTGGCCGCCGGTTTCGACACCACCGCGAACATGCTGTCCCTCGGCACCTTCGCGCTGCTGCAGAACCCGGCCCAACTGGCCGCGCTGCGCGCCGACCCCGCGCTCACCGAGCAGGCCGTCGAGGAGCTGCTGCGCTACCTGAGCGTCGCCAAGACGTTCATGAGGACGGCGCTCGAGGACGTCGAGCTGGACGGCCGGACCATCGAGGCCGGCACGACGGTCGTGCTGTCGTACCACACCGCCAACCGCGACCCCGAGCGCTTCACCGACCCTCATGTGCTCGACCTGCGCAGGCAGGACGCGAACGGGCACCTCGCCTTCAGCCACGGCATCCACCAGTGCCTGGGCCAGCAACTGGCCCGCGTCGAGATGCGGGTCGCCTTCCGCGCGCTGATCGACCGGTTCCCCACGCTGCGGCTGGCCGTACCCGCTGAGGAGGTCGGTCTGCGCCCGGAGACCGCGGACATCTACGGCGTGAAGAGCCTTCCGGTCACCTGGGACGCCATGTCATAGGGAATCGACGCAGTCCTCTCCGCCAGCGAGGGCACGGGCGGCGTACGTGATGCGGATGACGCCGTCGGCATGCCGTTCGGTGCGTGCGCGGACGCCGAAGACCTCCCCGAGTATCCGCGGGGTCAGTACGTCCAGGACCGGTCCTGCGGCCGCCACGGTTCCCCCGTGCAGGACGACCAGGTGGTCGCAGAGCCGGGCGGCCAGGTCGAGGTCGTGCAGGACCGCCAGCGTGGTGATGCCGGTGGCGCGGACGAGGTCCAGCAGTTCGAAACGGGCGCGGATGTCGAGGTGGTTGGTGAGTTCGTCCAGCACCAGGAGCCGGGGGGCCTGGGCCAGTGCGCGGGCCAGCAGGACGCGTTGGCGTTCCCCGCCGGACAGGGAGGCGTAGTCCCGGTCCGCGAACGGTCGCAGGCCGCAGCGGTCGACCGCGTCGGCCACGACCCGGTGGTCCTCGGCTCCGTCGCGCCCCAGCAGGCCGTGATGGGGGGCGCGGCCGAGGGCGACGATCTCGGTGACCGTCAGTCCGGTGGTGTTGCCGCCGCCGTCCTGGAGGACGGCGGCGGTGCGCCGGGCCGCGGTGCGAGGGGGCAGGGCCCACACGTCGTCCCCGCCCACCCTGACCACACCGTCCGCCGGTCGCAGTGAGCGGTAGACGGTGCGCAGCAGGGTGGACTTGCCGCTGCCGTTGGGGCCGACGAGACCGACGATGTCGCCCTTGCGGGCATCGAGGCTCACCTCGCGGAGGATCGGGTGGTGGTCGAGCGTGACGTGGAGCCGGTCGACGGTGAGTTTCATGGTGCTAGTCCAGACCCTTGTTGCGGCGCAGCAGCCACAGGAAGAAGGGAGCTCCGAGCAGAGCGGTGAGGATGCCCAGGGGCATTTCGTTGGGGCGGTCGAGGGTGCGGGAGAGCAGGTCGACGAGGACCAGGTAGACGGCTCCCAGCAGGGCCGTGAGGGGGAGCAGCCGCCGGTGGTCGGCGCCGGTGGTCAGGCGCACCAGGTGCGGGATCATGAGGCCGACGAAGCCGATGCTGCCGGCGACGGCGATGACGGTTCCCGTCAGCAGCGCGGTGAGCACCAGGAGTACGGCACGCAGCCGCCCCACGTCGACGCCGAGCGCGGTGGCGGACTCGTCGCCGGCCAGCAGCGCGTTGAGCCGTCGGCCGAAGAGCGTGAGGAGCGTGGTGCTGACGAGCACCACCACGGCGACCGTGGGGAGCTGGTCCCACCGGGCGCCGGCGACACTGCCCAGCATCCAGAACATGACCGTCCGCAACTCGTTCGGGGTCGCCTGGAGTTGCACGTAACTGGTGGCCGAGAGAAAGACGTAGCCGACGGCGACGCCGGCCAGCACCAGCCGGGTCGGGGCGAGGCGCCCCCGCCGCCGGCCGAGGGCGAAGACCAGTGCCCCGGCGGCGACCGCGCCGAGGAAGGCGGCCGCCGGCACCCCGAGCCCGGCGAGGGCGGCGCCACCGCCGAGGGTGATGACGAGGACCGCGCCGAGCGTGGCACCGTAGGAGAAGCCCAGCACGACGGGGTCGGCCAGCGGGTTGGACACGACGGTCTGCAGTACGGCGCCGGACACGGCCAGGCCCGCGCCGACCGATGCGGCCAGCACGACCCGCGGGGTACGGAAGTTCCAGACGATCTGGTCCAGCGCGGGGTCTGAGGGCCCCGCGCCCGCGCCCGTGACATGGTGGAGGACGATCCCCCACACGTCGCCCAGCGGGACGTTGACCGCGCCGACGCTGATCGCCACGATCATGGTGACGATCAGCACGACGGTCAGGAGTGTGAGCGCCAGCGGAGTCCTGAGCCGGGTCAGAACGCCTCGGGGTGCAGCATCCTGGCGATCTCCTCCACCGCCCGGTCGTTGCTGGGGCCCAGGTACATCGAGTCGGACAGCGTCACGTACGTGTTGTTCCTGGCGGCCGGCCACTGGGGGAACTCCTTGAACAGCTTCTTGGCGTACGCCGCCGGGTCGGGGTCGTTGTAGCCGATGACGACGAGGGCGTCGACGTCGGTGGCGGCCACCTTCTCCTTGCTCAGGTCGGCGAAGGTGGACTTGGAGGCGTTCTCGAAGGCGTTGGAGCCGCCGGCCTCGGCGAGGATGTCGTTGACGATGCCCTTGCTGAAGACCGAGCTGAAGTCGTTGCCGCCCATCGCCATGTTGGAGAAGAGCACCATGACCTTCGGCCTCTTCTTCCCCTGGACCTTTGCGGAGACCGCGGCGATGTTCTCCTCGGAGGCGGCGATCAGCTTCTCCGCCCTGTCGCCGACGTGGAAGATCTTTCCCATGTCACGCAGCAACCGGTAGCTGTCGGCGACGGTCATCTCGGCGGGGTCGTCGTCGCAACCCTGTGGGGAGACGTAGCTGTTGGCTCCCACCTGCTGCAGCTGCTCGCGGGTGGCGAAGCCGTTCTTCTCGTCGAAACCGTACGAGGTGACGGACAGGACGAGGTCGGGGCGCAGACCGAGCATGGCCTCGCGGGGGATGTCGTAGGCGTCGTTGAGCTCGATGCCGCCGGTGGGCAGGGCCTTGATGGCGGCGGCCCGGCCGGCGACCTCGGACATGCCGTAGGTCTGCTGGTTGGCGACGATCCTGTCCTGGAGGCCCAGGGCGAGGAGGGTGGAGACCTCGGCGACCGAGGCGCCGTTCATGACGACGACCCGGCTGGGCGCCTTCTCGAAGGTCTGTTTCTGACCACAGTTGTCGAGAGTCACCGGGTAGCCGGGCTTCGAGGCGGCCGCATCGCTCGTCTTCGCGCTCGTCCTGTCGTCGCCGGAGGAACCGCCGCAGGCCGCTGTGAGCAGACAGAGGGCCGCGGCCAGAGCGGTGGCGACGGGCCGGGTCAGCGGCATCCGGGCTCCCCGACCTGCGACGGCGATCAAGAGCTCCGCCAGACGACGCCGCGCTGCTCGTACTCCATGACGGACTCGACGCCGGCGGCGACGGATGCACCGCACTCGCGAGTGACCATCCAGAGCGCCAGGTCGATCCCGCTGGTGACACCGCCCGCGGTCACCAGGTTCCCGTCGTCCACGACGCGTGCGTCGATCACCCTGCCTCCCTGGGCGGCCAGTTCGGCCTTGGCCAGGTGGTGTGTCGTGCACGGACGGCCCTTGGTCAGGCCTGCCGCGGACAGCACCATGACGCCCGTGCAGACACCGGCGACGACGACGCCCGCCTCCTGCGCCCGTACGAGGTTCTTCAGGACCTCCGGATCGTGGATCAGCCGGTCGCCGCCGCCCGGCACGATCAGAAGATCGGTGTCGGTGGGCTCCCATGCGGTGGGCACCCTGACCTGGGTGCCGAAGAAGCAGGTCACCTCGCCGGGGGCCGACGGTCGCACCAGTGTCGTCTCCACCTGGCCGCCCGCCTGCACCGCGTGCCCGAGAACGTCACGCGGCCCGATGGCGTCCTGCTCCTCCACTCCGTCGTACATGAGGATCTGAACCCGTAAAGGCATCGGTTTTGTCTCCTTGGCTGGTGAAGCGCTCATCGCTCTTCGGGAGCGGAGCTGACTCGCCCTAGGAGTCGGTCGCGCCGGCCAGTTGGTTCCCGCGGCGTGCGGGCAGAGTCGCGGCCAGAACCTGTCCGCAAGCCCCGCTAGCGTGCCTCACATGACGAACACCAAGCGGAGTGTCACCGGCACTGCGCCCCACCTCGGCACCCGTGCCCTGGGCCGTGCCACCCTCGACCGGCAACTGCTCCTGCGCCCCGCCCCGGTCTCCACCGCCGCGGCCGTCGAGCACCTGGTCGGCCTCCAGGCGCAGAACGTCAGGCCTCCGTACCTCGCGCTCGCCGCCCGCCTCGACGGTTTCGTCCCCGAGGCGCTGTCCCGGCTGATGGCCGATCGCGAGGTGGTCCGGATCGTCACGATGCGCTCCACCATCCACACCCACACCGCGCACGACTGCCTCACCCTGCGGCCGCTGATGCAGCCCGCCATGGAGCGGGAACTGGCGAACTTCCGCAAGGGACTCGCCGGTGTCGACCTGGACCGGCTCGCCGTCCTGGCCCGCGAGCTCGTCGAGGCCGAGCCCCGCACCATGAAACAGTTGCGTGAGGCCCTGCTGCGGGAGTGGCCCGACGCCGATCCGCAGGCCCTGGCCGTCGCCGCCCGGTGCCGCCTCCCGCTCGTGCAGGTGACCCCGCGCGGACTGTGGGGCAGGAGCGGGCAGGTCAGTCTGACCACCGCCGGGCACTGGCTCGGCCGTCCCGCCGAACCGGCCGCCGCGATCGACGCGGTCGTCGTGCGCTACCTCGCCGCGTTCGGCCCGGCCTCCGTGCGGGACATGCAGACCTGGGCCGGGCTGACCCGCCTGGGCGACGCCTTCGAGCGCCTCCGCCCGCGACTGGTCACCTTCCGCGACGACAGGGGCGCCGAACTCTTCGACCTGCCCGACGCCCCCCGCCCCGCCCCGGACACCCCGGCCCCGCCGCGTTTCCTGCCCGAGTTCGACAACCTCCTGCTCTCCCACGCCGATCGCACCCGCGTCGTCCCGCCCGAACACCGGGGCCGCTCCTGGCAGGGGAACATCGCGTACTGCACGCTCCTCGTCGACGGCCTCCTCGCCGGACTGTGGCGACTGGAGGACGACGCGCTGGTGATCGAGCCCTTCGACCGGCTGAGCAGGACCCAGCGGGACGAGGTCACCGCCGAGGGGGAGCGGATGCTGCGCGTGCTGTACCCGGGGACCGCGTACGACATCCGCTTCGGCGTCGTACGGAAATGACCCGATCGCGACGGAACATGGAGAGGGGGCGTTGCGGGCCGCTCGTGGAGGCCGCCGTCGCCCATGTGGCGGCTCATTGGACCGACATGC
>NZ_JBEXQJ010000069.1:0-16199 GCF_040612515.1 Streptomyces sp. NPDC006372 | reverse complement strand
TGTCGCCAGGCTCAGCATGCCGGCGAGATGGACCGGGCGGCGGCCAACTGCTCGGGGGCCATGCAGGCCGGTGTCCCCACCATCGCGTCGCCGCGGGTCAGGGCCGGGCTCTGGGTGACGGACCGGGCGATGCCGAAGTCGATGGCCCGGGTGCCGTCTTCGGCGAGCAGTACGCCAGCGGGCTTCAGATCCCGGTGCACGATGCCCTGCTCGTGGATGTCACGCAGTGCCGCACCACGCCAACGCGCCGCCGAGAACCTACAGGTCGAACTCGAGGTGTTCGACGTCGGTGAACTCCACCAGCAGTCCCTGCGCGCGCCGCCCGTGGTCCTTGAAATAGGTCTCCTGGAGGCCCTCCGCCGCGATGTCGCGCAACTGCTCCTCGGTGCGGCCGGCGTCCCGGGCTTCGAACAGGCGTGCCGCGTACTCGGGAGGCAGTGCCACCGTGAGGTGACGCAGGCGGGCGTCGTCGGTGCTGCCCGGGGCGGCGGTGTAGCCGAAGCGGGCTCGGGTGTCGATGACGATGCCGCCGGTGGTCGCCGCGGCCTGCCTGGCCCTGGCCCTGATCTGGGGCTGCCACCGCTTGAGGACCTCGCGTTCCAGACGCTGCGCCAGATCCGGTCGGGGCCTCCTGATCTGGTCCCTGACGTAGCGTTCGACGGTGCGCTGGGTGATGCCGAGCAGCTCCGCCACCGCCCTCGTGCCCTTCAGCTGCCTGACCAGGAACCGCATCCGCGCGCCACCGCTGCGCGGGATCGGGCGGGTGAACGCCTTGCGCAGTGCGTCGTCGAGGCTGTCCGTGACCGTGTCCATCGGCTTCCTCCCCGTTCCGCTATTCGCCGTCGTCCGAGGCGGTGTGACCTCGCCCGACTTGTGTAGGTTCGCGTCGCCATTGTCATTCCGGACCGCAGTGACCTGCTGCTTGTGCTGGTGTCTCACTGCATGTCCCGCAGTTTCCGTCTCACGGCGATGGCATTTCCTCATGCAGCATCGCCTTGCTGGTCCTAGTCCGGCTTCCAGGTCTGGTCGAACCAGGTGATGAAGTCCATCACGGTGCCGACGCGGGCGATCCTCTCGTGGATGGCTCGCTGGTCGTGTCCGGGAAGGAAGTCGCCGCGCTCGATGGGCTTGCCGCAGCCGCAGTTGCACTTCCGGTTGTCCAGCGGGGACTTGAAGTAGGTGATGGGGTTCTGCTGGGCGCCGTTCGGGGCGGGTTTGCCGACGTAGTGGTCGTGGACCGGGTTCCCGGGGCCAAGGATGCGTCCTTCGAAGGCCCGCCGGCCGTCGGGGGTGTCGATGACTCGGTCGATCTCCATGGCCAGCCTGATGATGCGGTCTCCGCTGACGACAGCGAACCGTTCTCGTTCGACGCGTTCTCCGGGCATCGCCCAGGTTCCCCGGGCGATGTCGTGGAGCTGCTGGTCGGAGAGCCCCTCGGTCCATCCAATCTGTGAGCGCCCGAAGGCGTCTTCGCACGGGTCGATCGACCTGCGTCTGCCCAGCGTGATCTGGATCAACGCGCCTCCTTGAGACCAGCCCTTAACGGGATCGGCAAGTCTAAGGTAGCCGAGAGAGGCAAGACCATCTATCCCCCTTGAAACGAAGTCTTACGGGCTACCCGTAGTTCACATTGTCCCTTCTCAGCCCGGCCGCCTGCCGACGGAGAAGATCGAGCACGCCGCCTGGAAACCGCGGAGGGTGCGCGAGGTCAGCGCCCTCGTGATAACCAGGCCGGACGGCGCGAACTGGGCGGAGTCGCCGAGGCCTCTTCCTTGTTCACCTGAAAGTCACTCCAGCGTCCATCTGGGGACCACAGCGCTTCTGCGCTCGTCTCCAGCAGGAAGCCCACTTCGTTCGTAGTGTCCTGAAGCCGGGCGACGAAGGCTGCTGCTTCCTCTTCGGAGTGCCCGGGGAAGATGCGGTCAACCACGGCCTGGAAGGTAGCCCGGCCTGTCACCCGCAAGTCGCTGATGTCTCTGGACAGTTTCTGCCATCCGTGCACACCAGTGAACGAGCGGTGCGCCAGCCGGGCCACAAGGAGGTCTTCTCGCTCACCGCATGTCTCTCGGAAGGCCGCAGCAGCCCGTTCGTTTCCGGTGTTGATCAGCATCTGTGAGCTGACTCTGGCCAGACTGTCCCGCAGGTTCGTGGTCATGCGGAGTTCGGTTCGGGCCGCGATCTTGTCAATGAGGTTGGCGAAGTAGTACCAGCCCAGGTGTACGGACATGTCGGGAGTTGAGTTCCCCGGCAGTGCGAAGATCGACCAGGTAAGCAAGTCCCAATCGTCCAGGAGCATTTCGATCATGCGAGCCCTGGCGAACCGGTAGTCACGATCCGGTCCTCCGTATTGAGGCAACTGAGGATCCGTCAAAATCGGCAAGAACGGTTCGGCGCCGGCGAGCGTCATCGCGGCCGCTGCTTCTTCCCTGCGGTCCAGCCACTGGCTGATGGGACCGTCGGCAGCGCGGAGAAGCGAGACGAGAACCCACCGGAGAGGAAGTGCGCGTCCGGAGAGGGAGTCCATCACCAGCACGCGGCTGAATCCGGTTACGGCTTCGATGTCGTCAGGGGTGAAGCGCGTCGTGGAGAGGTAGCTCCGCAGGTCCTGCGCGAACCGCAGGGCCAGAGGATGCGCGCCCTCAGCCAGCGGTTGTCGGGACCAGCTAGCCTCCTCCTTGCGACGCATGTGGTCCTTGACGTCCCCCAACCGCTTCTCCCAGGCGGCGAGCGCGGAGCCGTCACGGATGCCGCAGCGTTCGAGCAGCAGCCTCAGTGTCGGCCACTCCGGCAAGGACGTCCCGCCCAGGATCTTCGACATCGTGCCCGTGGCCAGTCCGCCGCCCTTGCCCAACTCACGGAAGCTCTTGCCCGTCCGCTGCACGACCGCACGGAGGTCTTCCTTCAGCCTGCGCACCTCGGGATCGAGCTGAGCGGGAAGGGCCCGGAACGTGTTCACCATGTTCATCCTCTGTTCACTGATACCAGCATTTCCGCCGCTGACCTGGGGAAACACCCCGCGATGTTGCTCATGTGTTCATAGGCACCTGCCGAGCTTTTAGTGAGGTCCTCCACGGCCGTACAACCAAGTCACGGCCGCACAAGCGGTCTTGGCGATGACGAACTGAAGGAGGATCGAGATGGGGTTCATGAGCAACCCGGAGGTCTTGGCCGTACTGGCGAACGCACCCCAGATTGCGTGGCTGTACGTCGCACACGCGTGCATCAGGGAGGTGGGCACGATCGCCGCCCTGGCGATCGGACTGCGCGGCACCCAGGCCGAGAACAGGCCGGAGATCATCGAGGCCCTGGGCGACCTGCGCGGCAGTCGAAAGACGGTTCTGGTACCGCGCCCGGTACGCAGAAGCAAGCCACGAAAGCGCGTGGGGCCTGCCGGGTAACAACCGTCAACTGCCGGGTGGGGCCGCTGAGACATCCCCACTCGGCTCACTCGGGGAGACCTTCTCCTCACCTTCCGGGCCCGCTGGCAGTCGGGCCCGCTCCTTGTGCGCTACATGCGTGGCCGCCATCACGGCGATGGCCATGGTCTGCAAGGACAGATTCGAGTGCTCGGAAGAGCCACGGAGCGAGGCCATGACGCGACTCAGCTCGTGGGGGTCATCCGCGGAAAGGGCCATTGACGCCCTGAGGTAGGCGAGCAGGTCCTCTTCCGTGGCGTAGTCAGGGATGCCCATCCGAGGCCTGAGCGCTCGCGCGATCTTCTGGTTCGACTTCTTCGCCATCGTCTCTCCCCCGGTTCAACGTGATGATGGCACGTTCACGTGGTTGTCGTTTCGCCTGCTCTTTGGCCGTAGTGCGTGTTCACCCGCGCTTGCGCGGTACGCCGCACAGGGCCAGCAGGTCGTCCATCATGGCCTCGAACAATGGCAGGTAATCGTCGAACGACGAGGCCAGGTGCCCGTAGACGGCCATGCAGAGCAGTCCGTAGATTTGCCGCCAGCAGGTGATCATCACCATGGCCACCCCGACCGGGTAGTCGTGCTCCATCAACCGAAGATAGACAGCCACCTGCGACCGGAGGCGCGGCTCCAGCTCCTCCGGGGACGGGTACGGCAGGATGCCTCGGCGCCACAACTGCAGGAAGGTCTGCCCGAACAGGCCGCCCAATTCCCGGACCAGCACCTGGTCGACGTGGCTCCCGGAGGCAACCAGACGTGCGTAACCGGCACCCATGAGGAGATCGAACTCGCCTGGATTCGTAACCGACCAGTCCAGCACTGCCCGGGTTGCAGCGTAAAGCTGCCCGCCGAAGTCCTCCCGATCCGCCCCGGCCGCAGCCTCCGCGACAGTCGCCACAAAGTCGCGGGTGACCGCTTCGTAGACTGCAAGCGTGAGGCCGGGCTTCCCTTCGAAGTAGCGGTACAGCGCTGGCGGAGTTACTCCTACCTCCCGGGCCACCGCCGACAGGCTGAGGACTTCGATCCCCTCCGTTGCGATGAGTTTGCGGGCTGCCCTGAGCGCGTCGCGCTCGAGCTCGGCGCGCAGGCGCTCACGGCGTGACGTTGGCCGACCAGCGTCGCCGTTTGTGGAGGGTCGCATCCTCACCCCTTGCTCCGTTCAGTCAACTCCACGACCAGACAGTGGAGTTGGCGTCGCTCCCAGGTTGCGGTGATGCCATGTTATGTGGTTAACACTCTTCACTCCGTTTCAAGGCATCACGTTAGCGTCATGAAGGGACGAATGTGGAGAGTTGGGGGTCGGCATGGCGAAGTCACAGGCGCGCCTTCGCCATCGGAGCAATCGCCTGCGCGCTCGCAGCAGCACTGGTCGTTGCGGGGCTCATGTGGCCCAAATGGCGGAACGGCGACGGCGGTCTTGATGTGCGCGTCAGCACCCTGCCGGGCTGGGATACCGGCGACGTCACGGTGCGAGGGCCGGGAGGTCTGTCAGAAAACCTCACCCGCAGCAAGGTCTTGACGGGCCTGCGGCCAGGCACCTACAAGGTCGCTGCCGGGGCGGTGCGGGGCAGTAAGCAAGATCTCTACCCGCCCAATCTGCACCAGACCGTGACGGTCCACGAAGGGCGCACGGCCAAAGTCTCGGTGGACTACGTCAACGTCATCCCCCACACGACCAAGATTCTCGACGCACGAGACGTGAGAACGGTGGGCGGCGTTGAGGGAGACGTACTGACGTTCGCTGGGTCTTCATCTCAGACGGCCTCTTTGAGGGCCGGTGACGTCATCGTTGCAGGGCGCGGCCCTCACACCCCGGACGGCCTCTTGCGTAAGGTCACCGCGGTGCGCCGCGGCGCCGACGGCCAGGTCCGCGTCAGCACCGAGAAGGCGACACTGCACGATGCTGTGCCCCGGGGGCGGATCGAGGTCCACCAGGCTGCTCTGCTTCCGCCGGACCAGCCCCAGGAAGACAGTCCTACAGTAGAGGCCGAACCTGCCACCTACCAGCACGTGACCGGGGCGCAGGGACTGCGGCCCATGACGACGAAGGCCGCCGCGTCGGAGGAGCCGGGCACCACCGAGATCGGCGGGGACGGGTCCTTCTTCTTCGTCCACAAGGCCCCCGCCTTCACGAAGGATGTGGGTGACGGTGAGGCCAGCGCACAGTGTGCCTGGACCACGACATCGCCGATCCTCGCCCAGGCCATGTTCAGGGCTCAGGAGCCCAAGCTGGACTTCGTCGCCGCATGGAATGGGACGTGGCTGTCTGCGACGCGGTGGACGGTCACCGCCACACAGAGTTCAGGGCTGGAGGCGGGCACCAAGGCCGCCGAGGCCAAGTGCGAATGGAAGTGGACCTACCCGAAGGAAGCCATCAAGGTGGGCGTCGTGGATGCCCAGATCGGGCCGATCCCGCTGATCTTCACCGTGGAGAGCCAAATGGTCGGCAGCTTCGGCCTGGGCGGAAAGCTCTCACTCAATCTGACCCAGAAGGCCCAGTTCACCGCTGGCCTCTCGTACCACGGTGGGAAGGCGGAAGGCATCCACTCCTTCCGCAACACCTTCTCCCTGGCCGAACCGCCCACCTTCGAACTCGAAGCGGCCCTCAAGGCCGGCGTACGGCTGTCCTTCAAGCTGTACGGCGTGGCGGGCCCCTACCTGGACATCACCCCGGGCGCGAAGGCCGTAGAGAAGGACCAGATCGCCGCACACGGAACGGCCAAGCTCGAACTGCGCGCCGGCCTGTACACCGCGGCAGGCATGGACCTTGAGGAACTGGGGTTCAAGAACAACGCCGTCGAGATCAGCGACCTCTACCACCAGGACAAGGTCCTGAAGACCACCACCTGGCAGGAGTCCGCCGCAGACAAGGCCGCCAAGGAGAAGGAGACGACATGCCCGGCCGAGAGCACCATGTCGACAGCCATGGCAGCGGTCGATGCTGGCGGAGATCCTCAAGATCGCGTCGTGACCGCCAGAAAGTGCTGGAAAGAATGGGCCGTGGCGGACTGGGTTCCGACGTTCCAATCCGAGCGCGTGTCCACGATCGTGTTCAAGCGCAGCGGAGACCAGCTCACGCCGGCTCTGACCATGCGCTCCACGAGCGAACCTGCTGGCGATTCGAAGCGCAGCAGCCAGTGCGCCCAAGTGAAGGCGTTGAACACCCCCGCAGGGCTGATGGACTTCGTCTGCCCGAGCGCCACCGGGGCAGCCGCCCGAGCGCCCCTCCATCCCGCATCGGCTTCACTATTCGAGAAGTGGGGGTACGAACCGGTGAGTGAGGTGAAAGGACTGAAAGGCCCTCTGCGGGCCGTCCAGGTCTGCGGCAACTGCGGCGGCGACGGCTCGGCCCAGGACATTCTTCTCTTCTATGGCAACCGCTACGTCGGCATGGTGCCGAACGGCCCCACATACAGCTTTCCGCACATCGAAGCCCAGGACGGAAACACGGTGACGGCCAGCGTGCACTTCGCGAAACCTGACGACCCGGTCTGCTGCCCGACCGGGGAGACCCGGACCTATCACTATGAGTGGCGCAACAACCAATTGCAGTGGACCACCACAACGGGCGCATGATTCGGGCCACGTCCGCGGCTCAGTGCGGCTCCCCGAGCCTCGAAGCTGGCAACCCAGGTGCCGTCGGCTCTCGAATAAGACCCGACGGCACCTCCAGGTAAATGTGCCAGGCGCCTGAGCGGGGGCCGTCACTCCCCCCGCCCAGGCGCCTGGAGCGTACGGCCCGGTCAGGGCCTGGGCAGCGTCGGGGTGAGCGCGGTCTCCCGACCGGCCCTGGGCCGGCGACTGGGCAGGTCATCTCGCCGACCCAGGTAGCTGATCATTCCGAGTGAGAAGCCGGTCTCCTCGGCGAGCTCGCGGCAGGTGCGTCCTGCGGCCCGTTGGGTGCGGAGCCAGTCGAGATCGATCTGGCGCCAGCGGGTCGCTTTGCCGTCGCGCGTCATTCCGTATTCGCGGACCAGGACTTTGATGGCGTCGACGTTCACGTCGGCGTGCTCGGCGATCCACTTGAGCGTGCGGTATTCGTCGAGGTAGAAGCGGGCGAACTTGTCTCTGGGGAGTGCGGCACGAGCCCGGCGAACGGTCGCTCCTCTCTCCCACTTCGCGGATCTTCCGGCGGGTGCCGGCTGCTCCTGCAGGGCGAACCGGACCGCGTCGTGGCTGACGCCCAGGCGGCGGGCTGCTTGAGCCGTTGTCAGGCATTCGTCCCGGATGAGGCGGTGCAGGATGCCGAGGTCGATGTCCCGGAGGTCACACCCGGGCAGTTGGAGATCGTCGATGATGTCCGTCGGTGGCTGCCAGGTGACGGGTTCGTCGTGGATGCCCTGCCGGATGAGGAACTCGCCTGCGTGTCCTTCAAGTTGGCTCACGAGTGCGGGGGTGAGGTCCGTTTCGAAGGTTCGCAGCAGGGTGCGGAGCTCCTGGGTGGCGGGTGCGTAGGCGGTCGGGGCGAGGGATGCCGGGAGTCCGCTGAGCCGTTCGAACAGCAGCGCTCGGGCGAACTGGTGGCGCCGTACTCCGCCGACGTCGAATCCGATGTCCCGGCAGAGCTGTCTCCAGGCGTCCAAGGGCAGCAGGTCACGGTAGTCGGTCGCGCGGCGGCGGTCGTAGTCGATCGGCGATCCCTCCTGGTCGAGGTAGTCCGCCAGCGCGGACAGGACGAGGCTGATAGCCCTCCAGTGCCCCTGCTTGGTGAGCCGGAACGCCATGTGGGGGCCCAGCCTGTCTTCTGCCGGTGATCGCAGGAGCCGGGCGGCGGTGGTGAAGTCTCCCGCGCCTCCGATGAGCAGGAGGTAGCACGACAGGGCCGGGCGGATGGTCCGCGACAGGGCCCCGTTCGCAGGACTCAGCCGCGCGGACCAGGCAGGCCAGAGCTGTGTGGGGATCTTGCGGGCCCGCTGCGTGCTCCGGGTGGCCGCCGAGGAGCCGGGCCTGCGGGGCAGCCGGTCCGCGGTGCGGTAGCGCAGTTGATCACTGTGTTTGAGGCGGGGGGCCAGCATCGCGAGGTGGATCGCGTCGAAGATCGGGCTGGTGTGGCTCCACCGATGGGCGACCTTGAGCGGAATGTTGCCGTCGGCGTCGCTGATCAGGTGGCGAAGGGCGGCTCCAGCCTTGTGGGCATCGGGTTGTCCGAGGATGTGCAGGGCCGCGCTGACGGCGAGGGCGGCGGTCGCGGCCCGCTGCGGGGCCAGGCGGCCCGGGCGGGTGTCCTCGGTGGGGTCGAAGGACCGCCGCTTTTCGGGCAAGGGCTGCTGGTGCAGGGTCCAGATCTCGGTTGGGACGAAGCCCGTCAGCTGTTCGGAGGCACAGCGCAGGAGAATCGATGCCAAGGCACGGAGGTCGCCGAACAGCGCGAGACTGGGCTGGGGATTCTCCCGGTAGGCGCCGAAGTCGGCCTGCCCGGACGAGATCGCCGTGTCGATGAGCTGCTGGGCTGCGGTCACGGGTCCCTCCGCGTCCAGTCGAAGAGCGGCGACCTCCTCGAACGGCTGGCCGCAACGCGTTCGTCCCGGTTCGTGTTCCGCCGGATTGTGGCAGCGGCCCGGAGCAAGCAGGTGTCGGGTGGTCGCCGGGAAGTGCCGTGGCGTACGGCTGCAGCGCGGGCAAGCGTCGGCCAGCAGCAGGTGGTGGTCGAGGCAGGCGAAGGACCAGCCGAGTCTCCAGCTCAGCAGCCATCGGCCGCCGTTCTCGGCCACGCAGGCCGGGCAGTAGCGCGAACCGCGGGCCCGTCCCCAGACATGCCGCGCCGCGACCCGGCGCCGCCGGGGGTCAATCACGTGGACCCGCCGGTCGTAGCGGGCCAGGGTCATGGCGTGCACTTCGTCCTCTGTGGCGCCGGCGGACCAGGCGAGGGCCGCGGCCTGGTCCGGGGTGAGGAGGGTGACTAGACGGCTCAAGATGCCCGAGTCCACCGGATTGGAGGGGCTGCGGGGCAGCAAGCCGATCGACGTCAGCACGTCGCCGGTGGTGGTTCCCAGCCGGTGGGCGATCGCCTCCCACCAGGAGTCGAGCGCCTCGCCCGGATGCGGGGCGAGGCGGATCGGCAGGGTCCGCGCTTGCGTCACTGGCGAACCGCCTTGCGGAGGGTCCGTCGTGACCGCTGGCCCTTCAGGAGGTTGCGTACGTCGTCCTGGGCCTGGTGAGCGGCCTCGTCGATCTTGACGCCGTTGAGGAGGTCCTCGTCGAGACGCTCGGTGCCGGTGCGGACGGCCCGCTGGCAGCCGCGGTTGATGAGGGTCATCAGCGAGCCGATGTGGCCGCTGGAGCGGATGAACAGGTGGTCGAACAGGTCGTCGGCGAGCATTCCCTGGTACTTGCCGCTGAGCACCAGGCGCTTCTCCAGGGCCAGTAGCAGCTGCCGCCACTCGGCGCGGCCCTGGTCGGTCTTGAGCTCGAAGGACCGCATGTCCAGGCGGGTCGTGCGCCGGCCCGTCTGGGCCAGGACCGCGTTGTCGTAGGACTCGCCCTCGGAGAACAGTCCGCGCTTGGCCAGGCCGACGCCGACGAACAGCAAAGTGACCGGGAACTCGTTCGCGATGTACTTGAAGTGGTTGCTCACCTCGACACCGCCGGCCGCCCTCCAGCGGAGAAAGTGCAGATCGTCGACGATCAAGAGCCTGACATCGCAGGAGAGCACGCAGTCCAGGGCTCGCTGAGCGAACTGCGCCGTGGTGCCGGTGGTGCGGCCGGGGTGGCCGAAGAACTCCAGCATCGCCCGGTTGAAGTCCTTCATCCCGGTGTTCCCGGTGAGGCCCACCCGGCAGACGGGGAGCCGTTCGTGCCCGCCGGCCGTGAACGCGCCGCCCTCGGTGATCTCCCGGCGGTGGAAGTCCCGGGCGAAGGCCAGCACCGCGGTCGTCTTGCCCAGCCCCGGAAAGGCGTTCACCGCGACGGCGCCCTTGGCCTTGTCGCCGTCCTGCTGGTTGCTGTCGACGATGTCCCACAAGTCCTCGTGCAGCTCAGCCAGTTGTGGTGTCCGCAGCGGCCCGAGGTTCGCGTGCCAGATCCGCCGGGCCTTGTCGTACTCGGCGCGCGCCCGCTCGCCCAGCGCCAAGTGCTCGCTACGCGGCAGCAGTTCGGGCTGGACGCGCACTTCGGCTTCCGCGAACGCCGCCCAGCCTTCCTTGCGTGACAGCGTCAGCGCGTCCAGGCGGTGGGAGTCTCCCGGCGTCCAGGTACTGTCGCTGGTCACGCGTCCTCCAGAGCGTCGTCGTAAAAGTCCATGTCGTCTTCCAGCTCCACGACCTCGGCGTCGTCCGCGCCGTCGTCGTCGCCCGTCTCCTGCGCGGCCTTGGACGCGAGTTGCGGTTCTGCCGCGACCGGCAGTTCCATCAGGCGCCTCACGCTCGGCAGCGTGGCGACGCTCTCCCCAGGCTCGGGCAGGTCCAGGGCCGCCTGTTCCCGGGCGAGCCGCAGCGCCATCCGGCGCTCGACCAGCGTGGTGCCCAGGCCGAGGTTCCACCGCTCGAACAGGTCACGGACCGCGGCCTTGTCGTCCGGGAACCGGTCACGGGCCGCGGCCAGGCGGCGGGCGAACTGCAGTGCCTCCTCGCTCACCGGCATGTCCCGACCCGGCGCGTGCTCCCAGGCCAGCGCATGCCACCTGCGGTCGGCGGGATCGCGGAAGTAGACCGCGTTGATGTCGTCCGGGTTCACCGCGACCGGCCACTTGCCGTCCCGCTCGCCGCTGAGCAGACCACGGTAGGGATCCAGGGCGGCGCCGTTGTAGCGGCGCGCGTCCAGGTCGATGCCGTAGTGCTGGATCTTCCGCCGCTGAACCCGCAGGAACTCAAACGCCAGATCCGGATCGCGCGGCACCTCGATATAGCCGGACCGCGCCAGCCCGTGCTCGAACATCGCCGCAGGCGACATCCGCAGCCCCGGCACCCCGGGATCAACCAGACTGGTGTGCGGCCGGTGGTGATACACACAGGCCACCCACTCACGGATGATCGCCTCAAGCTCGTGGAGGAAGAAGAACGCCTCCCCCTCCGGACGCTCCCCGCGCGAGTGCAGATCGGGGCCCTTGTAGCCGGGTAGGGCCTGCAGCAAGTCCTCACGCAGGGTCAGAAAAAACCTTTCCAGCGGGCCTTTGTCCCGGCCCGTCCGCAGCCTCGCCGGCTGCAGCGAGATCCCCAACCGGCGGCAGACGCTGGTCAGATGCTCCGAAACGAACACCTTGCCGTGGTCGACCAGCACCGTCTCCGGCACCAGCGCGGGCGACGCCGCCCCGCGCATCGGCCCCTCCAGCGCCGTGACGTCCACCAGCACCGACCTCGGGATGCCATGCTCGGGCCAGACCGCGTGCGTCGGCCACTCCTCCCCCGCGGGCCGGGGCCGAAACGCCTGGTAGAGGGCGACGCTGGCGTCGACGGCCTTCGTCGACACCGGGGTGATCCTGATCCCGCAGACGCAGCGGGTGTACCAGTCCATCGCGACGGTCAGCTCCGCCTGCAGCCACTGCAGCGTGACCGGGTCCAGGGCGAACACGTCCAGACGGTTGGTGTCCATCAGCAGGAACTCACCCGGCCGGGTCGGCCGCAGCTTCCCGTAAACCCCGCCCGGCCGGGAGGCGATGTCCCGGTTCCGCTTCGTACTCAGCCGGAACGTCGGATGACGCCGCTCGAGATCCTCCAGGAGACGGTAGGCCGTCGCCCGGCTGGGCAGGTCCTCCTCATCGAACCCCCTGGCCAGCAACCGGGCCCGGGTCCGCTCGATGACCATCTTGCGCGACGGCTTGGACTGGTCCGTGTGCTCGACCATTACCTCCAGTGCCGCCTCCGCCCACGTCTCCGCGTTCCGGTGCCCGGAACGCGGCCCGCTGCCGGCCAGCACCAGTCCCGCCTCACCGTCCCGGCGGAAGGCCGCCACCCACCGCTTGACCGTGCGCGCGGCCACCTTGAGCTCAGTCGCCTTCGCCGCGTACCGGCTCTCCAACGGCTCACCCGCCGCGTAGGCGGCACGGGGCTCTCCCACGGCCGCCAGTTCCTCGCTGCCGCTGCGGAACCCGGTGAGCACCTCCCTGACGTGCGCGGCCCGCTCCAGCACCAGCTCCCGCTCGCTGTCGTCCAGCCGGGCCAGTACCACCGCCGCCGTCTCCTGCGGGTCGTCGGAGGCCGGCCCGGGCCCGTCCGGGATGATGCGGGCGCGGTCGGACAGCAGCAGTTCCTTCACGGCCAGCCGCAGCAGCCGGTCCCGGCCGTCCTTGAGGACCACCTCACCGCCCGCCTGCGTGCTGGCGAGCTCGACCACCTCGACGATCTCGCCGTCGTAGGAGAAGCGACTCCCAACTCCCACGCGCACCGCGGCCCGGCTCACGACGCCGTCCTCAGCACGCTGCGGGCACTCAGCGGAACGCTCAGGTCGGTCAGCCACTGCTGCTTCCAGAGCAGATGCAAGACCGCGGCCCGCACCAGCGGAGCCGGACAACAACCGGGCAGGCAGTCGAACGCCTCCCCCAGCGTTTCCCCGTCCGTGATCTGGGCGCGTACTTCGTCGAGGATGGCCGGATCGAACAGACGCTCAGGCGGTGGCTCCTCGTCCGCCGCCTGGTCGTGTATCTCCTCGGTCAGGTCCGGCGCGAACAGCCAGTCGCGGCGGTAGCCCGCGAGGAACCGGACGTTGGCCAGCTCGGCGTCCGGCGGTTCGCTCCACACCTCATAACGCCAACCCCTCGACTCCACCGCCTCCCGGGTCCAGGCGAAGGTGAACGCGTGCTCCGGCCTGGCCGCACGGTGGCGCGGTTTGACGTCCACCACCAGCGGTCCCGCCGTGGTGGCCAGCAAGTAGTCCGGGATGTGCCGACGCAGCGCACCATCCACTTCGGCCCTCAGCAAGAAGGGCTGGGCCAGGATCGCCGTCACATCCCGGTCGAAGTCGGCATACCACAGCCGTGCCAGCTCCAGCCGCGACTCGTAGATCACGTGATCCGACTGCGTACTCGACCAGTACGAACCCGAGTAGTGCCTCTGCCCCATGTACCAGCGGAACGTCCGCCACGGCTCGGCCGCGTACAGCATCTCCAACGGCACCGACTCCCAGGCGAGGCTCTCGGAGACCCCATCCCCGGCAAGCCGAACACACACCTCTACATCCACCATCCGCCCCCAGCGCTCGTGTAACTGACCTTGATCGCAGGACAGTTACACGGGAACTGGAGCGCGAACGACCACACGCGCTTTCGATCACTCGAAATGGTGATCATTCCGGGCCAGGAATCTCAGCACCGCGTAATAAGTGCTATTCAGAGGTCATCGTTCGCGAGAACATGCCGCGAATTCTGAGTACCTACACGTCGTGTAGGTACTCAATTTCAGTGTCAGGCGCCGACCCTGTGACCTGGATATTTCCCTTGAGTCTCACGTTGTGTCGGCAGGCGGCTGTCTCAGATCGGTGTCATTTCCTCAGGCTGTCCAGCAGGCTGCAACGCGGCCCGGGGCGTCACGAACCTGCATCGGCAACCATCCGTTCCACCCACTCACACACCTTCGTTGCACACGAACGTCCCGAGCGTCGTCGCTGACAAGCGCCTGCGGGACTACGGACGGGTTGATCAGCCCATAATTGGAGTCAGTGCCGAGCGACCCGGCGCATCGCACCCGCCCCGGGTGCACTCACCGCGATCGGAGAGCATCGTGAAGAACAGCGCGTTGTGGCGAGTGGTTGACAACGAGAGTGGTACCCAGTCCATCGTCAGCTCGCCCTCCGAGGCGGTCGCGTTCGTCAACAGCCGGTTCGACACCGATGACGACGACGAGCCGTTCAGCATCACCGAGGTCGGTCCTCTCCTTCCGAAGCCGCTCGGGGTCATCACTGCATGGGCTGCCGAGAAGGACGGCGAGCGAACCGACGGGCGTACTGCCCCGATCACCATCAGGCCGGTTGTGACGGACAACGCCAGCGAGTGCGATGACGTCGTGCTCTGGGGCGACGTGTACGTCTCCTGGGACCACGACATGTACACCGTCGAGGAGCCGGACAGCTCCGAGTACAGCGAGGCTTACAGCGCAGCCGAGTTGAGCGCGATCCTCGACGAGTACGCCGATGACTACGAGTACGCGCCTGAAGGGCCTGAAGAGCCCGACAGCCACAGGTGGCCGAAACCGGAAGAGTTGATCACCTACGGCGCCCAGGAGTGCGCCAAGCGGTTCGGGCACCTCGACGACGACGCCCTGCTGTGGCTCGCTGCCACCCGCATCACGCTCGCCGTGTGGCGCAACACACCCGTCGAGAACTGGCATGCCGGGAAGAGTCCGCTGCACGACGGCACAATGATGCGGATCAACGCGGCAACCACCCGACTCGTGCGCTCGATGCTGTCGTTCGACCATGTCGACTGGATCGGTCTCGGTCTCGCGATCGTCAACCCGTCCCGGGTTCTACCGACCGGGCAGTCTGTGCTCGAGCTCGGGCTGGCCTGCCACAACCCTGACGACCCGGCACACGAGGATGATCCGCGCGTAGAACTCGCGGAGATGGCACAGGTCGCGATCTCATGGGGGCGAAGGTACTGCCTTAGCGAGAAGGAGTTCGGTCTGCGAACCCTGGTCGAATCCTTGTGCGCGTTCGACAACGGCTGGTTCGGAGCACCGAGTTGGGGGCGCATCGTCGATCGGTTCCTTACGGCTGTCGACGACCGGGAGAATGCGCACTGGCGCATACACCGGGACAAGCCTTGGTTCGACGAGTGGTTCACCAACCGGCCGGCCGACATTGCGGACACCACGGAATTTCGTCGGCTGCTCCTTGCCGGGCCCGACCTGCTGTCCGAGGAGGCCGCCGAATGGTGCGTGGATGGCGCCATCGGCTACGTCTGTCAGGACGACCACGCAAACGGCTGCCCGCTGTGCAGTATCCCGCTGGCAACGGAGTCCTCAAACGAGTGACGGCAGTGGCCAGCGATTCTCAATCCCGTGTCAGTTCGGCCAGTCACATGACAGCGCGACTGAGAAAATGACACGGGATCTGAGAACCTACAACTTGATGTACCGCGCGAGGTTCAGGGACTGTCCGTGCCGCTCGCGGAGCTCCTCCGCCCACAACGTCGTCCGGGTGCCCTCGTGCTTGACCATGCCGGGTGACACGCCGATCCGGAAGGAGCCCGGGACCGTCCTGCCGTCGGCGTCGTAGGGCAGGACGTCCAGCGGTGACGGGCCCTCAGCGGCGTACACGGCGCAGTCGGACAGCACCGCCACCGGGTAACGGCCCGTGGCCGCGGCCAGGTTGAGCATCTTGCGGTGCATGTTGACGCGGGCGCGGGAGATGACGACGGCACGGATGTCGGGGCGCCAGGTCGGACGGGAGAGGGCCGGCCAGGGTTGCCCGGGCTTCCAGCCGCCGCCACGGGCACGCTCCCTGAGCTTGCCGATACCGCCCTTCACCGTGGACTTGATCGCGTCCAGGACCATCGCCGCCTGCGGGTCGCGCCGCCGGCAGTCCTCCATCGCCTTCAGATAGTCGTGCGGCGGCAGTTTCTCGGCGACGCCCAGGTCACCCATCGTGTCGACGTAGGCGTCGCGCAGGCGCTTGTACCAGCCGTCCAGGTACCGGCCCTTCTCCTCGCGCACCCAGGCCTCCAGGGGCGCCACGTCGTAGCCGAGCTCCATCGCGTAGGCCACCGTCGGGGTCGCGTACCACGCGGGGCCCGTGGGGCGCTCGCCCGTCGGGGTGAACGGGCTGGGCAGCAGGTCGCCCCGCAGCTGCCGCCGCTGCTTGCCCACCAGGACACGGGAGAGGTCGACGTGGGAGAGGTCGACCAGCCAGGCGCCG
>NZ_JBEXQJ010000068.1:0-19632 GCF_040612515.1 Streptomyces sp. NPDC006372 | reverse complement strand
ACATAAGAACAGCCGACTGGAATGACCGCCGACTGAACTCCTTCATCGCTGCTGCCGCCAAGTTGAGACATTTTGCGGTACCTGTGCGGAGCCGACCGGTACAGCTTCCACTCGACGCCGACCTCCGCCGGAGGATCCTCGCAGGCGTGGGGTCGACAGCGAATAACCGACCACGGCGCAGATCTTCACCGGACGATCCCCACTGGTGCGGGGCCGACTTCTTCAGGTCTGCGGCCTCGAACTGGCCGAACGGACAATCCCCGCAGGCGCGGGGCCGACTGCGCCGTCACCAGCATGGTCGGCCAGGACACCAGGCGCGGGGGCGACAGGGAGCCTGCGCCGGTCGCGCGCGGGTCCGGCGGACGATCCCCACAGGCGCGGGGGCGACCTCGGCCTGCCGATCCGCACAACCTCGGGGGATCCCCGCAGACGCGGGTCGGCGTAGCCGCGCCCGTCGCCGCGTTGGCCCACCGCGGAGGATCCCCGCAGGCACGGGGGCGACGGGGTTCCTCGAACAGCTCACCACCGTGGCGGGGGGAGGATCCCCACAGGCGCAGGGGCGACGTCTCCTCGTCGATCTCGTAGATCTCCTCCATCGGAGCATCCCCGTACGCGCGGGGTCGACCGATGGCTCTCCGCCGCCCAGCACGGCGAGACCAGAGGATCTCCGCAGGCGCGGAGGCGACGACCTTGCTGACGACGATGCCGGGGGCCTCCCGAGGATCCCCGCAGGCGCGGGGGCCGACAACTGGCGGGGCCTGCCCACCAACCCCAACATCGGAGGATCCCCGCAGGCGCGGGGCCGACGCCTGCGCAGCCTTTTCCGGGATACCGAGATCCGGAGGATCCCCGACGGCGCGGGGGCGACTGGGATGTCGGCCACGATCTCGTCGTTGGTCTGGGGAAGATCCCCGCAGGCGCAGGGGCGACGCAGGCATCCGGTCCGCACTGACCATGGCCATCGGAGGATCCCCGCAGGCGCGGAGGCGACTGGATGGTGGCCCGCGGCTTCCCGTCGGAGCACGGAGGATCCCCGCAGGCGCGGGGGCGACGGTAACGGCAATCCGTCGTGGGACTGCTCAGGCGGAGGATCCCCGCAGGCGCGGGGCCGACTCTATGGAGCGCGGCGACGTCACACAGTCGAGCGGAGGATCCCCGCAGGCGCGGGGCCGACCACGCGAGCACCGCCGCGACCGCGGCATCGATCGGAGGATCCCCGCAGACATGGGGCCAACGCGTTCGCGAGCGCCGGCGCGGCCGCGAAAGCCGGAGGACCCCGCAGGCGCGGGGCCGACCTGGTCGCCGCGGGTAAGTCGCTGATCCAGGGCGGAGGATCCCCGCAGGCGCGGGGCCGACCACTCTCAGGCCGCCGAGCTCGAGCGCTCCGGTGGAGGATCCCCGCAGGCGCGGGGCCGACTTGAGCATCCGCACCCACGCCACGCCCTGGCCGGGAGGATCCCCGCAGGCGTGGGGCCGACGGCGACATCGCCCGCCACTCCGCGTGGGACCGGGGAGGATCCCCGCAGGCGCGGGCCCGACGAACCCTGGAAGTTCACTGACGAGCAACTCCGCGGAGGATCCCCGCAGGCGCGGGGCCGACACCCCGGCCGTCTCCCTCGCCCCGGGCCTGTACGGAGAATCCCCGCAGGCGCGGGGCCGACTTCGGTTTCGAGGGCGACGAGGGTGAGCGGAGGATCCCCGCGGGCGCGGGGCCGACTCCACGACTGCGGGTGTGAGAGGCCGGGCACTCCGGAGGATCCTCGCAGGCGCAGGGGGGCGACCCGACCTCGGACACCAGATCACCCTGAACCAGGGAGGATCCCCGCGGGCGCGGGGGCGACGCTGACCTCGACGGACCGGCCGACCCTCTGCGCGGAGGATCCCCGCAGGCGCGGGGGCGACACGACTTCAGACTCTACCTACTGCCGGGTTCTACGGAGGATCCCCGCGGGCGCGGGGCGACGCGGTCAGCGCGGTCGCGAGGGTCTCGGTGCCCGGAGGTCCCCGCAGACCCGGGGACGACGATGCGGTCGTTCACGATGCGTCGTCCTTCGGCCGAGACTTCCCGCAGGCGAGGTCAACTTGGCCATCCGCTTCGCGTCGTCGAACACGCGCGGAAAATTCCCGCAGGCGCAGGGGCGATGTCCGGAGTGTCCCCGAGTGCCGCCATGTTGATGGAAGATCCCCGCAGGCGCGGGGTCGACAGGACGTCATCGTTCTCGATCAAGCCGGCGTGAGGAAGATCCCCGCAGGCGCGAGTGTGGCCCCACCACGTCCGCACGTGGTCCGCCGGACTCCGGAGGAATCCCCGCAGGCGCAGGGGCGAAATCGCGGACGCCCGGGAGACGGCCGGAGGATCCCCGGAGGCGCGGGAGCGACTGCCACCAGGCCATCGTCTCGTCCCACTACGCCTGAGCATCTCCGCAGAGCGGGGGCGACCACGCGTGGTGGGCGCAGGTCAGCAGCCACTGCGGAGGATCCCCCAGGCGCAGGGCCGACTCGATCGTCTCGCCCTGGGCGTCGACGTAGACGGGAGGATCCCCGCAGGCGCGGGACCGACTCGTCGCTGTGGCTGCGCTGGCCCGAGTTCGGCGGAGGATCCCCGCAGGCGCGGGACCGACGTGGAGCGTCAAGGGCACTGCCGGCGAACCTCAGGAGGATCCCCGCAGGCGCGGGGTCGACAGCGAGCGCACCGTACCGTCGCCGCGCTCCACTGGAGGATCCCCGCAGGCGCGCGGTCGATACCTCGCCGGCGCGCCCGTCCACGCTGTGGACCTGAAGATCCCCGCAGGCGCGGGGGCGACGGCGCCGGGTGGAAGGGTCGCTCCGCGAGACCCGGAGGATCCCCGCAGGCACGGGGCCGATGTCGGCTCGTACGTCCGCAACGTGCTGTTCATCGGAGGATCCCCGCAGGTGCGGGGCCGACATGCGGGCGATGGCCGCAGCCGCGTTGCGGTCCGGAGGATCCCCGCAGGTACGGGGGCGACTGGCTCGCGGACGCGGCCAAGTCGGGCCAGGACGGAGGATCCCCGCAGGCGCGGGCCGACTAGGTTTGAGTTGCTGTCACATCCCAGCAGGCGCGGGGCCGACTTACCGACCGGGTGCGCCGACGCATCGCAGTGCGGAGGATCCCCGCAGGCGCGGGGCCGACTACTCCTCAGCGAACTTGGCGGAGGCGTTGTGCGGAGGATCCCCGCAGGCGCGGGGGCGACATGATGGCTGCGGCAATCGTGCGCTTGCCGTTCGGAGGATCCCCGCCGGCGCGGGGGCGACACGAACTTGCGCTCCTGGTGGGGCTGCCACTCCGGAGGGTCCCCGCAGGCACGGGGGCGACGCGATGCGGACCCAGGTCGAGGGCAGCGCCAGCGGAGGATCCCCGCAGGCGCGGGGGCGACGTCTTCGACTGCGCCGACGGTACGGTGCTGACCGGAGGATCCCCGCAGGCGCGGAGGCGACGCGATCATCTCATCGTTGATCGTGACGTTCTGCGGAGGATCCAGGCAGGGCGCGGGGGCGACGGCTCCGGGATCGGTGAGGGCACCCGATTCCAGGGAGGATCCCCGCAGTCTCGGCGGCGACAGCAGGCCGATTCCGGTGCTGGCCATCGCGACCGGAGAATCCCCGCAGGCGCTGGGGTGACTCATCGTGTTGCTTAGGTGGAGCGGCCTCTCGAGGAGGATCCCCGCAGGCGCGGAGCCGACGCCCGTTCGTCTCGTGGTGCTTCGCGTAGTCCGGAGGATCCCCGCAGGCGCCGGATCGACCTGGGGTTGCCGTTGCCGCCCCACTGGTACCGCGGAAGATCCCCGCAGGCGCGGGGGCGACCTGACGGACAACCAGGGCGGCTACCTGGTCCCCGGAGGATCCCCGCAGGCGCGGGGCCGACCGGCTCTTGGCGGTGGCGTCCTTGTCGGGCCACGGAGGGTCCCCGCGGGCGCGGGGCCGACCGCTCCACCACGACGTCATTGGGCAAGCTCTTCGCCCTATGCGCCGGAGGATACCCGCAGGCGCGGGGGCGACGAGCTGAAGTGCCGTGAACTGGGCCCGGTGGTCGGAGGATCCCCGCGGGCGCGGGGCCGACACCTTGCCGTTCTCGTTGTCCTCGGACTGCGCCGGAGGATCCCCGCAGGCGCGGGGGGCGACGGAGCCGCCGCCGAACACCTCCGCACCACCCTCGGAGGATCCCCGCAGGCGCGGGGCCGACCCGCCACCATCCTTGGCGGGGGTACCAATGACCGGAGGATCCCCGCAGGCACGGGGCCGACCACCGATTGTCTGCCGAGGAGCACCGGTTCGTCGGAGGATCCCCGCGGGCGCGAGGCCGACGATCCCGTCACGGTCTGGGGGAGCGACCTGACCGGAGGATCCCCGCAGGCACGGGGCCGACGCAGCCCGCACGGCCACCAACACCCCCGTCCCCGGAGGATCCCCGCAGGCGCGGGGCCGACGTAACGCGACCGCTGACCAGCCGTGGAACGTGGGAGGATCCCCGAAGGCGCGGGGCCGACTCCTACACAGCGGGCACGTACTACCGGATCCGCGGAGGATCCCCGCAGGCGCGGGGGCGACCTCGTGGGATGCCGGCTCAGTGATGGGAAGCTCGGATGATCCCCGCAGGCGCGGGGGCGACGTGGCTTGGGTGCCCCGCTCGGCCCTGACCCGCGGAGGATCCCCGCGGGCGCGGGGCCGACATGCCCGGCCTGGTCCCGATCTTGATCAGGTACGGAGGATCCCCGCAGGCGCGGGGCCAACGCGGGCGTCAACGTGCTCACCTCGGACGACAAGGGAGGATCCCCGCAGGCACGGGGCCAACTCGGCGAGCTTCGTCGACGCGGACTTGACCTGCGGAGGATCCCCGCAGACGCGGGGCCAACTCCTCGGTGATGGGGGTGAGGTAGTGGGCGACCGGAGGATCCCCGCAGACGCGGGGCCAACCGTAGGGAAGCCCGACCCGAGGGTCCGCTGGCCGGAGGATCCCCGCAGGCGCGGGGCCGACCGCCGGTGCGACGGTAGCCACCGCCTCCAGGTGGAGGATCCCCACGGGCGCGGGGCCGACCCGCGCAGCATCGGCACGTCGCCCGGCGCGTCCGGAGGATCCCCGCGGGCGCGGGGCGGACCGGTCGTACGGCTGTCGTCGTCATCACGTCCTCGGAGTATCCCCGCGGGCGCGGGGTCGACCAGGCGCCGCTGGACGTCCCAGCGAGCACCACTCGGAGGATCCCTGCGGGCGCGGGGCCGACTGGGGCAGCGGGCTCGCTGAGCAGAACATTGCGGGAGGATCCCCGCGGGCGCGGGGCCGACGAAGGTCTTTGGCGACGCATGAAGCTCATCCCGGGAGGATCCCCGCAGGCGCGGGGCCGACCGCAGCAGCGGTAGCGCGGCCTCGGAGCCGTTCGGAGCATCCCCGCAGGCGCAGGGCCGACTTCCAGAAGACAACCTCCACCTACATCGTCCCCGGAGGATCCCCGCAGGCGCGGGGCCGACGCCGTTGTGCGGGCGGCGGCGCGGTGCGTGTTCGGAGGACCCCCGCAGGCGCGGGGCCGACACAGGGTCAGCACACCTCGGGTTGCGGGTCCAGCGGAGGATCCCCGCAGGCGCGGGGCCGACGACCGGTTCCTCGTCGAGCAGGCCGTCCTCCACGGAGGATCCCCGCAGGTGGGGGGGCGACGCGATGCCGCCGCACAGCGTGGACTTCCCGTTCGGAGGATCCCTGCAGGCGCGGGGACGACGGCGAGATCTGGGGTGCCCTGGATGGCACGCCGGGAGGATCCCCGCAGGCGCGGGGGCGACGGCTCCCAGCCGATGCCGATGCCGTCCATCGCCGGCGGACCCCGCAGGCGCGGGGCGACACTCACGCTCCGGTGAGCACGGCGGCGAGGTCTGCAGGATCCCCGCAGGCGCGGGGCCGACGAGCGTTGCCACGCCGAGCCGCGCGTTCGTCCCGGAGGATCCCCGCAGGCACGGGGCCGACGCGGAGGCCCTCGGCGTCGCCGTGCTGGTGCTCGGAGGATCCCCGCGGGCGCGGGGCCAACCCGTTTCCGGCAAGCTTGAAGTCCTCAAAGCCCGGAGGATCCCCGCAGGCGCGGGGCGACTTGCGCTTCGCGGTGTTAATGCTGCGGCCGAACGGAGGATCCCCGCGGGCGCGGGGCCGACACATCGAGGGCGGACGCGATCCTCGGGATCGCCGAAGGATCCCCGCAGGCGCGAGGCCGACACCTGCGGAGTGTGCTACCGCACTCACACTCAGGGAGGATCCCCGCAGGCGCGGGGGCGACGTCTTGCCCATGCGGTCGGCGGCGCCGCCCACCGAAGGATCCCCGCAGGCGCAGGGGCGACTTGCGGACTTGGACACGTCGTTGATGCGGCCCGACGGAGGATCCCCGCAGGCACGGGGCCGACGATGCGGGCGTACTCGGCCTGCGCCTTGACCGCGGAGGATCCCCGCAGGCGCAGGGGCGACCTGCCGGGCGGTGACTTACTAGCGGTGGCTGGCGGAGGATCCCCGCAGGCGCGGGGGCGAAGGGTCACGCCCACCGGCGGAGAATACCCCGCAGGCGCGGGTGCGACTCCTCCTAGTCCTTCTTCGGAACCTTGGGGGGCGGAGGATCCCGCAGGTGCCGGGGCGATGCGGCCAGCGTGTAGGCCTTGACCGTGTCCCGGGGAGGATCCCCGCAGGGGCGGGGCCGACCTGCTCGCTGCCCTGCGCGCGACCCCGCGTCGCGGAGGATCTTCGCAGGCGCGGGCCGACAACGCTCACCTCGCTCGTTGAAACTCCCCACTCCGTTGAACTCCGGACCGAGTGGGGCGAAGAGCGAACGTGGTGATTTTCAAGGCTCTGTCCGCAGTTCCGTGAATCCCCAGGTCAGCCGCTAGAACGCGGGATCGTTTCGGCAGCGTACTTCCTGCCGTGGCGAGCAAGACGGTTGAGGATGTGCTGTTTCCCGGGATCGATGTGCGGGTGGAGGGGGTGAGCGACTTCTCGGACGTCCTGGTGGTAGAGGTAGCGTCGACGGCCTGCCCAGGCCGGTGCCCGAACTGCCGCAGGCAGGCCCGTCGCGTGCACAGCACGTATCAACGCACACTGGATGAGCGGCCGTTGGGCTCGCGCCGGGTCGTCGTCCGGCTGCGGGTGCGCCGGTATTTCTGCGACCGCGGGAGCTGTTCGCGCATGACGTTCGTAGAGCAGGTGCCGGGGCTGTCCGCGCGGTACCGCCGTTCCAGCACGGGGCTGGTGGGCTGGCTGCGGTCGATCGCGATGGAGCTCGGCGGCCGTCCTGCCGCACGGCTGTGCCGCCGGTTGCAGCTGACCGCGGGCCGGACGCGTCTGCTCAGGCTGCTGACGGCGCCGGCGGTGCCTGACTGTGCCCCGCGGGTGCTGGGGGTGGACGAGTTCGCCTTCCGCAAGGGCTGTACCTACGGCACCGTGCTGGTCGACGTCGAGGCCGGCTGGGTCGTGGACGTGTTGCCCGACCGCACCTCCGAGACGTTCGCGGCCTGGCTCAAGGAGCATCCCGGTGCGGAGATCATCTGCCGTGACCGGGCCACTGCCTACACCAAGGCGGTCAGGGAAGCCGCCCCCGATGCCGTCGAAGTCGCTGATCGCTGGCATCTGCTGCAGAACCTGTCCGCCGCAGTGGAGAAGACCTGCCACCAGCACCGCGACTGCCTGCGCAAACGCGCCGAGGAAGAGACGGTGACCGAAGTGCCCGAGGTACCCCCGATGCTGTCACCGCCCGCGGAACTGCCCCGCACACAAATCATCGAACGCACCCGTCACCGCTACGAAGACATCCACCGCCTGCTGGAGAAACGCTGGACGATCAGCGCGATCGCCCGACGTCTGAACCTCGACCGCAAGACCGTCCGCCGCCGCGACACCGACCTCGACCAGCTGCTCGTCTCCGCCCGCGAACGCCGACCCAACGGCGTCCTGGAGCCGTTCAAGGCATACCTGAACACCCGCTTCACCGAGGCGCAGGGCCAGGTCAGCGGCACCCGGCTGTTTCTGGAGATCCAGGCTCGCGGCTACCGGGGCAGTCGCCAGGTCGTCCGCAAACACCTCGCCGCCCTGCGCGCGGGCACTACACAACCGGTGCGGGCCGATATTCCCAGCCCGCGCAAGATCACCTCCTGGATCATGCGGCCCCGCGAGGCACTCACCGAGAGCCAGAACGAGCGCCTCCTTCAGGTCCGGCTCGTCTGCCCGGACATCACTCGGGCCTGCGATCTCGCTCGGGCGTTCGCCGACCTGGTTCGCCACCAGCGCGGATACCTGCTGCTGGAGTGGATCCGGCAGGCCGAACAGGACGCACCGAAGCCGATGAAGGGCTTCGCCGGCTTCCTCCGCCAAGACCTCGACGCGGTCACTGCCGGCCTCACCCTCCCCTGGAGTTCCGGCGTCGTCGAAGGCCACGTGAACCGGGTGAAAACGCTCAAGCGAGCCATGTACGGCCGGGCCTCGTTCGGACTCCTCCGCACTCGCATCCTCACTCAGCCGTCGATGCCCCTTCAGTGGGCTTCTGGTAGGAAGGAAGGTTGAGCTGTTCATGCAGGCGAGCCGCAGCCTGGAGGTCATTGGTGACCATCACCTGAGCCAACCTGCCCGCCACTGCGATCACGGTGCCCCAGGCTGGAGCGTCTAGATAGACCTCGTCCGGGGCACCGCGACCTACTTCTTCCTGCACGGTCGAGTAGACCTTGCCCAGCTCCTTCATGAGCGCGACTTCCTCCTCCGTCCGCAGGCTCTTGCCCAGCCACGGCGCGGGATCGTCTGCGTTGCAGAAGTCGTCGAACAGAACGGTGACCACGTAGTCCAGGTCCTCGAACTCATCCGGCCGCAGCCAGACATCGCGCTGCCACGAGGGACTCGCAAGGGCGAGAACCGCTGGCACAACATGAAGTCGGAAGACCGGGAACTCAATGCCGTGATCCGTCACATCGCGAGCCTACTGACACGGTGTGGGACACCACCCACTGGCCACTGCGCTGTTCACGGAACTGCGGACAGAGCCATTTTCAAGAATCCCCATCAACAGCGACTCGCCCCACATCTGAGCGTATACGAACGGAGGATCCCCGCAGGCGCGGGGCCGACCGGTGGACGCCGTCGGCGGCCGGCTCGGTGCGCGGGGGATCCCCGCAGGCGCGGGGCCGACGTCTTTTCGGCACCACGGTTGGCTGCCTTGCCCGGAGGATCCCCACAGGCGCGGGGCCGACCTGCCGTCCTCGTCGTACGCCCGCAGGTCCATGGGAGGATCCCCGCAGGCGCGGGGGCGACTCGTTGACCTGGTCGATCGACTCGCCGTACCCCGGAGGATCCCCGCGGGCGCAGGGCCGACAGTGCTCCCCTCGCTACTCTCGTGCGAGAGTCAGGAGGATCCCCGCAGGCGCGAGGCCGACCGCGCACCCATGACCGCCGTCGCCGGGGCGACCGGAGGATCCCCGCAGGCGCGGAGGCGACCGCACGCCGTCGGAGAAGCTGAATCCACTCCACGGAGGATCCTCGCAGGTGCGGGGCCGATGGGATCAGCCTGCTCGCGCGGGAACCGGGCATCGGAGGATCCCCGCAAGCGCGGGGCAACCCAGGCAACGCACTGTTCCTGCCCGCCGGGTCGGAGGATCCCCGCAGGTACGAGGGCGACTGAAGCCCGAGCGACCACAGCTCCATACGTTCCGGAGCATCCCCGCACACGCGGGGTCGACACCCAGGCCGACGGTTGGGTGCAGGTCATCGGCGGAGGATCCCCGCAGGCGCAGGGGCAACGCAGGCTTTCGGTAGCTCACGTCTATACCGGACGGAGGATCCCCGCAGGCGCGGGGGCGACATGCCGGCTGACCACACGTTCCGCCATACGTCCGGGTATCCCCGCAGGCGCCGGGCCGACTGCGTGGCTACGGTCAGGGTTCCGTTCTCCGCCGGAGAATCCCCGCAGGCGCGGGGCCGACCAAGACGCTGTCAACCTGCTGTGGGCGCAGCTCGGAGGATCCCGCAGGCGCGGGGGCGACTAGGGGGCTGGCCTGCTCGATCCAGAGACAGCCCGGAGGATCCCCGCGGGCGCGGGGCCGACTCGAGGATGCCCTTCGTGATGTCCGCACGGACCGGAGGATCCCCGCGGGCGCGAGGCCGACACAGCCGTGGCGGAGATCGTCGCCCACTCCGCCGGAGGATCCCCGCAGACGCGGGGGGCGACGCGATGCCGCCGCACAGCGTGGACTTCCCGTTTGGAGGATCCCCGCGGGCGCGGGGCCAACGGTGCCACGCACCAGGGTTGGGCGCCACCGTACGGAGGATCCCCACAGGCGCAGGGGCGACGGGTAGATCCGGCCGTCGAAGATCTGCGTCGGCGGAGGATCCCCGCAGGCGCGGGGCCGACGTCGAGGGCAACGTCCACGAGCCCGGCGACCTCGGAGGATCCCTGCAGGCGCGGGGCCGACTGGTCATCCAGGACATCCAGGCTGACCAGCACCGGAGGATCCCCGCGGCGCGGGGGCGACCTCGACCCGCGGCTCTACCTCCTCCTCCGGCTCGGAGGATCCCCGCGCGGGCGCGGGGCCGACGAGCGTGGCGGGCTTGCTGTTCTCGACCGCCCATGGAGCATCCCAGCCGGTGCGGGGGCGACTTCAAAGGAGGCCGGCATCATGCAGGCCTTCGGAGGATCACCGCAGGCGCAGGGGCGACGCCTGTTCCAGGGTGATGCCGGGGTGCTCACGCGGAGGATCCCCGCAGGCACGGGGCCGACTCCACCATCCAGACACAGATGTCGGGCACGGTGTTCATGCCCTTTCGGGGAGTGGGGCGAGGGTGAGCAGTCCGCATCCGTAGGCCTTGGACGGGCCGATGCCGGCCAGGAGGCGCTCGGTGAGGAGGGCCGGGTCGGTGATGCGCAGGCTTCCTTCGAAGGTCACGGAGTGCATGACGACGTGAGCTTCTTTCGCCGTGGCCGGGCCTTTGCCGAAGGAGCGGCGTTGGCGGGTGGTGATGCGGATGTCGCGGGGTGGTTCTCCGTTGGTGTCGTGGGTTGTGTCCAGGTGGGGGGCTGTGGGGATGTCGAAGCCCCAGCGTTGGGTGCGGGTGAGGAACCAGCTGAGTTGGGCTGCGGCGGTGCGGTGGCCGAGGCGGAAGCTGCGACGGTCGCCGGCTTCGATGCGTGCTTGTTGGCGCGCGGTGGGTTTGTCGGGCCGGTTGGTGTTCTGGACGGGGTTGGCGGTGAGGCGGAAGGCGAAGCTGCGGCCTGGTGCGAGTTGTTGCAGGAGTGGGGCGTAGTCGCGTACGGCGTAGTGCTCGCCGTCGGCGCCTGGCCAGCCTGCCTGTTCGACGAGGTGGGTCCAGTCCGGTTTGTCGGTGGTGAGGACGAACAGGTGGGGGCGGTGGGGGTTGTCGGCGTCGAGCCGCCACAGGGTGCGGTCCTGTTCGGGCAGGCCGGGAAGGCCTCCTTGGACGGCGGCGTGCATGGCGCGGGGGCTGGCGAGGAGTGTGCGGCTTTCGGCGCGCAGGGGGTTGATGCGGATGCGGGAGAGATAAGGCATGTCGGTCACCAGCCCAGGAGGGCGAAGGGGTCGTGGCCTGCGGTATTCGGGGGCCGTGTGGGGTCGGGTGTGAGGCCGGTGGGTGCGGCGAGATAGGTGTGCCGGGTACGGCGGGTGGTGAAGGTCCGGCTGGTGGGGGCGAAGGACAGGGGGACGTCGTCGCGGACTTCGTCTCCTGCCGGGTCGTCGAGGGTGGCGGGGAGGTCGATGGTGGCGGCGTTGCCGTTTTGGTGCCCCCAGCGCTTGCGTACTGCGGGGGTGGCCTGCCAGGGCTCGGCGCGCAGCGCGTCCTGCAGTGAGCCGGTGCGCTGGCCCAGGGCCAGGGGCTGTGTGGGCGCGCAGGAGCGGCGGCCGAGAGCGAGGGGGAAGGCCGGGTGGCGTAGGGCGTGTTCGAGGGTGGTGATGAGTTCTTGGGGGCCTTCGACGGCTGCCAGGAAGACGGCGTCCTGGAGGTAGAAGCGCTGGGTGATGTGGGTGTGTTTGGCGGGTGAGGTGGGTTTTTGCAGGCCCTTGGCGGTGACGGCGGCGGACAGGAGCGGCTGGCCGCGGTGGTCGCTGACGGTGTGGTAGTCGCGAAGGATGCTGCCGGGCTGGTCGATGCGGATGCCGAGTCCCAGCCCGGCGAGGTCGTCCAGTGCGGCGTGGCGCGAGCGGCCGGCGGCTGCGGCGAGGAGGCCCACGACTCCGGATTTGGTGGGTTCGGGTCGGGTTTCACGTCGGTTGAAGGTGCTGCGGTCGCCCCATGACTGGAGCGGTGCGGCGAGCCGCAGCACAAGGACGGAGGTGGGGTCGGAGGGTGTCACGCCTGTGCCCCCAGGGCGTTGGTGATGCGCGCGTGCAGGGTGGTGCGCAGGTCGGCGAAGGTGACGGGTTCACCGAAGGCCTGGGTGAGGGTTTCGGCGGTGTCCTTGGTGCGGGGTTCGCGGGTGGTGAAGGTGTGGCTGGCCGCTGCGTAGAGGGGGGTGTCGCCCCATACCTGTGTGGCGGTGATGTGCTCTTCGGCGAGGCGGCGGGCGGAGTTCGCCTGGATGCCGGCTTCCGCCGCGACGGGCTCTTCGAAGGCGGAGACCAGGTTGACGGGCTGGTCGGTGCGCACGACGACCGCGACGAGGCTGGGCCGGGTGCGGTGGGCGAAGGAGTTCTGGTAGCCGGTGGGGGCGGACAGGGCGAAGCTGTCGACGAAGCGGTCGAGGGCGTCGAGAGCGGCTTGTGTGTCACCGCCGAGGTTGTCGGTGAGCTGGGCGAAGCCGACGGTGGCGTAGCGGTAGAGGGTGGCGGAGTTGAAGCCGATGGTGCCGATCATGCCGGCGCCGGTCTCGTCCTTTTCGTTCTGGTCGTCGACGGCGGTGAAGTAGTCGAACTCGAGCTGCGTCTCGTGGGTGGAGAGCGCGTGGGCCACCTGCACGGCTGCGTCGACGTTGAGCTTGGGGATGTCGGCGACCATACGTCCGAACAGGGCGACGCCCACGGGGTGCCCGGTCTTGAAGGTCTGCGCGACGGGCAGTTCCTTGACTGCTTCGGTGAGGGCCTTGTCGTCGAGTGCTGCGAGGTCTGCGGCATGGTCCGTGACGAGGGCGGCCACTGCGTCGAGCTGGGCGTTGCCGTAGAAGAGGAGGTAGGCGGTGTCACCGGCTTTCTTGCCCTGGCTCAGGCCGAGCTGGGCGAGCAGGGCGGCTGCGATCCGGCCGGCCTGTTCGCTTTCCAGGCCGGTGTTCCGCGAGATGCGGGCCATGAGTTCACCGGTGATGCGCTTGGTGCGGGTGGCGCGGTCGGGCTCGGGAGCCTGGGTGTCGAAGTGCTGGCGGGTCGCTCGCTTCCATGCCTGGGAGGAGACGCGGGAACGGCGGACGCCGCCGTAGATGGCCTCCTTGGGGTTGCCCTGGTCGTCTCGGTTGAGGTTGGCGGGCGGGACGGTCTGGACGACGTGCACGTCGATGTAGAGGCGCTGGGTCATCGGGTTGCTCCAGGTCGTGTGAGTGAGCGGTAGCCGCGTGGCCTGCGGGCGTCGCGGATGCGGGTGTGCAGGTGGGAAGGGAGTGTCGCTGCGGGGCGGCGGACGTCGGGCGTGCTGGTGGTCTCAGCGCTCGGGTCGTGGAGCCGGTGCCGGCTGGGTCCAGGCGTAGTAGTCCAGGCCCCAGCGGCGGCGGACGCGGGAGCGGGAATCGGGCCGGTTCCAGTCGTGGATGTCCAAGGCCAGGCGGTCGTAGTCGAGGGGCTGCTTGATGTCCTTGAGCTGGGTGACCAGACCCCGAAGACGCATCCGCAGTGCCTGCGTCGACGTCGCGGAGAACGCCTGCTGGAAGCGGGAGTCGACGGCCTGGTCACTGGTGCGGTCGTGGCGCCGGAGCTCGAGCATGGCCCGGCCGAGGCCGACTCCGTCGCGGTGCATCGGCCGGTCCTGGCTCTGCTGGTGCAGCCCGTAGAGCGCGAGCGCGACGTGCTCGGCCTCCTGCTCGGCCGAGACCTCCCCGCGTCGGGCGGCGTAGTCGTCGACCGGGCAGGTGTAGAACGGGAACAGCTCCAGCACGGTTCCGGCGGGGCGGCCCAGGCCTCGGCGTAGAACCGCGAGGTCCTCGCCGGGCGGGCGCTGCATGGCCGCAGTGCCGTTCTTGCGGCGCCAGGTGCCGTCTGCGGCGATGTAGCGGTGCCAGATGCGCTGCTTCGTAGAGTCTTCTTCGGTCATGGCCGTGTCCAGACGTGATGAGGGACGCTGTGTCACCAAGGCGTGGGAGGACGCCCGCGGAGGGCATGGCCGGATCCCTCCGGCCAGGGCGTGACGACTAGAGAGGGCACCTTGAAAGGTGCCTCGCCGCCTACCGGTTGTCGGGGGTGGGGCAGTTGCGTCGATGGGCGTCGGCGCGGTGGAGGATCTGCGCACGGCGCTTGAGGAAGGATGCCTCGGCCAGCGAGACGCGGTGCGTGCGCTCGGGCTTCCCCTCCCCCTGCGAGACGCTTCTGCCCACGAACGCGCCGACAGGCACCGCCTGGAGGAGGCGGTCAGCGACCTCCCAGCTCCGGCGCCAGGCAAGCTGCTCCCAGGCGAGCTGCCCGGCCTCGATCCGCTCCAGGTCCTCCACCTCCCTCATCCCGGCCAGCAACCGCCGCACCAGCGGGTCCAGTGCGTGCAGGACGAACTCCCCGGGGCGCTGCCCTTTGTCCCAGGGGATCGGTTCGGTGCCCAGAGCACGCCGCAGATCAGCCGAGAGGTGATTGACGGCCGTGGCCAACTGCTCAGCCTGTTCAGCTACTTCGAGAAGCGCTGAGCGGACGTCGCTGTCGGCTTCGAGCGCGGCCAGCGGGAGGGGCAGCGCGTCGAACATCACGTCGTCGATGACGGCTGACTGATTGCCGTACGCGACACCGGAGAGTTCCACACGCAGCGGATAGGCCTCGCCGAGATCGGGTGCCAGGGCGCCGGCCTGGTCCAGGAGCTTGCTCGTGGCGAACCCGCTCGTCTTCTCCCCTGCTTCCCTGGACTGACGCTCGGGTGCCAGCAGCGCATCGAGCCCGCGCCACGCGGCCTTGCCGGGCTGCAAGCGCAGAGGACGACGCGGGGATGTGGTGCCGCCCTTGCTTCTCCCCGTGCTTCGGCTGCCGGTCGGTTCTACTCGCCACATGGTGTGCGGCTCGGTTTCGGGTGTGTGAGGCATCCGGTCCCCCGCAGCGACCAGTACCCGCGTCACCCGCAGGCCTTCGTCGGTCGTCTCCGGGAAGAGCCGGATCCGGCGGGACTGCCAGGTCCACAGGTCCAGAAGTCCTTCGGGTGCCCGCTCCTGCCACTGAGGGGTGCCGGCCGAACGCGGATCGTCGGGCTCGCGCCTCCTCCACTGCGGCAGGTCGGCCGACGTCGGCGGCGCCCCGACCGGGAGGTTCAGCAGCAGCGTCTCGAACAGCGTCGTGCCGACCAGCAGGGCCACGCCCATCTGCCCCAGCGGCCCGGTCGGATTTCCGACTGTCTTGCCCGCCTTCGCCCTCGGGTCGCCCACCGCGCCCGTCTTGATCGCCGCAGTGTCCCAGCACTGCGTGTGCAGCAGCCAGTGTGCCGCCTGTGCCGGAGCCAGCGAGAAGGCGTCGCCCTCCGTGCGGGAAGCGAACAGCGGCACGTTGTTCCCGGTGGCGGCGGTCGCTACGATCAGCCCGGCATTCTTCGTCTCGCCCTTCGCGGTGCACAGCCCGGCGACCTGCCCGAAGGGCCGCACCGGATCGAACAGATCAAACAGCCCGCGATGCGTGTCCAGATACGCCTCGAGCTTGCCGCGTTGCTCCCTTGACCAGCGCCGTGTGGAGAACCAGTTCATCCACTCGCGCTCGTCGGACGGACGGCCCAGGGCGTCGAGAACCACGGCCAGCAGAACCTGCCGGAACACGGCCGGCCTCTGGGTGGGGAGCTCCACCACAAGGTCGCCGAATTCGTGTGCCTCCAGCAACGCGGTGCGCAGCGAGTGTTCTTGTGCCGGTCCCCCTGCGGCTGGCGGTAAGCGCAGCCAGGAGTCGTCCGTTAAGGAAAAGCCATGGCTCATCGGTCCCCCTCGATGGAAGCTTCTATGTTTAACGCTAGCAGTGGCCCTGTGGCGTCCACATGCTTATTTCGCAATCAGGTGCAACAATCCGGCCGTTGACCCCAGCGACCGGCCCGCGAGGGCCCGGGCTGCGGGGATGATCCCCTTCTCTGTTTGCACAGCGGATCGGGAATCGCTTCGCCCCCGCGCCACGCGGGGCACCGAGCCGCCGGGCCACGGCCCGGCGGCTCACCTCACCCCCTGCGAGCCCCACTGCAGCCGCACGGCCGACGCCGGAACCTACGTCTGCCGCAACCCGAAGTCGTCGTCGTAGGACACCGTGACGTCGCCGAGTCGGGCCCTGCGCGAGCGATCCAGCACCAGCGCACGGCTCCGTCGCAACCACGGATGTCCGTGCCAGCCGGGCAACGACCGCAACTCCTGGGCTGCTTGGGTGAACTTCGACGGCAGGCGCACCACCGAGCCCAGCACCTCATCCAGCACATCGGGCGCCACATCGCCATTGACGCTCAAGGCCCGTCCCGCCAGCGTCCGGAAGGCATGGTCCTCGTCCCGGACCACCAGGACGACCTCGACGGACTCGTCACCGTCGCGCACCGCCGTCTGCAACGAAGCCTCGTCGCTGCCCGCTGTGGATCCGCCGTAGTGCAGACCTGCCAGCGTCCGCTTTTCGTGCTCACCGTGCGGCGTCAGCAAGAACTTCCGCGCCTCCTCGGCACGGATCCGGTCCCGGTTCTCCTGCTCCCGGCAGGCCTCCTCACCAGCCTCCTGCCACGCCTCGGGCAGCAGCGACGCATCCGCCCCGTACACCTTCCCCACCAGCCCGGGCACGTCTGCCGGGACCGACCACACCTCGCCGACGCCGGGCAGCACAGCAGCGGTCCGCAGCAGCAGATGACGTCCGTAGATCGCCCCGCTGGCAAACGCGAAGGCCGGTTCACGTCCCTCACGCGGCTCGAACCCCGTAACGAACACCCGTGGCACGCGCAGCCTCGCCGGGCGCCACGTGTCCTCGTGCCGGTGCAGCCGCCCTACCCGCTGCAGCAACAGGTCAACGGGGGCGAGATCCGTGATCAGCATGTCGGCGTCGACGTCGAAGGACTGCTCGGCCAGCTGAGTCGCCACCAGGATCAGCCGGCGGCCCCGGGGGCGCGGCGTCCTCGGGCCCAGCAGACGCAGACACTCCTCCGTCAGATCGGCACGCCGGGCAACCGTGAAACGGGCATGCAGAAGGCGCACCTCGTCATCACCGAACCGCCCGCGCAACTCTTCGTAGAGACTCTGCGCCCGCGCAACGGAATTGCGGATGACGAGCGCGGTCCCTCCGTCGACGAGTTCACTCGCCAGCAGGTGCCCCACCCTTACATCCGCCTCGGCCTGCAACCGCTCCCGCTGCTCACGCGAAGTGCCCGCGCCGGGCACCGCCTCGGGCACTACCTGCACCACCACGCCGAGGTCCTCGCGCCAACTGTCCGTTGCATCCACATGGAACTGCGGCTCCCCCGAGGCTGACAACCAGGCCGCCGTGACACTCGGATACCCCAGCGGCGCCGGAACCTCGACCCGGAACTCCTCACGTGATGCCGCACCGGCCAGATAAGCCTCGCCCAACGCTGTGCGCTGCGCGGGGGCAAGCGTCGCCGACAAGACCAGCACCGGTACCCCGGCCTGGCCCAGCCAACGCAGCGCCTCCCGCAGAAACTGACTCATGTACACGTCACAGGCGTGCACTTCGTCTAGAATCACGACCTTGCCGGCCAAGCCCGCCATCCGCAGCATCACATGCCGCGTACGGGTAGCCGCATACAAAAGCTGATCAACCGTACCGACTACGAAGGGGGCCAGCAGCCCGCGCTTCGGCCCCAGAAACCACTCAGCAGGCGCCTGCCGCTCGGGCACGCCGCGCACCTCAGACTCAACCCCGTACGGGTCGTTGTCCAAACCAAACTCATCCACCCCGCAGAACGCCTCGTCCGCGTACGCATCCGCGTCCTCCAGGAGGGCCTTCCACTCCCGGTTGAACGCTCTCTTGCCGTGCAACAGCACTACGCGGGAGGCAAGTTCCCCTTCGATCGCCTCCACCCACCGACGCGTGCGGGTGAACATGGGATCACTGGTCGCCTGGGTCGGCATCCCCACGAACACACCATCCGCGCCGAATTTGGCCGCCAGGACTTCCGCCGCAGCCTGAGCAGCCTCCGTCTTGCCCTCACCCATCGGGGCTTCCACCACCATGAGACCCGGACCGCCCATGCGGCGAGCTGCCTCAACCACCATGACCTGCGAGGGCCGCGGCGCATAACCGAACCGGTCCCGGAACGCCTCGGGCCCTGGCACGCCCAAAGCACCCCATCCACCGTGCAGCCCCAGAGCCTTCCACGCCGACGCCGCCCGCTCACGGGAAGCATCCAGACTCACCAGCCCCAGATCGTCCAAGCCCACGAAGAAGCGCTCGTCACTGGCAATCCAGTCCGCCATGACCACCAGACCGCTGAGCTGCAACTGGAGCGCCCTGGACGGAACCACCATCGGCTCCACCTCACCGAGCGACCCTAACCCGACCTCCTGGGTGAACACATCAAGCAGAGCTTGCTGAACCCGGCGCCACGCCCCCCTCCCCCGCAGCTGACCCTTCGCCGAACGAGGCTCCTGCACATCCCGAAGCGAAGGAAACGCACCATGATGCCCAGCCACCAGCGGCCACACCCAGTCCAGCTGCTCCGCATCCCACCCGGCCTGAGCCAGCAACTCTCGCGCCAACAGCCCACCGGCCCAGTCGTGACGCCACCGCTTCTGCTGCTTCGCCCCCGCCACAGCAGCCGACTCAACCCACGTCAACCCCGATCGGCGTACAGCCTCCGCTCCCTCCGGCCACAAACGCTGATGTGCCGGCGTCGCCTTCCCGCAATCGTGAACCCCGCACAACCAGGCAAACAACCGCCGCCCACGGCCCGGCCCACCCGCAACCTCATCCAGCGCCGACCGCGTTGCCCGTGCGAGGAAACCGTCCCACAGCAGCTCAGCAACGGCCGTAGTATCCAGAAGGTGCGCCAGCAGAAGGTTCGTCTTGCCCCCTGCTCGCTCCCTCGACTTCCCCCACAACGTCTCCAGCGCCTCTACCACGAACGGCTCATTACGCCCGCTCAGACCTTGCACGCTCCCCACCCGTCGGTCGACCGTCCAGAACTGAGCATCAGAGGCTAGAGGCCACCACTGACAGCATGGGCTGACCTGCAGAGTCACCACACCAACCGACGCGAAGCGGACTGCCGACCCTCCGAGAGGACTTCCGTGGCGGGGGGGGCGATGTGCCCCTCCGCACAGGGCGACCTGCACACGCACAAACGTCGCCATGAACCCAGTGCCCGTAGTGTTGCCGTTCAACGGCACAGGCTACCGAGAGCCATGCCAGCCATTTCTGTGCCGCAACCGGTTCACAAACTGGCGCCTCTGGCGAATCGATCGGCTGGCAGGAATATCTGGCTACGTCAGGCCGAATGTTGCTCCACCACCCCGAGCCTTCGAATAGGGTCAGCCCCGATCCGCACTGCGCAATGCAGAACATCGAATTTCACGAGACGTTCTCATG
>NZ_JBEXQJ010000067.1:15413-20219 GCF_040612515.1 Streptomyces sp. NPDC006372 | reverse complement strand
GCTTCAACCGCCCCCGGGGCCGGGCACATTCTCGACTACACACGGGGCCCGCCGGCACGGGGGCGGCGGGTCCCGGTACGGGGGTGAAGCCATGGGCGACGGTACGGCGGTCCGGCTGGAGCCGCACGAAATGGCACTGCTGGGGGAAGGCCCGCGGGCCGCCGTCACCGTCGCCCTGGTGGACCTGCATCTGCGGGGTCTGGCCGAGGCCGGCCGGCCGGGGACGGTCCGGGCGGGTATCGCGGACGCCGTCAGCGCGCAGCGGCCCCCCTCTCCCCTGGCCCAGGCGGTGCACGCCTGCCTCCACGAGCCCGCCGGCCTGCGGACGTTGGTGAAGGATCCGGACATCCGGCTCGCGGTGGCCCTCATGCGCGTCCCCCTCGCGGAGGCGGGTCTGCTGCGCTATCCGCTGCTCGGCGCGACACGCGCCGCCCGCCGCCACGTACGGGACCTGCGGCAGCACCACCCGCTGCCCACGAGCAGACGCGGCCTGACGGACCACGAGCGGCTGCTCGCCGTCGCGCTGCACGGCGAGGCGGCGCTGCGCCTGCTGGTCCCGCGCTTCGCCCTGCGGGCGGGGCTGGTCCGCCGGGCCGAGGTGGGCGGCAAGGGCCTCCTCAAGCCCTCGTCACGCGGCGCGAACTCAGGCGGTGGGGGCTACTACTCCTGCGGTGGGGGCGGGGGCGGAGCGGACTGACCCGTGGGCCGGGGCCCTCTGGGGTGTCGGCACGATTCACGATCGGTCGTGCCGCGGCCATCGAAGCCGCTCGCCGGTCCGCCGGTCCGCCGGCATGCGCCGGGCCCGTCATGAGCGCGGACCGGACGTGAACCTCCGACCGTGCCTCGGCCACCGGCCGGGCGCGGAGGTCCCGGAACGGCTGAGGGGCGGTCCGTCCTCGTGGACGGGCCGCCCCTTTCCTTCGTCCGGGTCAGACCTTCAGCGTCCTGATCGACGTCGGCGCATGGCCGGGCTCGGTGGCGATCTCCTCGAACTCCACGACATTGCCGATGTCGTTGGTCGTCGACATGGAGATGTTGGTGACGCGCTCCAGGATCGCCTCGACGACGACCGGCACCTGGTGCTCCGCGGCGAGCTTCTTGGCCTGCTCGAAGGCACCGCCGAGCTCGTTCGGGTCGGTCACCCGGATCGCCTTGCAGCCGAGGCCCTCCGCGACCTTGACGTGGTCGACGCCGTAGACGCCGAGCTCGGGCGCGTTGAGGTTCTCGAACTCCAGGTTGACCTGGAAGTCGATGTCGAACGCCCGCTGCGCCTGGCGGATCAGGCCCAGGTAGGAGTTGTTCACGAGGACGTGGACGTACGGGATCCGGTGCTGCGCGCCGACGGCCAGTTCCTCGATCATGAACTGGAAGTCGTAGTCGCCGGAGAGGGCGACGACGGACGCCTCCGGGTCGGCCTTGGCGACGCCGAGCGCTGCCGGGATCGTCCACCCGAGCGGGCCGGCCTGGCCGCAGTTGATCCAGTGCCGGGGCCGGTAGACGTGCAGCATCTGGGCGCCGGCGATCTGGGAGAGGCCGATGGTGGAGACGTACCGGGTCTCCGGTCCGAAGGCCTTGTTCATCTCCTCGTAGACGCGCTGCGGCTTGATCGGGATGTCATCGAAGTGCGTACGGCGCTGGAGGGTCGCCTTCTTCTCCTGCGCGGCGGCGGCCCAGCCGGAGCGGTCGGGCAGCCTGCCGGCCGCCTTCAGCTCCTCGGCCACCTCGACGAACAGTTCCAGGGCCGCCTTGGCGTCGGAGGCGATGCCGTAGTCCGGGGCGAAGATCCTGCCGAGCTGGGTGGGCTCGATGTCGACGTGGACGAACGTCCGGCCGGCCGTGTAGACGTCGAGTTTGCCGGTGTGGCGGTTGGCCCAGCGGTTGCCGATGCCGAGGACGAAGTCGGATTCCAGGAAGGTCGCGTTGCCGTAGCGATGCGAGGTCTGGAGGCCGACCATGCCGGCGTTCAGCTCGTGGTCGTCGGGGAGGACGCCCCAGCCCATGAGGGTGGGCACGACCGGCGTGCCCGTCAACTCGGCGAACTCGACGAGCAGTTCGGCGGCGTCGGCGTTGATGATTCCGCCACCGGCGACGATCAGCGGCCGCTCGGCGGCGTTCAGCATGCCGATCGCCTTCTCGATCTGGGCGCGGGTCGCCGCGGGCTTGTAGGCGTGGAGCGGCTCGTACGTCTCCGGGTCGAACTCGATCTCCGTGAGCTGGACGTCGATCGGCAGGTCGATGAGGACGGGCCCGGGACGGCCGGAGCGCATCAGGTGGAAGGCCTGCTGGAAGACGCCGGGGACCTGCGCGGCCTCCAGCACCGTCACGGCCATCTTGGTGACCGGCTTGGCGATCGAGGCGATGTCGACGGCCTGGAAGTCCTCTTTGTGGATCACGGCGGTCGGGGCCTGGCCGGTGATGCAGAGGATCGGGACGGAGTCTCCGATCGCGGAGTACAGCCCCGTGATCATGTCGGTGCCTGCCGGGCCGGAGGTGCCGATGCAGACACCGATGTTGCCCGGGTGGGTCCGGGTGTAGCCCTCGGCCATGTGCGAGGCGCCCTCGACGTGCCGGGCGAGGGTGTGGGTGATGCCGCCGGAGGCCTTGAGGGCCGCGTAGAAGGGGTTGATCGCCGCGCCCGGGACACCGAACGCGTCGGCGACGCCCTCGCGCTTGAGGATCTCAACTGCCGCGCGGGCAGCGGTCATTCGAGCCATCGAGTACTCCTGCTTCGGCTGTCGGATTCGCACTCCCGTCGCGCCCCGCGGTGAGCTCTTCCGTATTGTGGAATTCATCTTCTACGATCTGGAATAAAGGTAAGTGGGACGGGCGAAGGGCGTCAAGAGACGGCAAGCGGCGGACAGACGGGGGTTGAGGGGCGCACGATGGACGGGCTGTCCCGACGCGACGCCGTACTGGAGTGACCATGGCCGAGAGCGTGCCGGTGCGCTGCCCGTGCTGCGGACGCGAACACCGCTACACGGCTCCGGAGTATCCGTGCGTGTGCGGTGCGCCCGTTGTCCCGCCGCTGAACCCTCACGAGACGGCGACACCGGTGGCGCATCGCGTGTGGCAGGACGACTGGGTGACGGTGCGGTGCGAGTCCTGCGGCCGGCGCGGGGAGTGGCCGCGTCCGGAAGTGGGCTGCTCGTGCGGGGTGGTGCTGCGGGTGCCTGTGGTGGAGGGGCAGGGGCTGACCGGCCGGGACAGTGGAACGGGCGAGGACACGGCGGCCGACGACACGACACGGGACCAGGACGTGTCCGCCCGCCCTCAGGACTCCCCAGCCCAGCCGCCCGCAGCCCGGCCACCCTTTCAATCCGTCGCGATCCGCACCGCCCGCGACGCCGTCACCGCCACCGCGCTGTACCTGCGCTGGCTCGGCTACCGCGGGGTCCGCAGGGCGGACCAGCGTCTGCCGTCCGGCATCGGGCTCGCCGCCCGCGGCCTGGTCGCACAGGTCGACCCGGCCGTGCGCCCGGCGACCCTCCGGGACGTGGAGTGCCTGTGGCTGACGGCCATGACGGAGTCGGCGGACTGTCTCTACTTCTCCCTGGCCGGGTACGCGGACGACGCCCGGGCCCGCGCAGACGCTCTGGGCATCCCCCTGTTCGTCCTCGACCTCACCGGCACACCGCGGCCCGTGAACACCCCGGCCGACACGCTGGCAGGCCACAGGCACTGACCGGACTGGTCGGGCGGGGGACGGTCGCCAGGCAGCGCCGGTGCCTCTCCCACCGCTCCGGCGCCTCATACTCACGGTATGCGCATCCGCCCCGCGACCCCCGCCGAGCTCCCGGCCCTCCAGGACATCGAGCGTGCCGCCGGTGCGCCCTTCCGGGAGCTCGGCATGCCGGAGATCGCCGACGACGAGCCGCCGGGGCTCGACGTACTGGAGCGCTACCGCGCGGCGGCCCGCTGCTGGGTCGCGGCGGACGGGCAGGACCACCCGGTCGCGTACCTCGTCGCCGAGCCCGTGGACGGGGCCCTGCACATCGAGCAGGTCTCGGTCCACCCGCGCGCCGCCCGCCGTGGCGTCGGCCGGACCCTCCTCGCGTACGCCGCCGAACGCGCCCGCGAGGAGGGTCTGACCGCCCTGACGCTGACCACCTTCGCCGAGGTCCCCTGGAACGGCCCCTACTACGCCCGGCTCGGCTTCCACACCCTGCCCGAGCCGGACCTCTCCCCCGGCCTGCGCGCCATTCGCACGGCGGAAGCCGAACACGGCCTGGACCGCTGGCCACGGGTGTGCATGCGCGCACCGCTGTGAGGACCCCGACCACACCGCGCTGCTGGAGACCGACTCGATCGCTGCGACGGAAAGCCTTGTGCGGACAAGCGAGGCCCTCGGGCGGCGAGTCGAGATCTGAGAGATCTCGACTCGCCGGCCCGAGGGCCTCGCTTTGATGTCACCTCCCGTCGAGGCAGCAATCGGCCGCTGCGGCTGGGCTGCTAGGCCTCTTCGACAACCACGTGTGTGTCCGTCGCGGTGTCCCCGGCGAAGTCCGCGTCCCCACCGTAGGTCGCGGTGATCGTGTACGGGCTGCCCGCCGTGTCCGTGTAGGTGTGGGTGGTCGTCACGGTTCCCCCGGCCAGGGTCACTGTGACGGGCGTCGTCTCGTCGCCGAAGTCGACCGTGACCGTCCCCGTCGGCGTCCCCGCACCCGGAGCGTCCGCGGCCACCGTCACCGTCACCGTCACCTCTTCGTCCACAACCGACGGATCGGGCGTGGAGCTCACCGTGGCTGTGGTCGCGGCCTGGTTCACCGTCTGCGTGTCCGTCGCGGTGTCCCCGGCGAAGTCCGCGTC
>NZ_JBEXQJ010000067.1:0-15313 GCF_040612515.1 Streptomyces sp. NPDC006372 | reverse complement strand
GTCGCCGTCACCGTCACCGACTCACCGGTGACCGACGGATCGGGCGTGGAGCTCACCGTGGCTGTGGTCGCGGCCTGGTTCACCGTCTGCGTGTCGGCACCGGTGGAGGCGTTGAAGTCGCCCGTCCCGGTGTAGGCGGCGGTGATGGTGAACGGGCTGCCCCCTGTGGTGGCGTACGCGTGCGCCACCGTGGCCACGCCGCCCGACAGGGTGCCGGTGACTGTCGGCGATCCGTCTCCGAAGTCGAAGACCACCGTCCCCGTAGGCGTACCCGCGCCCGGAGCCACCGGCGCCACCGTCGCCGTCACCGTCACCGACTCACCGGTCACTGACGGATCGGGCGTGGAGCTCACCGTGGTCGTGGTGTCCGCCGCGTCGATCGTGTGGGAGTCGGTGTCCGCGGAGCCTGCGAAGCTGGTGTCTCCGCCGTAGGTGGCGGTGATGGTGGTCGGGCTGCCGGTCGCCGTGGTGTAGGTGTGGGTTGCGGTGGCCGTGCCGCCCACGACGACTCCGGGGACCGGCATGGAGCCGTCACCGAAGTCGAAGGTGACGGTCCCGGTCGGCGTCCCAGCACCCGGAGCGGTCGCTGTCACCGTCGCTGTGGCCGTGACCTGCTCTCCGACCACGGACGGGTCGGGCGCCGACGTCACCGCGGTCGTCGTGGCCGACTGGTTCACGGTGTGGGTGTCGGTGCCGACCGACGGGCCGAAGTTGCTGTTGCCGGTGTAGATGGCGGTGATGGTGTGCGGGCCGACCGTCATGGCGACGGTGGTGACGGTGGCCGTGCCCCCGGTGACGGGAGCGCTGAGGACCGGTCCACCGCTGATGACGAAGAACACCGTCCCGCCGGGCGTACCCGCTCCGGGCGCGGTGGGTGTCACCGTGGCGGTGATCGTCACCAGTTCGCCGAAGACCGAGGGGTCGGGAGTCGACGTGACCGTGGTGGTCGTAGCGGCCACGTTCACCGTCTGCGTGTCGGTACCGGTGGAGGGGTTGAAGTCGCCGTCCCCGGCATAGGTGGCGGTGACGGTGTAGGGGCTGCCCACGGTGCTCGTGTAGGTGTGGGTGACCGTCGCCGTCCCGCCGGCCAGCGTCACGGTTTGGGCGGGTGATCCGTCCCCGAAGGTGACGACCACGGTTCCGGTCGGTGTTCCCGCACCGGGTGCCTGGGCGGCCACCGTCACGGTGGTGGTGACCGGTTGGCCGACCAGCGAGGGGTCGGGGCTGGTGGTGACCGTGGTGGTGGTTCCGGCCGCTTGGACGGTCTGGGTGTCGGTGCCGGTGGACGAGGAGAAGTTGCTGTCCCCGGCATAGGTGGCGGTGACGGTGAACGGGCTGCCGGTCGTTGTGGTGTACGTGTGGGTCACCGTCGCCGTGCCGCCCGTGGCCGACACGGTCTGGGTGGGGCTGCCGTCACCGAAGTCGAAGGTGACCGTGCCCGTCGGCGTCCCCGCACCCGGAGCCACCGGCGCCACCGTCGCGGTGAAGCTCACCGACTGACCCACCACCGACGGATCCGGCGAGGACACCACCGCCGTGCTCGTCGCCGCCGCGTTCACCGTCTGCGTGTCGCTACCGGTCGAACCGGAGAAGTCACCGTCACCCCCATAGGTCGCCGACACCGCGTACGGGCTGCCGGCCGTTGTGGTGTAGGCGTGCGTCACCGTCGCCGTGCCGCCCGTGGCCGACACGGTCTGGGTGGGGCTGCCGTCACCGAAGTCGAAGACCACCGTCCCCGTGGGCGTCCCCGCACCCGGAGCCACCGGCGCCACCGTCGCGGTGAAGCTCACCGACTGACCCACCACCGACGGATCCGGCGAGGACACCACCGCCGTGGTCGTGGCAGCAGCGTTCACCGTCTGCGTGTCCGTACCGGTGGACGAGGAGAAGTCACCGTCCCCGGCATAGGCGGCGGTGACGGTGAACGGGCTGCCGGTCGTTGTGGTGTACGTGTGGGTCACCGTCGCCGTGCCGCCCGTGGCCGACACGGTCTGGGTGGGGCTGCCGTCACCGAAGTCGAACGTGACCGTGCCCGTCGGGGTCCCCGCGCCCGGCGCCACCGGCGCCACCGTCGCGGTGAAGCTTACGGACTGACCCACCATCGACGGATCCGGCGAGGACACCACCGCCGTGGTCGTGGCAGCAGCGTTCACCGTCTGCGTGTCGGTACCGGTGGACGAGGAGAAGTCACCGTCACCCGCATAGGTCGCCGACACCGCGTACGGGCTGCCGCTGGTGGAGGTGTAGGTGTGGGTGGCTGTCGCGCTACCGCCCACCAGCGTGCCGGTGACAGTCGGCGATCCGTCTCCGAAGTCGAAGACCACAGTCCCCGTCGGCGTCCCCGCACCGGGCGCAACTGGCGCAACCGTCGCGGTGAAGCTCACGGACTGACCCACCACCGACGGATCCGGTGAGGACACCACCGCCGTGGTCGTCGCAGCAGCGTTCACCGTCTGCGTGTCGCTACCGGTCGAACCGGAGAAGTTGCTGTCACCCCCATAGGTCGCCGACACCGCGTACGGGCTGCCGGTCGTGGACGTGTAGGTGTGGGTGGCGGTCGCGGTACCGCCGGCGACCGGCACCGTGACCGTCGGCGACCCGTCACCGAAGTCGAAGGTGACCGTCCCCGTCGGCGTCCCCGCACCCGGCGCCACCGGCGCCACCGTCGCGGTGAAGCTCACCGACTGACCCACCACCGACGGATCCGGCGAGGACACCACCGCCGTGCTCGTCGCAGCAGCGTTCACCGTCTGCGTGTCCGTACCGGTGGACGAGGAGAAGTCACTGTCCCCGCCGTAGGACGCGGTGACGGTGAACGGGCTGCCGGTCGTTGTCGTGTAGGTGTGGGTGGCGGTCGCGGTACCGCCGGCGACCGGCACCGTGACCGTCGGCGACCCGTCGCCGAAGTCGAAGGTGACCGTGCCCGTCGGCGTCCCCGCACCCGGCGCCACCGGCGCCACGGTGGCGGTGAAGGTCACGGACTGACCCACCACCGACGGATCCGGCGAGGACACCACCGCCGTGGTCGTCCCGGCCGCGTTCACCGTCTGGGTGTCCGTGCCCGTGGACGAGGAGAAGTCACTGTCCCCGCCATAGGAAGCGGTGACAGTGAACGGACTGCCGGTCGTCGTGGTGTAGGCGTGCGTCACCGTCGCCGTGCCGCCCACCAGGGTGCCGGTGACCGTCGGCGAACCGTCACCGAAGTCGAACGTGACCGTCCCCGTCGGCGTCCCCGCACCCGGCGCCACCGGCGCCACCGTCGCCGTGAAACTCACGGACTGACCCACCACCGACGGATCCGGCGAAGACACCACCGCCGTGCTCGTCGCAGCAGCGTTCACCGTCTGAGTGTCGGTACCGGTTGAACCGGAGAAGTCACCGTCACCCCCATAGGTCGCCGACACCGCGTACGGGCTGCCGCTGGTGGACGTGTAGGTGTGGGTCACCGTCGCGGTTCCGCCCATGGCCGACACGGTCTGGGTGGGACTGCCGTCACCGAAGTCGAACGTGACCGTCCCCGTCGGCGTCCCCGCACCCGGCGCCACCGGCGCCACCGTCGCGGTGAAGCTCACCGACTGACCCACCACCGACGGATCCGGGGAAGAAACCACCGCCGTGGTCGTCGCCGCCGCGCTCACCGTCTGCGTGTCCGTACCCGTGGACGAGGAGAAGTCACTGTCCCCGCCATAGGAAGCGGTGACGGTGAACGGACTGCCGGTCGTCGTGGTGTAGACGTGCGTCACCGTCGCCGTGCCGCCCACCAGGGGCACCGTCGTGGACGGGCTGCCGTCGCCGAAGTTGATGGTGACGTTCCCCGTGGGCGTGCCTGCCCCGGGAGCCACCGGCGCCACCGTCGCCGTGAAACTCACCGACTGACCCACCACCGACGGATCCGGCGAAGAAACCACCGCCGTGCTCGTCGCAGCAGGGTTCACCGTCTGCGTGTCGCTACCGGCCGAACCGGAGAAGTTGCTGTCCCCGGCGTACGAGGCCGTAACGGTGAACGGGCTGCCGGTTGTTGTGGTGTAGGCGTGGGTCACCGTCGCCGTACCGCCCACCAGCGTGCCGGTGACCGTCGGGCTGCCGTCACCGAAGTCGAAGGTGACCGTCCCCGTCGGCGTCCCCGCGCCCGGCGCCACCGGCGCAACGGTCGCCGTGATCGTCACCGGCTGCCCCACCACCGACGGATCCGGCGAGGAAGCCACCGCCGTGCTCGTCCCGGCCGCGTTCACCGTCTGGGTGTCGCTGCCGGTCGAACCGGAGAAGTTGCTGTCACCCCCATAGGTCGCCGACACCGCGTACGGACTGCCGGTCGTGGACGTGTAGGTGTGGGTGGCCGTCGCGGTACCGCCGGCGACCGGCACCGTGACCGTCGGCGACCCGTCACCGAAGTCGAAGGTGACCGTCCCCGTCGGCGTCCCCGCACCTGGAGCCACCGGCGCCACCGTCGCGGTGAAGCTCACCGACTGACCCACCACCGACGGATCCGGCGAGGACACCACCGCCGTGGTCGTCGCCGCCGGTAGAACGGCCTGGGTGTCGGTGCCCGTGGAGGAGGAGAAGTTGCTGTCCCCGCCGTACGAGGCAGTAACGGTGAACGGGCTGCCGGTCGTTGTCGTGTAGGTGTGCGTGGCGGTCGCGGTACCGCCGGCGACCGGCACCGTGACCGTCGGCGACCCGTCACCGAAGTCGAAGGTGACCGTGCCCGTCGGCGTCCCCGCACCCGGCGCCACCGGCGCCACCGTCGCGGTGAAGCTCACCGACTGACCCACCACCGACGGATCCGGCGAGGACACCACCGTCGTGCTCGTCGCCGCAGCGAAAACGGTCTGGGTGTCCGTGCCCGTGGAGGAGGAGAAGTTGCTGTCCCCGCCATAGGAGGCGGTGATGGTGAACGGGCTGCCGGTCGTGGACGTGTAGGCGTGGGTCACCGTCGCCGTACCGCCCACCAGGGGCACCGTCGTGGACGGGCTGCCGTCGCCGAAGTTGATGGTGACGTTCCCCGTGGGCGCGCCTGCCCCGGGTGCGGACGGAGCGACCGTCGTGGTGATGGTCACCGGCTGGCCGACCGTCGACGGATCCGGCGAGGACACCACCGTGGTGGTCGTCGCCGACGGGTTGACGGTGTGCGTGTCGGTGTCCGAGGAGCCGATGAAGTTGCTGTTCCCGGCGTAGGTGGCGGTGATGGTGAACGGGCTGCCGGTCGTGGACGTGTAGGCGTGGGTCACCGTCGCCGTACCGCCCACCAGCGTGCCGGTGACCGTCGGCGACCCGTCACCGAAGTCGAACGTGACCGTACCCGCGGGCGTACCCGCACCCGGCGCCACCGTCGCCACCGTCGCCGTGATCGTCACCGGCTGCCCCACCACCGACGGATCGGGCGAGGAAACCACCGTCGTGGTCGTCGCCGCCGCGTTCACCGTCTGGGTGTCGGTGCCCGTGGACGGTGTGAAGCTCCCGGCGCCGCTGTAGGTGGCCGTCACCGCGAAGGGACTGCCCGTGGTGGAGGTGTAGGCGTGCGTGGTCGTGGCGGTGCCTCCGGACAGTGGCACGGTCACCGGTGGCGATCCGTCCCCGAAGGTGAACGTGACCGTGCCCGTCGGTGTCCCCGCACCCGGCGCCACCGGCGCCACGGTGGCGGTGAAGCTCACCGGCTGCCCCACCACCGACGGATCCGGCGAGGACACCACCGTCGTGGTCGTCGCCGCCGCGTTCACCGTCTGGGTGTCGGTGCCCGTGGAGGGCTTGAAGTTGGCGTCTCCGCTGTAGGTCGCGGTGACGGTGTACGGGCTGCCGGTGCGGCTGGTGTAGGTGTGGCTGACCGTCGCCGTACCTCCCACCAAGGGGGCCGTCACCGTCGGCGATCCGTCGCCGAAGGTGAAGGTCACCGTGCCTGTGGGCGTGCCGGAGCCGGGGGGCACCGGTGCCACGGTGGCGGTGAAGCTCACCGGCTGCCCCACCACCGACGGATCCGGCGAGGAAACCACCGTCGTCGTGGTGGCCGCCTTGTCCTGCACCGTGTGCGTGTCCGTCCCCGTGGACGGCAGGTACTTGGCATCCCCGCCGTAGACCGCGGTGATCGTGTGCGGGCCGACGCCCAAGGTGCTCGTGGTGACGGTCGCCGTGCCGCCCACCAGCGGCGCCGTCTGGGTCGGCCCGCCGCTGATGACGAAGGTGACAGTGCCCGTCGGCGTGCCCGTCCCCGGCGCGACCGGCGCCACCGTCGCCGTGATCGTCACCGTCTGCCCGAAGGTCGACGGGTCGGGTACGGAGGTCACCGTCGTCACGGTGGACGCCTTGAGGACCACCTCGACCGTGCTGCCCGTGGACGAGGTGAAGTTTGCGTCACCGCTGTAGGCGGCGGTGACCGGGAGGCTTCCGACGGGCAGGTTGTTGACCGTCGCTGTCGCGACACCGCCCACTACGGGCGCCGTCACGGTGGGTCCGCCGCTGACGGTGAAGGTGACCGTCCCGGTGGGAGTCCCCGGTCCGAGGGGAGTGACGGTCGCGGTCAGCGTCACCGGCTGGCCCACGACCGAGGGGTTCGGCGAGCCGCTGACTAAGGTTACGGTTCCAGGCATGGTTCAGCCCTCCGCAAGGGATTCTGGTTGGGCCGGGGCCGCCTCTCGCCCCCGACTGTCCGGGGGGGCGCTGCTGGTGGCGGATGTCGTGCACCACTGACCGTCGTCCGTCGCCGAGTGAGGCGGGCGGCCCCGGTGGGTAGCACCAGTACGCTCCCGGCCGGTTGCGCCACGCCAGAACCGCGACGCCCAAATCCCCCGAACAGCGGAGCGCGCAAGTCGCTTGAGCGGCGCGGGGACCGCCTACGCCACCGGCGCGCAACGTTCGGCGCGCGCCGGGCAGTCAGGCAAGAGGAGGGAACGCGCCGGTTCCGGAGCTGCCTCGGCCGGCTGCCGGAGGCCGCGCGCGCGTGCCGCTGCTCAGTCCGTCGCGTACTTCGCCCGCAGCTCCATTTTGCGTACCTTGCCGGACACCGTCATGGGGAAGGAGTCGAGGGTCTGCAGCCTGCTCGGGATCTTGTAGTGCGCCAGCTTCCCGTCGCAGAACGCCCGCAGTTCCTCCAGGGTGAGCGAGTCGGCGGTGCCGTCGAGGATGACGCAGGCCAGAACCTCCTCGCCGTAGTGCTCGTGCGGGACGCCCACGACCTGGACGTCCTGGATCTTCGGGTGGGTGTGGAGGAACTCCTCGATCTCGCGGGGGTAGATGTTCTCCCCGCCCCGGATGATCATGTCCTTGATGCGGCCCACGATCTCGACGTAGCCGTCCTCGCGCATCACCGCGAGGTCGCCGGTGTGCATCCAGCGGCCCGCGTCGATGGCCTCGGCGGTCTTCTCCGGCTCGTTCCAGTAGCCGAGCATCACGCTGTAGCCGCGGGTGCACAACTCGCCCGTCACACCGCGCGGTTGCGTGACGCCGGTCGCCGGGTCGACGACCTTCACCTCGAGGTGCGGCAGGACGCGGCCGACCGTGCCGGTGCGGTGTTCCAGGTCGTCGTCGCGCCGGGTCTGCGTGGAGACGGGTGAGGTCTCCGTCATGCCGTAGCAGATCGACACCCCGGCCATGTTCATCTCGTTGACCACCCGCTTCATCACCTCCACCGGGCAGGGCGAGCCCGCCATGATGCCGGTGCGCAGGGAGGAGAGGTCGTAGGAGGCGAAGTCGGGGAGGTTGAGCTCGGCGATGAACATGGTCGGGACGCCGTAGAGCGAGGTGCAGCGCTCCTGCTGGACGGCGTCCAGGGTGGCCTTCGGGTCGAAGGACGGGGCCGGGATCACGATGCAGGCGCCGTGGGACGTGGCGGCCAGATTGCCCATGACCATGCCGAAGCAGTGGTAGAAGGGCACGGGGACGCACACCCGGTCCTGCTCGCTGTAGGCGATCATCTCGCCCACGAAGTAACCGTTGTTGAGGATGTTGTGGTGGGAGAGGGTGGCTCCCTTGGGGAACCCGGTCGTCCCCGACGTGTACTGGATGTTGACCGGGTCGTCGCAGGACAGCTCCCCGAACACGGCGTCGGGGGTCGCCCGGCCGAGCATCGTCTCCCAGCTCGGGTCGCCGAAGTACACCACCTCACGCAACTCGGCGCACCTGCCGCGCACTTGCTCGATCATCCCCCGGTAGTCGCTCGTCTTGTGAGCGACGGAGGCGAACAGGAGGGAGATCCCGGCCTGGTTCAGGACGTACTCCACCTCGTGGGTGCGGTAGGCCGGGTTGATGTTGACCATGATCGCGCCGATGCGGGCCGTGGCGTACTGGACCAGCACCCACTCGGGGCAGTTGACCGCCCAGATGCCCACCCGGTCGCCCTTGGCGATCCCGGAGGCGAGCAGCGCCGACGCCAGTTCGTCGACGGCCGCGCCGAACTGCCGGAACGTCCAGCGCCGCCCGGACGGCACGTCGACCAGCGCCTCCCGGTCCGGCCAGGCCGCGACGGCCCGGTCCAGGTTGGCGCCGATCGTGTCGCCGAGCAGCGGTGTGGGGCCGGTCCCGTGGGTGTAGGAGTTCACCGGAAGTCCTCCTCGCGGTACTCGGCGTGCGACCCGGCCGCCGTGGCCTCGCGCAGCTCGATGCGGCGGATCTTGCCGGAGACGGTCTTGGGCAGGTCGCCGAACTCCAGACGGCGGATGCGCTTGTAGGGGGCCAGGACCTCCCTGGAGTGCTCGAACAGCACCTTCGCGGTGTCGGGCCCCGGCTCCCAGCCCTCCGCCAGCACGATGTACGCCTTCGGCACCGCGAGGCGCAGTTCGTCCGGGGCGGGCACGACCGCCGCCTCGGCCACCGCCTCGTGCTCCAGCAGCGCGCTCTCCAGCTCGAAGGGGCTGATCTTGTAGTCGGACGCCTTGAACACGTCGTCCGCGCGGCCCACGTAGGTGATGTAGCCGTCCTCGTCGCGCGCTCCGATGTCGCCCGTGCGGTAGTAGCCGCCGGCCATCGCCTCCGCCGTGCGGTCCGCGTCGCCGTGGTAGCCGGTCATCAGGCCGACGGGGCGGGCCGACAGGTCGAGCGCGATCTCGCCCTCGGCCGCGCCCGGCGCTCCGGAGACGGGGTCCAGCAGCTCGACGCGGTAGCCGGGGCTCGGCCGGCCCATCGAGCCGGTCTTGAGGGGCTGGCCGGGGCTGTTGGCGACCTGCACGGCCGTTTCGGTCTGGCCGAAGCCGTCCCGGACGGTGCTGCCCCAGGTGCGGCGGACCTGCTCGATGACCTCCGGGTTGAGCGGCTCTCCGGCGGCGACGACCTCCCGCGGCGGGGTGCGCAGCTGGGTCAGGTCGGCCTGGATGAGCATGCGCCAGACGGTGGGCGGGGCACAGAAGGTGGTGACCCCGGCGCGGTCCATCTCGGCCATCAGCCGGGTGGCGTCGAAGCGCGTGTAGTTGTGGAGGAAGACGGTCGCCTCGGCGTTCCAGGGGGCGAACAGGTTGGACCAGGCGTGCTTGGCCCAGCCCGGCGAGGAGATGTTCAGGTGGACGTCGCCGGGCTTCAGGCCGATCCAGTACATGGTCGACAGGTGCCCGATCGGGTACGACGTGTGGGTGTGCTCGACGAGCTTGGGCCGGGCGGTGGTGCCCGAGGTGAAGTACAGCATCAGCGGGTCGTCGGCGCGGGTCGGGCCGTCGGGTGTGAAATCGGCCGGGGCGCCGTGGGCGTCCTCCAGCGGCAGCCAGCCCTCGGGCACGGTTGCGGCGGCTCCCGCCGCGATGCGCGTGTAGTCGCCGGGGACCTCGGTGAACTTGCCGGTGTCCGCCGGGCGCACGATGACGTGCCGGACCCGGCCGCGGTCGACGCGGTCGCGCAGGTCGGCGGGGCCGAGCAGCGGGGTGGCCGGGATGACCACCGCGCGCAGCTTCATCGCCGCGAGCGCGGTGATCCACAGTTCGGCCTGGTTGCCGAGCATGACGAGGATCCGGTCCTCGGCGCGCACGCCCCGGGCGCGCAGCCAGTTCGCGAACCGGTGGGACAGCACGGACATCTCCTCGAAGGACAGCCGCGTCTCGTGGCCGTCCTCCTCGACGATGTGCAGGGCGGTACGGGCGTTGCCGTCGGCGATCTCGTCGAACCAGTCGAGCGCCCAGTTGAAGTACTCGGGGCGGGGCCAGCGGAAGCCCTCGTAGGCCCTCGTGTAGTCCTCGCGGTGTTCCAGCAGGAAGTCCCGCGCGTCGCGGAACAGCTCCGTCGCCGATGTCATCTGTCCTCCTGGGTGCCGGACCATTGCCGGGCGGCTCCCGACCATCGTGTAATCCGTGATGCAGGTCTCACTACCCCCGAACGGGGGGTGCGCCCGCACAGCAGCCGTAGTGAAGGGGCGATCAGGTGACATCGGACGCGTCCGACGCGGTCGACATACGGAACGCGCTGCTCCGCCTGCGGCGCGCCACCGGCCTTCCGGTGGCCTTCGGCGGCCTGATGGAGGCCGGGCAGCAGATGCGCATCAGCGAACTGAGCGGGACGGCGACGCACGCGCTGCGCTCGCTCGTGGTGACGTCCGGGAACGGGCTGGGCGGGAAGACGGTGGCGCTGTCGCGGCCCTGCGTGGTGACGGACTACTCGGCGTCGCGGCGGATCAGCCACGAGTACGACGCGCCGGTGGCCCTGGAGGGGCTGCGTTCGGTGCTGGCCGTGCCGGTGGTGGTGCGGCACCGGGTGCGCGGGGTGCTGTACGGGGCGCTGCGCACGGCCCGGCCGCTGGGCGGGCGCACGCTGGACGCGGCCGTGGAGGCGGCCCGGGACGTCGAGCGGGCCCTGGTCGTGCGGGACGAGGCCCGTACGCTCGCCGCCGAGGCCGGGGCGGCGGGTGCCGGGTGGGAGCAGGTGCGGGAGGCGCACGCGGCCCTGCGGGCGCTGGCCCCGAGGATCGCGGACGAGGGGGTGCGCGCCGAGCTGCTCGGCGCGTGTGCGCTGCTGACGGCCCCCGGGAGCACTTCGTCGGCCCGGGTGCGGCTCGCGCCGCGCGAGGTGGACGTGCTGGCCTGTGTCGCCGCCGGGGCGACGAACGCGGTGGCGGCGGAGCGGCTGGGCGTGTCACCCGAGACCGTCAAGGCGTACCTGCGCTCGGCCATGCGGAAGCTGCGGGCCAGCACGCGGGGCGAGGCCGTGGTCGCCGCGCGCCGGGCGGGATGGTTGCCGTAGGTTTGTGATGCTTTCCGCGACACGTGTCTGTTCGACATGCCGACGGGTTCCCGACCGGGCGTCATCGTGGTGTTCCGCCGCATTCGGCAGGCCCGTGAATTCGTCCGCCGAGGCCCGTTGTTGTTTCCCTCACCACACCGTCCGTCCGAAATTCAAAGAGCCGTTGCCTAATATTGGCCCGGACACGACACACGGAGGGGAGCGGTGACCGTGCCACGGGACTTCCAGGAGCCTCCCAGGAGCCGCCCCGACCTGGTCATCGGCCGGGAGGACGCGTTCACGTCGGCGGGTGAGCAGCTCGGCCGGGGCGGCAGTGTGCTGCTCCACGGCCCTGCCGGAATTGGAAAGTCGACGGCTCTGCGGGCGCTGGCCGCCGATTACGCCGGGGCGGCCCGGACCGTGTTGCGCTGCTCGGCCACCGAGTCCGAATCCCATCTGCCCTTCCTGGCGCTGGCCGACCTGTTGGGCCTCGTGCTGGACGAGGTGTCCGGCCGGCTGCCCGCCGCCCAGCGCACCGCCCTGGAGTCGGCACTCACCGGCCGCGGCGAGTCCACCCTCCAGAGCGACGGGCTCGCGCTGCGCCTCGCCGTGCTGTCGGCCCTGCGCGCCCTGGCCGCGAAGGGCCCGGTGCTGGTCGTGGCCGACGACCTCCAGTGGCTGGACGCGGCCAGTGCCGAGCTGCTCGGGTTCGCCGCCCGCCGGCTCGGCGACACGCCCGTACAGATGCTGTGCGCGGTGCGGACCGAGGGCCAGGAGTACGACCGCCATCTACGCGCGTCCCCGCCCGACACCCTCGCCGTCCGGCTGGGCCCGCTCACCCGTACCCAGGTCTCGGCACTGCTCGACCACCGCGGCTACACCCCCCTGTCCCGCTCCACGATCCGCGACATCCACCGCACCAGCGGCGGCAACCCGCTGTTCGCGCTGGAACTGGGCCGTGCCCTCGCCGAGAGCCCGACGCGGCCCCGGCCCGGCGAGCCGCTGCCCGTGCCGACCTCGCTGCGGGCCCTGGTGCTGAGCCGGCTGGAGATGCTGTCGGACGAGGCGCGCCGCACCCTCCTCGTCGCCAGCGCGGGCGCCCGCCCCACGCTGGCGTTGCTGCACGCGGCCGGCCGGGAGCACGCGGAGGCCGAGACGGCCCGGGCGGCGGAGCTGGGGCTGCTGGCGACCGACACGGAGGGGCCGGCCGTACGGTTCGCGCATCCGCTGATCTCGGCCGCGCTGTACGCGGAGGCCCCGGCGCAGGAGCGGCGGGCCGTGCACGCCGCGCTGTCCACGGCCGCCTCCGACCCGATCGAACGGGCCCGGCACCTGGCCCTGGCGACCACCGGCACCGACCCGGAGGTGGCGGCCCGGCTCGCCGAGGCCGGTGCGCTGGCCCGGGACCGCGGGGCGCCGTCCGTGGCCGCCTCGCTCGGGCTGCTCGCGGCCCGGCACACCCCCGCGGACAGCACGCCCGGACCGGACGAGCGGCGGCTGCAGGCGGCCGAGGACGCGATCACCGCCGGCGAGGCCGATCTGGCCCGGGACATCGCACGCGACGTACTGACGCGTGCCACCCTGCCCGCCGAGCGGGTCCGCGCCTGGATGGTGGTCATCGAGGCGGCCGGGCAGGCCCTCGGCGACGTCGACGCCGTGTTCCCGCAGGTCCTGGCCGACGCGGGCGACGACCCGGGGCTGCTCGCCCTGGTCCACTACCAGCTGGCCTGGCGCGGCCTGGTCGTCGAGGGCGACTTCGCCGAGGCCCGGCAGGAGGCCGCGCACGCGGCGGAGCTGGCCGCCCGGGGCGCGGACCGGCGCACCGAACTGATGGCGCTGTCCTTCCAGGCCTCCACCGAGACCCTGATGGGCCACCCCGACGCGCCCGCGACGGTCAAACGGGCCCTGAAGGAACCCCAGGACCCCTACGTGGCCTGCCACCACAACGGCGCCGGTTCGGCCCGGTTCCGCTGGCTGATCATGAGCGACCAGCTGCCCGAGGCGCGGACGACGATCACGGCGCTGCTGCGCGAGGTGCGGCGCCGCGGCATGGTCGAGAGCGAGGTGCACTTCCTGCGCTTCCTCGCCGAGACGGAACTGCGCACCGGGCACTGCGGCCGGGCCCTGGACCTGGCCCGCGAGAGCCTGCGGCTGGCCCGGGACTCCGGGATCGGCGAGGGCGCCTCGGCGATGCTCACCTCCCTCGCGGAGGCCTCCGCCGGGGACGTCGACCGGGCGCTGGCCCTCGCCCGTGAGGCGGCCGACCACGCCGAGGTCGACGGCGACCAGATGTACCTGTCCCGGGCCCTCGCGGCGCTGGGCTACGCCCAGTCGGTGGCCGGGGACCCGGCGGCCGCGGTCCGTTCGCTGCGCCGGGTGCGGGAGCTGGAGCACGGCCTCGGCATCAACGACCCGGCGCGCGGCCGCTGGCACGGCGACCTCGCCGAGGCCCTCGTCCGGATCGGCGAACCGGCCGAGGCGCAGGACGTCATCGACACGGCACGGTCGCACGCGCTGCGGCTGGGCCGGCAGAGCGTGCTGGCGGTGCTCGACCGGGCCGAGGCGCTGGTGCGGGCGGCACGCGGCGAACACGAGGCCGCGCTCGTCCGGTTGATGTCCGTGCAGGACCGGCTCGGCAGGCTCGGCTACGGCCTGGAGGAGGCCCGTGCCGCCTTCGCCCTGGCCCGGCTGCGCGACCGGACCGCGGCCTTCCCCCGCGCCGGGGGCGCTCCCCTGCCGGGTCCGGCGTCGTACGACGAGGCCGCACGGCTGTTCCGGCGCTGCCGGGCACTGCCCTGGCTGCGGCAGGTCGACGCGGCGGTCGCTGCCGGTTCGGCGGCGGTGGAGCCCGCCTCCGCGGCACCTCCCGTGGCGCTCGACGCGCTGGAAGGGCTCGCCTCGATGGAGCGTCAGGTCGCCTCGCTGGTGATGGAGGGCGCGACCAACCGGGAGATCGCGGCCCGCCTGTTCATCAGCGTCAAGACCGTCGAGGCGACCCTCACCCGGGTCTACCGGAAGCTGGGGATCCGCTCGCGGGTGGACATCGTCAGGCTGGCCGCGGGCCGCCGCAGCACCTGACCCCACCTGGGTTTCTGGGGTCCGACCGAGGGTTTTCCCTGCCCAACTCCCTTAGGGGCTTCCCTCATTGGGGGCCTTCCCTGCCGGGCTCTAGCTTTGGGGCGTGCCGCTCGCCGGGCACACGGAGATCCGAACAACGGCGTCAGGGTCCCCGTGCACCACCCCCCGCGCGACCCCCCACCGGCAACTCCCCAAGGAGACCCATGTTCGGGCTCAACGCCGCCAAGAAGGCCGCCGCCGTAGCCGCGGCGACCGCTGCAGCCGCCACGACCGCGCTGCTCGCCGCTCCTACGGCCGTCGCCGCGCCCCAGCCGATCGTCGGCGGTACGACGACGACCACGACCGCGTACCCGTTCGTCATGCAGATCACGGACGCCTCGCAGAACCAGTTCTGCGGCGGCACGCTGGTCTCCCCGACGAAGGTCGTCACCGCCGCGCACTGCATGGTCGGCGAGACGACCAGCGGCGTGCGCGTGGTCGGTGGCCGCACCTACCTCAACGGCACCAACGGCACGGTCAGCAAGGTCAGCAAGATCTGGATCCACCCGAGCTACACCGACGCCACCAACGGCGACGACGTGGCCGTGCTGACGCTGTCGACGTCGATGCCGTACACCACGGCGAAGTACGTCTCCTCCTCGCAGACCTCGGTGTACGCGGCCGGCACCACGGCCCGCATCCTCGGCTGGGGCACCACCTCCGCCGGCGGCAGCTCCTCCAACCAGCTGCGCACCGCGACCGTACCGACCGTGTCCGACTCCAGTTGCGCGAGCTCCTACGGCTCCGACTTCGTGCAGAGCGACATGGTGTGCGCCGGAAAGACCTCCGGCGGCGTGGACACCTGCCAGGGCGACAGCGGCGGTCCCCTGCTCATCGGGGGCGTCCTGGCAGGCATCACTTCCTGGGGCGAGGGTTGCGCCCAGGCCGGTTACCCGGGGGTCTACACCCGGCTGACCACCTTCTCGAACCTGGTCACCACGCAGATCAACTCGTGACCGGCCGATAGTTCCTGAGTACCCCTCAGGTGACATACCAGGGGGGGGGGGGGGGGGGCGCGCCCGCCCCCCCCCCCCCCCCCCCCCCCAAAAAGAAAAAACGAGAGGGAGTGAGT
>NZ_JBEXQJ010000066.1:2149-24062 GCF_040612515.1 Streptomyces sp. NPDC006372 | reverse complement strand
GCGGGTCTGTCCGTGACGGTGTGGGCGCACCACATGTACGTCACCGGCGGTGTGCTGCTGCCGTTCTTCTCCTTCATGACCTTCCTGATCGCGGTACCGACCGGTGTGAAGTTCTTCAACTGGATCGGCACCATGTGGAAGGGCTCGCTGTCCTTCGAGACACCGATGCTCTGGGCGACCGGCTTCCTGATCACCTTCACCTTCGGTGGTCTGACCGGCGTCATCCTGGCCTCGCCGCCGATGGACTTCCACGTCTCCGACTCGTACTTCGTGGTGGCGCACTTCCACTACGTCGTCTTCGGCACCGTGGTCTTCGCGATGTTCTCCGGCTTCCACTTCTGGTGGCCGAAGTGGACCGGCAAGATGCTGGACGAGCGCCTCGGCAAGATCACCTTCTGGACGCTGTTCATCGGCTTCCACGGCACGTTCCTGGTCCAGCACTGGCTGGGCGCCGAGGGCATGCCGCGCCGTTACGCCGACTACCTGGCGGCCGACGGCTTCACCGCGCTGAACACGATCTCGACGATCAGCTCGTTCCTGCTCGGCATGTCGATCCTGCCGTTCTTCTACAACGTGTGGAAGACGGCCAAGTACGGCAAGCCGGTCGGCGTCGACGACCCGTGGGGCTACGGCCGCTCCCTGGAGTGGGCGACCTCCTGCCCGCCGCCGCGGCACAACTTCATCACCATGCCGCGGATCCGCAGTGAATCCCCGGCGTTCGACCTGCACCACCCTGAGATCGCTGCTCTCGACCAGCTCGAGAACGTCGGTCACGGCGAGAAGACCCTCGCTGGCGGCAAGGAGGCCGGCAAGTGAAGATCCAGGGCAAGATGTTCATGTGGCTGAGCGTCTTCGTGCTCGTCATGGCTGTCGTCTATGGCGTGTGGTCGAAGGAGCCGGCCGGTACCACGGCCCTTTTCCTGGCCTTCGGTCTGTGCATCATGATCGGCTTCTACCTCGGCTTCACGGCCAAGCGGGTGGACGTCGGCGCACAGGACAACAAGGAGGCGGACGTCGCGGACGACGCCGGCGAGGTCGGGTTCTTCAGCCCGCACAGCTGGCAGCCGCTCTTCCTGGGCATCGGTGGCGCCCTCGCCTTCCTGTCGGTCGCCATCGGCTGGTGGCTGATGTACTTCTCGCTGCCGGTCATCCTGGTCGGCATCTGGGGCTGGGTCTTCGAGTACTACCGCGGTGAGAACCGCACCCAGTAACACGAGCCGAGCGCTTCAGGGCCCGGACACTCCGCAAGGAGCGTCCGGGCCCGTGCTTTTGCCGCAATGCGTGTCACCCGTTCGTAGTCTCCTGGCGTGCCACCCTTGACGCGGCTTCCTACGTTGAGGTCATGAGCCACCCAGTGATCTCCCGCCCCAGCACCGCCGTCAGCTGCACGCTGCTGGTGACAGCCCTCTGCGCGGGCGTCACCGCCTGCGGCTCCGACGGCAACCCGCTCTCCCACCGCCCCTACGACGCGGCGGACCAGATCTCCGTGAACGCCCCCTCGGAGGGCCGCAAGAAGGCCGACCCGGACAAGCCCCTGGAAGTGGTCGCAGAGGACTCCGACGGGCGTATCACGGACGTCACGGCCCACGACGCCGACGGACGCTACGTGGCCGGTGAACTCGCAGCCGACGGCGGCCGCTGGCACAGCACCTCACCGCTCGCCGCCAACGCCAGCTACACGGTCCGCGTGAGCACCGAGGACGAGGACGGGGCGCCCGGCCGCAAGGTCCTCACCTTCGACACCGGCAAGCCGACCACCCAGAAGCGCCTGGACGTCACCTTCGGCCCCAAGAAGGGCACCTACGGCGTCGGCCAGCCCATCACGGCCGAGCTGAGCCAGCCCGTCAAGGACAGGGCCCAGCGGGCCGTCGTCGAGAACGCGCTCAAGGTCTCCTCCACGCCCGCCGTCGACGGCGCCTGGCACTGGGTGGACGACAAGAAGCTGCACTACCGCCCGAAGGACTACTGGCCCGCACAGGCCACCGTGCAGGTCCACAGCAACCTCGCGGGCATCAAGATCGGCGACCGGATGTGGGGCGGCAAGGCCAAGCCCCTGACGATCAGCACCGGCGACAAGCTCATAGCCATCACGGACGCCGCGGCCCACCAGATGACCGTCTACAAGAACGACGAGGTCATCCGGCAGATACCCGTCACCACGGGCAAGGCGGGCTACGACACCCGCAACGGCGTCAAGGTCGTCCTCGCCAAGGAGGGCACCGTCCGTATGACCAGCGCCAGCATCGGCTCCTCGGACTTCTACGACCTGATCGTCCACCACTCCGTCCGCGTCACCAACAGCGGCGAGTACGTCCACGCCGCCCCCTGGTCCGTCGGCTCCCAGGGATTCGCCAACGTCAGCCACGGCTGCACCGGCATGAGCACCGAGAACGCCGCGTGGTTCTACGACACCGTCCGCGAGGGCGACATCGTCCAGGTCGTGAACTCCGGCGGCGAGACGATGGCACCCTTCGGCAACGGCTTCGGCGACTGGAACCTCGACTGGGCGAAGTGGCGCACCGGCAGCGCCCTCATCGGCGGCACCCCCGACGGCCCTACAGCGGCGGACAGGGCCCGCCTGCGCCCACAGAGCGTCTAGACGCCCTCAGGGGCATCGCCCCAGGGGCGCGGGGAACTGCGCGACAAGCCACAGATCACCCGCACCCGCGAAACAACAGGAGCCCCGAGCCCTTAGGCGTTCAAAGCCAGCTTCTCCCGCAACAGCGAAGCCAGGGCGGCAGCAAACTCCACCGGCTCCACCGGCAACGTCACGGCCGACTCGGCCCGGCTCCACGTCGCCAGCCACGCATCCTGCGGCCGCCCGATCAGCAGCAACACCGGCGGGCACCGGAACACCTCGTCCTTGATCTGCCGGCAGACCCCCATGCCCCCCATGGGCACGGCCTCACCGTCCAGCACGCAGACGTCGATCCCACCCCGGTCCAGCTCCTTCAGCACCGCAGCCGGAGTCGCGCACTCCACGAACTCCACCACAGGAACGTCCGGCGCCGGCCGTCGGCCGGTCGCGAGCCGCACCTGCTCGCGGGTGTTGGAGTCGTCGCTGTAGACCAGCACCGTGGCGGTCGGCTGCATTGTTCCTCCGTGACGTCAGCGTCGTAAGGACAGGCCCGTGGGGCGGATGCTACTCCCTTGAACACCACGTCAACACCGGTACGACCGGCTCAGACACTCCGAACGGCACCCCCCGGAGTGAGGGCGGGATAAGCGACCGACATAATGTCGGTCGTGGCGACAGCAACGACAGTAGAAACCGGGCACGCGCACCCGTCGGTCAATCGGCCGAACCTCACCAGCGTCGGAACCATCATCTGGTTGAGTTCCGAGCTGATGTTCTTCGCGGCCCTCTTCGCGATGTACTTCACCCTGCGATCGGTGACGGGTCCCGATCACTGGAAGGAGATGGCTGCCCATCTCAACTTCCCGTTCTCGGCGACGAACACCACCATCCTGGTGCTCTCCTCGCTCACCTGCCAGCTCGGCGTCTTCGCCGCCGAGCGCGGTGACGTGAAGAAGCTGCGGATGTGGTTCATCGTCACGTTCGTGATGGGTGCGATCTTCATCGGCGGTCAGGTCTTCGAGTACACGGAGCTGGTCAAGGACGCGGGCCTGTCCCTGTCCTCCGACCCGTACGGCTCGGTGTTCTACCTGACCACCGGCTTCCACGGCCTGCACGTGACAGGCGGTCTCATCGCCTTCCTGCTGGTCCTCGGCCGGACCTACGCGGCCAGCAGGTTCACCCACGAGCAGGCGACGGCCGCCATCGTCGTGTCCTACTACTGGCACTTCGTCGATGTCGTCTGGATCGGCCTCTTCGCCACGATCTACATGATCAAGTAGTCGGGCCCGCACGCGCGCCCGACGTGGCACGCAACCCAGAAGCATCGACGCAGAAGATCCTGACACCGGGGTAATCCGTGAAAAAGCTCTCCGCACGACGACGCCACCCGTTGGCGGCGGTCGTCGTCCTACTCCTCGCGCTGCTCTTCAGCGGGGGGCTGTACGCCGTGTTCGCACCCACGAGCAAGGCTGAGGCCGACGAAACCGCCCAGTCCCTCACCATCGAGGAGGGCAAGAAGCTCTACTCGGTCGGCTGCGCCAGTTGCCACGGCACCGGCGGTCAGGGCACCTCCGACGGGCCGAGCCTGGTGGGTGTGGGCGCCGCGGCAGTCGACTTCCAGGTGGGCACGGGCCGTATGCCGGCCGCCACCTCCCAGGGCCCGCAGGTCCCGAAGAAGAAGAACATCTACAGCCAGGCCGAGATCGACCAGCTCGCGGCCTTCATCGCCTCGCTGGGCGCCGGTCCGGCCGTCCCGACGGAGCAGCAGTACGGCCCCGAGGGCGCCGACATCGCCAAGGGCGGTGAGCTGTTCCGCACCAACTGCGCGCAGTGCCACAACTTCACCGGCAAGGGCGGCGCGCTGACACACGGCAAGTACGCGCCGACCCTCGAGGGTGTCGACCCGAAGCACATCTACGAGGCCATGCAGACCGGCCCGCAGAACATGCCGTCCTTCCCCGACACCACGCTGTCGGAGAAGAACAAGAAGGACATCATCGCGTACCTGGACGCGGTCAACAGCAGCAAGTCCGAGAGCCCCGGCGGTCTCGAGCTCGGCGGCCTCGGGCCGGTCAGCGAGGGCCTGTTCGGCTGGATCTTCGGTCTCGGCGGGCTGATCGCCGTCGCCGTGTGGGTCGCCGCCCGGACCGCAAAGGCCAAGAAGTCATGAGTAGCCAAGACATTCCAGAAGAGAACCTGCCCGCCGATCAGTCCGCCGGACATGACGAGCACGGGCACGGCGCGGTGAGCCCCGCGGACGACAAGCACCCCTTCGCCGACCCGGGACTGCCTCCCCACGAGCACCGGGTCCAGGACATCGACGAGCGGGCCGCCAAGCGGTCCGAGCGCTCGGTCGCCCTGCTGTTCACGGTGTCGATGCTGGCCACCGTCGCCTTCATCGCCTCGTTCGTGGCGATCCCGGTCGACAAGTCGGTCTACATCTTCCCGCTCGGTCACATCAGCGCGCTGAACTTCGCGCTGGGTCTGACGCTCGGTATCGCGCTGTTCTGCATCGGCGCGGGCGCCGTCCACTGGGCCCGCACCCTGATGTCGGACGTGGAGATCGCCGACGAGCGGCACCCGATCGAGGCCGACCCCGAGACCCGCGAGAAGGTCTTCTCCGACTTCAAGCAGGGCGCCAAGGAGTCCGCGATCGGCCGCCGCAAGCTGATCCGCACCACCATGTTCGGCGCGCTCACGCTGGTGCCGCTCTCCGGCGTCGTGCTGCTGCGCGACCTCGGCCCGCTGCCCGAGGACAAGCTGCGCCACACGCTCTGGTCCAAGGGCAAGCTGCTCGTCAACATGAACACCAACGAGCCGCTGCGCCCGGCGGACGTCGCGGTCGGCTCGCTGACCTTCGCCAAGCCCGAGGGCCTGGAGGAGCACGACCACGACTTCCAGAACGAGATCGCCAAGGCCGCCCTGATGATCGTCCGGATCCAGCCGGAGAACATCAAGGACAAGCGCGAGCTCGAGTGGTCGCACCAGGGCATCGTCGCGTACTCGAAGATCTGCACCCACGTCGGCTGCCCGATCTCCCTGTACGAGCAGCAGACGCACCACGTGCTCTGCCCCTGCCACCAGTCCACCTTCGACCTCTCCGACGGTGCCCGAGTGATCTTCGGTCCCGCCGGTCACGCCCTGCCGCAGCTCCGCATCGGCGTGAACGAGGAGGGCTACCTCGAGGCGCTCAGCGACTTCGAAGAGCCCGTCGGCCCTGCTTTCTGGGAGCGCGGATGAGCACTGCACAGACACGCCGCAAGGCGCCCGCCGGAGAGCGGGTCGCCGACTGGGCCGACGGCCGCCTCGGGATCTACTCCCTGGCCAAGGCCAACATGCGCAAGATCTTCCCGGACCACTGGTCCTTCATGCTGGGTGAGATCTGCCTCTACAGCTTCATCATCATCATCCTGACGGGTGTGTACCTGACGCTGTTCTTCCACCCGTCGATGAACGAGGTGGAGTACCACGGCAGCTACGTCCCGCTCCAGGGGCAGCTGATGTCGGAGGCGTTCGCCTCCACCCTGGACATCAGCTTCGACGTCCGCGGCGGTCTGCTCATCCGGCAGATCCACCACTGGGCGGCGATCATCTTCCTCGCCGGCATGTTCGTGCACATGATGCGCGTGTTCTTCACCGGCGCGTTCCGCAAGCCGCGTGAGATCAACTGGCTGTTCGGCTTCCTGCTGTTCGTCCTGGGCATGTTCACCGGCTTCACCGGCTACTCGCTCCCGGACGACCTGCTCTCCGGCACCGGTGTCCGCTTCACGCAGGGCGCGATCCTGTCCGTGCCGATCGTCGGCACGTACATCTCGATGTTCCTGTTCGGCGGAGAGTTCCCGGGCACCGACTTCGTCGCCCGGTTCTACTCGATCCACATCCTGCTGCTGCCGGGCATCATGCTCGGGCTGGTGGTCGGCCACCTGATCCTGGTCTTCTACCACAAGCACACGCAGTTCGCGGGCCCCGGCCGGACCAACAAGAACGTCGTCGGCATGCCGCTGCTGCCGGTCTACATGGCCAAGGCCGGAGGCTTCTTCTTCCTGGTCTTCGGTTTCATCGCGGCCCTCGCCGGTCTCGCGACGATCAACCCGATCTGGGTCCTCGGCCCGTACCGGCCCGACCAGGTGTCGACCGGTGCCCAGCCCGACTGGTACATGGGCTTCGCCGAGGGTCTGATCCGCGCGATGCCGGGCTGGGAGATCAACCTCTGGGGTCACACACTCGTCCTGGGTGTGTTCATCCCGCTGGTGGTCTTCGGTCTCTTCCTCGGCATGATCGCCCTCTACCCGTTCATCGAGTCGTGGGTCACCGGGGACAAGCGCGAGCACCACATCCTGGACCGGCCGCGCAACGCCCCGACGCGCACGGGCTTCGGCGTCGCCTGGGTCACCGCCTACATCATCATGCTGATCGGCGGTGGCAACGACATCGTCGCCACGCACTTCCATCTGTCGATCAACTCGGTCACCTGGTTCGTCCGGATCGGGTTCTTCGCCGGACCGGTCGTCGCCTTCATCATCACCAAGCGCATCTGCCTCGGCCTGCAGCGCCGGGACAAGGAGAAGGTGCTGCACGGCCGCGAGTCGGGCATCATCAAGCGCCTGCCGCACGGTGAGTTCATCGAGGTGCACGAGCCGCTCAGCCAGGAGCAGATGTACACGCTCACCGCGCACGAGCAGTACCAGCCGGTCGAGATCGGCCCGACGGTCGACGAGAACGGTGTCGAGCGCAAGGTGAAGGGCTCCGAGAAGCTGCGCGCCAAGCTCAGCGAGTCCTACTACGGCGAGGGCGCCCAGATCCCCAAGCCCACCGCCGAGGAGTACCGGGAGATCACGAGCGGCCACGGCCACCACTGATCACTGCTTCGCCACGCCACAGAGGGGCCCCGTCCGGTGTTCGGACGGGGCCCTTCGTGGTGTCCCGGGCTGGATAGGGTGAGACCACAGCTTTTACGTGGCGTACGACGACCCAGGAGCGGCTTATGAGCGCTGTGACCCCCGCTGGAGGCGACACCGCGGCGGGCCGCACCTGGCCGGCCCTGCTGAACGGCCTGCTGGACCGCCGGGACCTGACCGCCGACGACACCGCCTGGGCGATGGACCTCATCATGCGCGGCGAGGCCACGGACGCGCAGATCGCCGGCTTCGTGGTGGCGCTGCGCGCCAAGGGCGAGACCGTCGAGGAGATCGCCGGATTCGTCCGGGCGATGTACGAGCACGCGAACGTGATCGAGGTGCCGGGTCCGGCCGTCGACATCGTCGGCACCGGCGGCGACGGAGCGAAGACCGTCAACATCTCCACGATGTCGGCGATCGTCATCGCCGGCACCGGCGCGAAGGTCGTCAAGCACGGCAACCGCGCAGCGTCGTCGGCGTCCGGCGCCTCGGACGTCCTGGAGAAGCTCGGCGTCAACCTGGAACTGCCGACACCGCGGGTGGCCGAGGTCGCCGAGGAGGCCGGGATCACGTTCTGCTTCGCGGCGAAGTTCCACCCGGCCATGCGGTACGTGGGCGCCGCCCGCGGCCAGTTGGGCATCCGGACGATCTTCAACGTCCTCGGTCCGCTGACCAACCCCGCGAAGGTGCGCGCCCAGGCCGTCGGCGTCGCGGACCCGCGCATGGCGCCGATCGTCGCGGGCGTCTTCGCCGAGCGCGGCCACTCGTCGCTGGTCTTCCGCGGCGACGACGGTCTCGACGAGCTCACCACCACGGCCACCTCCAGGGTGTGGATCGTCCGCGACGGCAAGGTGACCGAGGAGTCCTTCGACCCGCGCGACGTGGGCGTCGAACTGGTCCCCGTGGAGGCCCTGCGCGGCGCGGATGCCTCCTACAACGCGGAGGTCGCCCGCCGCCTGCTGGACGGCGAGACCGGCCCGGTGCGCGACGCGGTCCTGCTGAACTCGGCGGCGGCGCTGGTGGCGCTGAATCCGACGGAGGCACCGCTGGCCGAGCAGATCCGAGCCGGGATGGCGAAGGCCGCGGAGTCGATCGACTCCGGAGCGGCCAAGCGGACCCTGGAGCGCTGGGTGGCCGCGAGCAACGCGTAGCGGAACCGTACGGCGTCCCGCGATCCGGACTCGGGTTGCGGGGCGCCGATCTCTTCCCGTAGGTTCCTGACCAGGTCATGAGTGACAGTCATGAGGCCCCGGCCGACTGTCCGGCAACCCTCCGTCCGTGGCGGGGTGCCCCGGGTGAAGACCGGGCCGCAGGCAGCGAGGTCTGTGGCAAGCGCGTGACGAGGAGTTTCCCGTGAATCAGCGAATGCGATAGGGCCGCAGAGCCCCGCCTCCGCACCCCTTTCCTTTCACCCCCGCTGGTAGCCGTGCGCGCACCGCCGTACCGGCTCGCGGGCGGATTCCACCTGCCTTCACGGGAGTTCACCCATGTCCGTCTCCACCGTCGCCGCCGCCCAGTCCGTTTGTGCCCCGCTGCCCGTTCTGGGACGGGACGTCACCGTGCCGCTCGTCACCGGTGGCGAGGTCACCTACGCCGCGCTGGACTACGCCGCCAGCGCCCCGGCCCTCCAGCGGGTCTGGGACGACGTCGCCGCCTACGCGCCGTACTACGGCAGTGTCCACCGCGGTGCCGGGTACCTGTCCCAGCTGTCGACCGACCTCTTCGAGAACGCCCGCCGGACGGTCGCGGAGTTCCTCGGCTGCCGGGACGGCGACCAGGTCGTCTTCACCCGGTCCACCACCGACTCCCTCAACCTGCTCGCCGGCGCGCTCCCGGCCGGCTGCCAGGTCTTCGTCTTCGAGACCGAGCACCACGCCTCCCTGCTGCCCTGGCGGAACGCCCAGGTCACCTTCCTCGACGCCCCGCGCAGCCACCGCGAGGCCGTCGAGACCCTGGAGCGCGCTCTGGCCGACCGGGCCCCCTACGGACCGGCCCTCGTCTGCGTCACCGGCGCCTCGAACGTCACCGGCGAGCTGTGGCCCGTACGGGAGCTGGCGGCGGCCGCGCACGCCCACGGCGCGCGGATCGTGCTCGACGCCGCCCAGCTGGCCCCGCACCACCCGGTGTCCGTCGCCGACCTCGACGTGGACTGGGTCGCCTTCTCCGGGCACAAGCTGTACGCGCCCTTCGGCTCCGGCGTCCTGGCCGGGCGGGCCGACTGGCTGCGCGAGGCCGAGCCCTACCTGGCCGGCGGCGGCGCCAGCCGCAAGGTCACCCGGCGCACGGACGGGGGAGTGGACGTGGAGTGGCACGAGACCGCCGCCCGCCACGAAGCCGGGTCGCCGAACGTCATCGGTGCCTACTCCATCGCCTCCGCCTGCACGGCGCTCACCGAGGCCGGGTTCGACCAGCTGGTCGCGCGGGAGCGGTACCTGATCGAGAAGGTGCGGGCGGGCCTCGCCGAGGTGCCTGAGGTCCGGATCCTCTCCCTCTTCGGTGACGACGCCCCGCGCGTCGGTGTGCTCTCCTTCGTCGTCGAGGGCTGGAACAGCTCCCACTTCGCCGCCGCCCTCTCCGCCGAGTACGGCATCGGGGTGCGGGACGGGCTGTTCTGCGCCCATCCCCTGGTCCGGACGCTGCTGGGCAGCGACCCGCAGACCCAGGGCGAGTGCGGCGCACCGGAGGCGGCTCCCGGCGAGAGGTCCCTCAACGCCATCCGGGTGAGCTTCGGCGCGGGCACGCCCGACGAGCACGTCGAGCGGTTCACCGACGCCGTGCGGGAGCTGGTCCGAGACGGCGCACGGTGGAACTACCGTACGGAGGACGGCCGTTGCGTCCCGGACACGTCGGCCTGAACGGCGGGGCCCAGGGGTCCTAGTTGTCCAGCCCGATCGAGAACGCCGCCTCCAGGTCGTGCTGCGAGTAGGTGCGGAACGCCACGTGCGTGTCCGTGCCCTCGACGCCGGGGATCTTGCTGATCCGGCCGGGGATGACCTCCGCCAGGTCCTCGTGCTGCCGCACCCGGACCATCGCGATGAGGTCGTAGGTGCCGGTGACGGAGAAGACCTCGCTGACGCTGTCCAGCGCGGCGATCGACTCCGCGATCTCGGGGATCCGGTCCACGCTGGTCTTGATGAGGACGATCGCGGTGATCACGGTTTGTTCTCTCCCTCGGAGGCCGGAGCAGGGGCGGCCTTCACTCTAGTGGGGCTGGTCGGGCGGCCGTAGCGGACCGACGCCCAGCCGAAGCCCAGACCGAACCCGATCAGGTGGGCGAGGTAGGCCACCCCGGGGCCGTCCGGGGCCCGCCCCGCCGCCAGCCACTGCAGCGCCGCCCAGAAGGGCAGCACCACCCAGGCCGGGAAGCGCACCGGCAGGAAGAAGAGAAACGGCAGGAGACTGGTCACCCGGGCCCTGGGGAACAGGTACAGGAATGCACCGAGGACCGCCGAGATCGCCCCCGACGCCCCGACCAGGGACTGCTCGGAGTCCGCGTTGGCGACGGCGTAGCCCAGCAGGGCCAGGTAGCCGCAGCCGAGGTAGAACAGGACGAACTGCACCCGGCCCATCCGCTCCTCGGTCATCGCCCCGAAGACGTAGAGGAAGAGCATGTTGCCGAGCAGGTGGACCCAGCTGCCGTGGACGAAGAGCGCGGTCGCGGGGGTCAGGGCCGATCCGGCGGACCCCTCGAACAGTTCTGCGGGGATCACGCCCCAGCGCCGGAAACAGGCCCGCTGCGCGGCGAGCAGGTCGTCGCCGGTGCCGTAGACAGGATTGAGGCCCGCGGCGGGGCCGGCCAGGAAGACCACGCAGCACAGGGCGATCAGTGCGTACGTCACCGGCGCCGACGACCCGCTCACCGATCGGCCGGCCCGGACGAGCGACGCGCTCCACTTGCTGATCATGGATACAGAGCATGACGTAACCGGACGCACCAGCACAGACCGCCTCGCCGCCGTGGACGCGTGGGCGACGACGACCCACCAGGCCGTAGGGTTACGAGCCACACGCACCGGGGAAGCCGGTGGCGTCACGGACACTAGAAGGAAAGAGAACAGGTCACGATGACGGTTCCCCTGCCGACCGCCGAGACGCGGTGGCGCTGCACCCTCTGCGGCAACCTCACGCGGTTCGACGTGACCCGCTCGTCGAAGGTCGTCGAGTACGTCCACCTCGACCTGGCCGGAGAGCCGAAGGTCGAGGAGCGCGAGGTGCTCAGTGAGACCATCGAGTCGGTGCGCTGCCGCTGGTGCAACGCGGTGGACCAGGTGGAACTCGTGGACAGGCCGGGCGCCGGCTCCTGAGGGGAGCAGGCCCGCACAGGCATTGGGGTGTGACGGATGGTGGAGACCACGGGCGGGGGGCCGGGCGACGGCGCCGCCGAGGTGCTCGACCGTCCGCTGCCCGACGGCGTGCGCCGCCGGGTCGTGCAGATCGTCTCCGACGGCTTCGGCTCGCTGACGGTCGGAGAGCTGCCCGCGCAGCTCCGGCAGTACGCCCGGTTCGCGCCGAACCGGCGGGCCAAGTTCGCCGGCAATGCCATGGCCGCGGCGCTGGAGACCGACCCGCTGTTCCGGCAGCGCATCGGGGAGAAGCTCAGAGAGGCCCAGCCGGAAGTCGCCGGCGCTCTCGACTCAGGCTCCCCGCCCCCGGCCGCGGACCCGCTCGACGTGGCGGCCGCGGCCTACGTACTGCGGCCCCTCGGCTGGGTGAAGCTGGTGGCCGCCGCCGGCGAGGAGGCCCAGCGGGCCGACGCCGAGCGCGCCGACGAGGAGAGCCGGGCCGAGCTGGAGCGGCTGCGCGCCGAGCTGGAGCGGGCCCGCGAACAGACCAGGGCCGAGACCGAGCGGCTGCGCGCGGAGCTGGATTCGGCCAAGAAGGAGACCGAGGCGCTGCACCGCAAGCTCCGCGCCGCGGTCAGCGACGTCAAGCGCGGCGAGGCCGCCCTGCGCAAGGCGCACGGCGAGATCGAGGCCGCCCGCGCCGAAGCGCAGGCCCAGGTGTCCGCCGCCGAGAGCGAGACCCGGCGGCTCAAGGCCCGGCTGGGGGAGAGCGAGGCCGCCCTGGAGGCCGCGCGACGGGCGGCACGCGAGGGACGCAGCGTCGAGGACATGCGGGTACGGCTGCTGCTGGACACCCTGCTCGACGCGACCCAGGGGCTCCGGCGCGAACTGGCGTTGCCGCCGGTGTCGGTGCGGCCCGCCGAGACCGTGGACGCCGTCGAGCCGGGCCGGATGACGCCGAAGGACATCGCCGCCCGCGCGCTCTCGGAGAACGACCCGCAGGTCCTCGACCAGCTGCTGGCCCTGCCGCAGGCACACCTCGTCGTCGACGGTTACAACGTCACCAAAACGGGTTATCCGCAGATGCCACTGGAGAAGCAGCGGCTGCGGCTGCTCGGGCAGCTCTCGCAGCTGGCGGCGCAGAGCGGCGCCGAGGTGACGTGCGTCTTCGACGGGGCCGAACTGGCCGCACCGGTGCTGCTGGCACCGCCCCGCGGGGTACGGGTGCTGTTCTCGAAGCCGGGCGTCACCGCCGACGAGCTGATCCGCCAGCTGGTGCGCGCCGAACCCCCGGGCAGGCCCGTCATCGTGGCGTCGACGGACCGCGAGGTCGCCGACGGTGTGGCCAGGGCGGGTGCTCGCCCCGTGGCGTCGGCGATGCTCCTGAAGCGCCTTTCGCGAGCCTAGGGACCGTACGGGCGATGCGTAACCTCCGGGCGTGATGCCCCGATTGGCGAGACCTGTGGGCCACGTTGCGTCAAGTGGGTCTCACCGCCTGTGAGTCCAGGGGAAAAGTTCGCTCACCGTGACGCAATTTTTCATCTGAGGATTTGAACTGATCACAGGAAGGTCACTAGGGTCAGCCCCGCACCTCCTGCTCGGGTGATCGCTCATGGGGAGCGACGGCGGAGGGGCCGAGAAGGAGCTAGTCACCCGTGGCGTCCCACCGTCGTCCGAAGCAGCCGAGCCGCGCACGTGTGACCGTGCTGACCACCGCCGCTGCCGCTGCCGTCGCCTTCAGCTCGCAGGCCGCCAATGCCGCACCCAGCGAGAAGCCGAGCAAGGACGAGGTCAAGACCAAGGTCGACAAGCTCTACGAAGAGGCGGAGCAGGCCACCGAGAAGTACAACGGGGCCAAGGAGAAGCAGGAGAAGCTCCAGAAGGAGATCTCCACCATCCAGGACAACGTCGCCCGCGGCCAGGAAGAGCTCAACGAGCTGCGCGACAGCCTGGGCCTCGCGGCGGCGTCGCAGTACCGCACCGGCTCCATCGACCCGTCCGTCCAGCTCTTCCTCTCCTCCGACCCGGACAGCTACCTCGACAAGGCCTCCACGCTCGACCAGTTGAGCAGCCAGCAGGTCGAGGCGCTGAAGAAGGTCCAGGAGAAGCAGCGCGAACTCGCCCAGGACCGCGCAGAGGCCTCCGAGAAGCTCAAGGACCTCGCCTCCACCCGGGCCGAACTCGGCAAGAAGAAGAAGGAAGTCCAGGGCAAGCTCTCCTCCGCGCAGAAGCTGCTCAACAGCCTCACCGCCGCCGAGAAGCAGCAGCTCGCCGCCGAGCAGAGCCGCGCCAGCCGCGACAGCGAGCGCGACGCCCTCTCCGGCGACGTCCCGCCGGGCTCCGGCCGGGCCGCCGCGGCCTACGCCTTCGCGCAGAGCCAGCTCGGCAAGCCGTACGTCTACGGTGCCACCGGCACGAGCTCCTACGACTGCTCCGGCCTCACCTCCCGGGCGTACGCCGCGGCCGGCGTGCAGATCCCGCGCACCTCCGAGTCCCAGGCGACGATCGGCACCAAGATCTACTCGACCAGTCAGCTCAAGGTCGGCGACCTGGTCTTCTTCTTCAACGACCTGCACCACGTGGGCCTCTACGCCGGCAACGGGCAGATCATCCACGCCCCCCGCACCGGCACGGTCGTCCGCTACGAGTCGATGGGCACCATCGGCGGCCCGTTCATGTTCGGCGTCCGCGTCTGACGGACCGCCCCCGGAGTCCTCAAGATCAGGACACCGTGTCCGCCGTTCGGGCGAATCACGACACCCTCACCTGAGGCCACGCCCCGCCAGTGACCTGCGTCAGTGGCGGGGCGTCGCGCTGCGTACCCACGGATGGTCGTTGGCGGTCCCCCGTCGCGGGGCTACTGTCTGCCGCGTTTCCACATCCGTCAGCGGTCTGCCAGTGGAGAGGAGAGCGGCTTCCGTGGGGTCCCATCGCCGCCTTGCACCGTCCGGGTCCGACCGTGGCGCCGGTGCCGCGGTCAGCATCCTGTCCGTCGCGGTCGCCGCCCTGGGCGCGGTACCGTCCGTGGCCGCACCGCACGACGACACCCGGGCCGAGGTGGACCGCCTCTACGAGCAGGCCGAGAAGGCGACCGAGGCCTACAACGAGGCCGACGAGCGTGCCGACGCCCTGCGCGAGGAGGCCGGCACCGCCCGGGACCGGATCGCCCGGCAGCAGCAGCGCATCAACTCCATGCGGGAGTCGCTCGGTTCGCTGGCCGGTGCCCAGTACCGGACGGGCGGCCTCGACCCGACCCTCGCCCTGCTGCTCTCCGACGACCCCGGTGAGTACCTCGACAGGGCCTCCAGGCTCGACCGGCTCACCGCCCACCAGGCCGGTGAGCTGAAGAAGCTCCAGGAGGCCATGCGCGAACTCGCCCAGGACCGCGAGGAGACGGCCGGGAAGCTCCGCGAACTGGAGAAGAGCCGCAAGGCCGTCTCCGCCCACAAGAAGACCGTCGAGCGGAAGCTCGCCGCGGCCCGGCTGCTGCTCAACTCCCTGCCGGAGTCCGAGCGCGACGCCTACGGCCGGGCCTCCCGCTCCGGCCGCTACGGCATGCCCTGGCTGGGGGACGCCCACGCCGCATCGCCGCGCGGGGCCGCCGCCGTCGAGGCCGCCCGTGCCGCCCTCGGCAGGCCCTATGTCTGGGGCGCAAACGGCCCCTCCGGCTTCGACTGTTCGGGCCTGATGCAGTGGTCGTACGCGCAGGCCGGGGTGGCCATTCCGCGCACCTCGCAGGCTCAGCGGTACGCCGGCCGGCAGGTCCCGCTGTCCGAGGCGCGACCCGGGGACCTGGTCATCTACCGGGGTGACGCGAGCCATGTCGGGATGTACATGGGCAACGGCCAGGTCATCCACGCGCCCCACCCCGGCGCACCCGTGCGCTACGACCCGGTCGGGATGATGCCCATCTCGTCGGTCACCAGGGTCTGACCGGCGCGGCCCGGCGCCCGTACGATCGGGAAGATGGCTGGTCGAAGGTCGGGATCCCCCGTGGTGGCGCTCGTCGTGCTGCTCGTCGTCCTGACCGGATGCGGCGGCCGGTCCGTCGCGGACCCCGCCACCGCCGACGTCCAGCGGCTCCTCGACCGCCGGGCCGCCGCGGTCCTCGGCCACGACGAGCGGGCCTACGCGGGGACGGGCGGGGGGCCGGACTACGCCGATCTGCGCGCGGTGCCGCTGGACGGCTGGTCGTACCGCGTGACCGGTCTGCACCGCACCGGCGACACGGCCACCGTCGACGCCGAACTGCGCTACCGCGTCGCCGGGTACGACGGGGCTCCGGTGACCGCCGGCCGCACCCTGCGGCTGAGCCGCGACGCGGACGGGCGGTGGTCCGTCGACGCCGACCGGCCCGCGAAGAAGTCCGCACAGCAACTGTGGGACCAGGGCGCGGTGCAGGCCGTCCGGGGCGAGCACAGCCTCGTCCTCGGCGTCGGGCAGTCCGGCCGGTCCCTGCGGGAGTACGCGGAGCTGGCCGACCGCGCGGTGCCCGAGGTGTCACGGGCCTGGGGCACGGACTGGAGCCGTCGTCTCGTCGTCCTCGTCCCGAAGTCGCTGGAGGCAATGGCGGGGCTGCTCGGCTCGCCCGCCTCCTCCTACCGGGGGATCGCGGCGGTCACCACCGGCGAGACGGGCGCACCGGCACGGTCACCGGCGGACCGCGTCATCGTCAACCCGGACGCCTTCGCCCTCCTCGGCGGTCTCGGCGATCGGGTGGTCGTCACCCATGAGACGACCCATGTCGCCACCCGCCGGAACACCACCGCCGCCACCCCCCTCTGGCTGTCCGAGGGCTATGCCGACTGGGTCGGCTACCGCGCCACCGGCCGCACCCCGCGCGAGGCCGCCCCCGAACTGTCCCGCGCGGTCGCACAGGGCCGGGTCCCGGCAGGCCTTCCGACCGACGAGGACTTCGCCTTCACCGGCGACGCGAGCCGCTTGGCCCGCGCCTACGAGAGCGGCTGGACGGCCTGCCGGCTCATCGCCGACCGCTGGGGCGAGTCCCGGCTGGGCGACTTCTACCGGGCCGTCGGGGAGCACGAGAAGAGGGCCGGGGCGGTGGAGGACGCGATGCGGGAGGTGCTCGGGACGACGCCGGCGGAGTTCACGGGGTTGTGGCAGGAGTATCTGCGGGGGCAGCTGGGCTGACCGGGCCGCGCCGGTCAGCTCCGGATCAGGAGCTGACCGGCGTCTCGTCGGTGTGGGCGGGCTGAGCGGGGGTGGGGGCGGGGGGTGTGCGCGGGACCGTCGCGCGCCACAGGGTGCGGGCCGCGAGGAGCGTGGCCGCCACCAGGAGGCCGTTGCGGAGGAACAGGAGGGTGAGGCCGAGGCCGTCGCTGGCCACCACGTTGGCGAAGTAGAGCGGGAACTCCAGGACCGTCACGAAGCAGGCCAGCAGGACCAGCACGACCGGCGCCCGCATGCGGCTCGCCGGGAAGTACAGGCACACCGCGGCCAGCCCGACCAGCCACACCATGTACTGGGGGCTGATCACCCGGCTGGTGGTGGTGAACATCAGGACCGCCACGAAGGCCGCGTCGGCGAGCGTGTGCTCCTCGAAGCCCCGGGCCAGCAGCCGCCACAGCACCAGCCAGCCGAAAGCCGCCCCTGTCAGGAACAGGGCGGCCGTGCTCACGTCGCTCACGTACGGCCCGAGGAACTCGATCGAGCCGTAGTTCAGCCGCACCTCGCCCTGCCAGCCGAAGTGCCGGGCGACGTGGAAGACCAGCGCGCCCAGCGACTCGACCTCGGTGCCCCGGTCGCGCTGGGAGGTCAGGAAGGCGAACCCGCCCGGCATGAACAGAGCGAATCCGCCCGCGATCGCGGCGCCCGTCACCAGCGCCGACACCCAGGCGGCGCGCCGGCGGGCGGCCAGCAGGATCATGGCCGGCCAGACCTTCAGCAGGGCGCCGAACGCGGCCAGCGCCCCCATCGTCCTGGGGTGCCGGGAGCCGGCGAGCAGCGCGGCCACCGCCACGGCCGTGACCATCACGTCGTAGCGCGCGTACACCGTCGGCCCGAGCAGAGGCACGCCCACTCCCCACACCCAGGCGCCGCGCAGCGACCTGCCTGGGCGCCGGCCCGCGTACGCCAGCAGGGTCAGGACAGCCAGGTCCGTGACGCAGACCAGGACGAAGAAGGCGGTCGCGTAGTCCAGGAGGGGCAGCAGGCCGGGGGAGAGGACGGCCAGCGCGGCGGCGGGCGGGTACTGCCAGGTGACGTCGTCCCGGGGGAACGTTCCGGTCCGCAGGGTGTCGTACCAGCCCTGGTAGATCACGGACACGTCGCTCGTCACGTCCGGGCCGGGGAAGACGTACACCTTCAGCACGAACAGCAGCAGCACCAGCCTCGTGAGGAACCAGATCACCAGCAGCCATGCCAGTGACCGCCTCGCGCCCGTCGTCCTCACCAGATCCCTGCCCCGTCCGTGCCGTGTCGAGGGAGCCATGATGTCCCCGACAGCTGTGAGCGTGCCATACGTGCCGGGGCGAACGGCCGAGAGGTGCGGTTCGGTAGGGTCGGCGGCGTGCGCAAGACCCTGATCGTGACGAACGACTTCCCGCCCCGGCCGGGCGGCATCCAGGCGTTTCTGCACAACATGGCGCTGCGGCTGGACCCGCAGCGGCTGGTCGTCTACGCGTCGACCTGGAAGCGGAGCCGGGAGGGCGTCGAGGCGACCGCAGCCTTCGACGCCGAGCAGCCCTTCACCGTCGTACGGGACCGTACGACGATGCTGCTGCCCACGCCCCGTGCCACCCGGCGGGCCGTCGGGCTGCTGCGGGAGCACGGGTGCACCTCGGTGTGGTTCGGGGCGGCGGCGCCGCTCGGTCTGATGGCACCGGCGCTGCGCGCCGCGGGCGCCGAGCGGCTGGTGGCCACCACGCACGGGCACGAGGCCGGCTGGGCCCAGCTGCCCGCGGCCCGGCAGCTGCTGCGCCGCATCGGGGACTCCACGGACACGATCACCTACCTCGGCGAGTACACGCGCTCGCGGATCGCCACCGCGCTGACGCCCCAGGCGGCCTCGCGCATGGTGCAGCTGCCACCGGGCGTGGACGAGAAGACGTTCCATCCCGGGTCGGGCGGCGACGAGGTGCGGGCACGACTGGGGCTGACGGACCGCCCGGTGGTCGTGTGCGTGTCCCGGCTGGTGCGGCGCAAGGGCCAGGACACCCTGATCCGGGCCATGCCCGGCATCCTGGCCGCCGAGCCGGACGCCGTGCTGCTGATCGTCGGGGGCGGCCCGTACGAGAAGGACCTCCGCGGGCTGGCCCAGGACACGGGCGTCGCGGACTCCGTCCGTTTCACGGGCCCGGTGCCCTGGTCGGAACTGCCCGCGCACTACGGTGCCGGTGACGTCTTCGCCATGCCGTGCCGCACCCGCCGGGGCGGCCTCGACGTCGAGGGCCTCGGCATCGTCTACCTGGAGGCCTCCGCGACCGGGCTGCCGGTGGTGGCCGGGGACTCGGGCGGGGCGCCGGACGCGGTGCTCGACGGGGAGACGGGCTGGGTGGTGAGGGGCGGCTCCCCGGAGGAGGCGGCCGACCGTGTCGTCACGCTCCTGGGTGACGCCGAGCTGCGCCGCAGGATGGGGCAGCGGGGGCGTGAGTGGGTCGAGGAGAAGTGGCGCTGGGACCTGCTGGCGGACGAGCTGAAAGCTTTGCTGTGAGCGGACTTCCCGCACTCTAGGCGGAACGTAAAAATCCGCACATGCTGCGCGCATGACAGCAAAACTGATGCAGCATCAGCTGACGAGACGTCAAATACTCGGCATGGTGGCCCTTCAGGCGGCAGCCGCGTCCGGTCTCACCCGCATCGGTCTCCAGTCCGCCTCGGCCGCCGAACCGGCCGCCGTGGACAACGCGCCCGCCATCGTCGTCGGTTCGGGCTACGGCGGCGCCGTGGCCGCCCTCCGCCTCGGACAGGCCGGCATCCGCACCCTCGTCCTGGAGATGGGCCGCCTCTGGAACACCTCCGGCCCCGACGGCAAGGTCTTCTGCTCCACCCTGGCCCCGGACCAGCGCTCCATGTGGTTCCGCACCCGCACCGAGGCCCCGCTCGCCACCTTCCTCTGGCTCGATCTGGTCAACCGGGACATCAGCGCCTACCCGGGCGTCCTGGACCGCGTGCACTACGACCACATGTCCGTGTACGTCGGCCGGGGCGTGGGCGGCGGCTCCCTGGTCAACGGCGGCATGGCGGTGACCCCGCTCCGGTCCTACTTCGCCGAGCAGTTCCCGACCGTGGACACCGCGGAGATGTACGACACCTACTTCCCGCGCGCCCGCTCCATGCTTGGCGTCAACACCGTCGACCCCGCCTGGTTCGAGTCCACCGAGTGGTACCGCTTCACCCGGGTCTCCCGCGCACACGCGGACAAGGCAGGCCTGAAGACCACCTTCGTGCCCAACGTCTACGACTTCGGCCACATGGAGCGCGAGGCGGCCGGCACGACCACCAAGTCGGCTCTCGCGGGTGAGGTCATCTACGGCAACAACCAGGGCAAGCGCAGCCTCGACAAGACGTACCTCGCCTCCGCGCTCGGCACCGGGAACGTCACCCTGCACACCATGGAGCGGGTGACGTCGATCAGCAGGGCGGCCGACGGGACGTACGTGCTGACCGCCGACCGCATCGACGACACCGGCACCGTCGTCGAGACCAAGGAGTACGGCTGCACCTATCTCTTCCTCGGCGGCGGCAGCGTGGGCACGACCGAACTCCTCGTCCGTGCCCGGGAGTCGGGCACACTGCCCGCGCTGGACGCGAGCGTGGGCACCGGCTGGGGCACCAACGGCAACGTGATGCTGGGCCGGGCCAACCACCTGTGGGACACGGTCGGCGCGAACCAGTCGACCATGCCGGTCATGGGCATCGACGACTGGGCCAACACCGCCAACCCGGTCTTCGCCGAGATCGCGCCCCTGCCCATGGGGCTCGAACACTGGGTCAGCCTCTACCTGGCGATCACCAAGAACCGTGAGCGGGCGTCCTTCACGTACGACTCGGCGAGCGGCGCCGTGCGGCTCGGGTGGAGCCCCGCGCAGAGTGCCGTGTCGGTCGGCATGGCGAAGAAACTGTTCGACCGGATCAACAGGGCGAACGCCACGATCTACCGGTACGACCTGTTCGGCTCGGGCAACAAGGTCTTCGCCGACGACTTCACCTACCACCCGCTGGGCGGCTGCGTCCTGGGCCGTTCGACGGACGCCTACGGCCGGGTGAAGGGGTACTCACGCCTGTACGTCACCGATGGCTCACTGGTGCCCGGCTCGATCGGCGTCAACCCCTTCGTCACCATCACGGCCCTCGCCGAACGCACGATGGCGCGGGTCCTGGTGGAGGACACCGCGCCATAGCCGACCCCGTGGGTCACTTCGCGTAGATCGCCTCGATCTCCTGCGCGTAGTCCTTCACGACCACGTTCCGCTTCAGCTTCAGTGAGGGAGTCAGGTGGCCCGACTCCTCCGTGAACTGGGAGGACAGAATGCGGAACTTCCGCACCGATTCCGCCTTCGACACCGCGGCGTTGCCGTCGTCGATCGCCGTCTGGATCGCGGCCAGCAGGTCCGGGTCCTCGCACAGCGACGCCGCGGTGGAACCCGCCGGCTTGCCGTGGTCGGCGCACCAACGGTCCAGGAACTCCTCGTCGACGGTGATCAGCGCGCCCACGAACGGCCGCCCGTCGCCCACCACCATGCACTCCGCGACCAGCGCGTGCGCCCGGATGCGGTCCTCGATCACGGCCGGGGCGACGTTCTTGCCGCCCGCGGTGACGATGATCTCCTTCTTGCGGCCGGTGATCCGGAGGTAGCCGTCCTCGTCGAGCGTGCCGATGTCACCGGTGTGGAACCAGCCGTCGGCCAGCGCCTCCGCGGTCGCGCCGGGGTTGTTCCAGTACTCCTTGAACAGGTGCTCGCCGTGCAGCAGCACCTCGCCGTCGTCGGCGATCCGCACCACCGAGCCGGGCAGCGGCTGGCCGACCGTGCCGATCTTCTGCCGGTCCCAGGGGTTGAACGCGGTGGCCGCGCAGGACTCGGTGAGACCGTAGCCCTCTCCAGGACCGTGAAGCCGATGCCGCGGAAGAAGTGGCCGAGGCGCTCGCCCAGCGGGGCGCCGCCGGAGATGGCGTACTCGCCCCGGCCGCCGAG
>NZ_JBEXQJ010000066.1:0-2055 GCF_040612515.1 Streptomyces sp. NPDC006372 | reverse complement strand
CGTCCCTCCAGGACCGTGAAGCCGATGCCGCGGAAGAAGTGGCCGAGGCGCTCGCCCAGCGGGGCGCCGCCGGAGATGGCGTACTCGCCCCGGCCGCCGAGGACCGCGCGGAGCTTGCTGTAGACGAGCTTGTCGAACGTCTTGTGCTTGATCCGCAGGCCGAGGGACGGGCCCGACGGCGTGTCCAGCGCCTTGCTGTACGCGATCGCGGTGTCGGCGGCCTTGTCGAAGATCTTGCCCTTGCCGTCGGCCTGGGCCTTGGCGCGCGCCGAGTTGTAGACCTTCTCGAACACGCGCGGGACGCCGAGGATCAGCGTGGGGCGGAACGCGGCCAGCTCGTCGGTGAGGTTCTTGATGTCCGGGACGCAGCCGAGCTTGATCGGCGCCATCATCGGCGCGATCTGCACCAGCCGGCCGAAGACGTGCGCGAGCGGCAGGAAGAGCAGTACCGAGCACTCGCCCGTGCGGAACAGCGGACGCAGCCGCTCCACGATGTTGCCGCACTCGGCGAAGAAGCTGCGGTGGGTCAGTACACAGCCCTTGGGGCGGCCGGTCGTGCCCGAGGTGTAGACGATGGTCGCCGGATCGTCGGCCCGGGCGATCGAGCTGCGCTCCTCGACCGTCTCGTCCGTGACGTCCTGGCCGAGCCGGCCCAGCTCGTCGAGGCCGCCGCCCTCGATCTGCCAGACGTGCTTGAGCTCCGGCAGCCGGTCGCGCACCGACTCGACGGCGGCGGTGTGACCGTCCGACTCCACGATGCACGCGGTCGCGCCCGAGTCGCCGAGGATCCACTGCACCTGCTCCGGCGAACTGGTCTCGTAGACCGGCACGGTCACCGCGCCCGCGCTCCAGATCGCGAAGTCCAGCAGCGTCCACTCGTAACGGGTGCGGGACATCAGGCCCACCCGGTCGCCCGGCTGGACACCGGCGGCGATCAGACCCTTCGCCGCCGTGTGCACCTCGGCGAGGAAGGCGGTGGCCGTGACGTCCTGCCAGCTGCCGCCGACCTTGCGGGCGATGACGGCGACGTCCGGGTGCTGCGCGGCGTTTCTGCGGACGATGTCGGTCAGGTTTCCGTCCGCAGGGACCTCGTACAAAGCCGGAAGGCTGAACTCGCGCAAGACTGCTGCTCCTCATAGGGCGCCGACGCCACGACGGTGTGTGCTGCGACGGTGCGGTCCAAGGCTCGGGCAGGTACTCAGGCATTCACTTGTTGAAATGCAGAGCACGACTGGACGGCCCGGACGTTACCCGCCGGTATGGCTTCTACGACAGGGGGTCCCGTCGAGATGTTCGCTGCGTCACACAGTTAGGTATTCCTTTCGCGCACAGTAGTCCACGTGCTAACTGACTGGCCAGTAACCGCAGGTAGGGCCGCCACTGTTCACGTATGCCACACACGCTTACGCTTGATCGTCATGGCACCCACACCAGCCGGAAACCGCAGGACGCGCGTGCACGTGGTCAGCGACGTGCACGGCAACGCCCGGGACCTGGCCACGGCCGGCGAGGGCGCGGACGCCCTGATCTGCCTGGGCGACCTCGTCCTCTTCCTCGACTACGCCGACCACTCGCGCGGCATCTTCCCCGACCTGTTCGGCGTCGAGAACGCCGACCGCATCGTCGCCCTGCGCACCGCCCGCCGCTTCGAGGAGGCCCGGGAGTTCGGGGCCCGGCTGTGGGCCGGTGTCGGCCGGGACCGGGCCGCGGTGATCGAGAAAGCGGTGCGCAAGCAGTACGCGGAGCTGTTCGCCGCGTTCCCCACTCCGACGTACGCGACCTACGGCAACGTCGACATGCCGCCCCTGTGGCAGGAGTACGCCGGCCCCGGCACGACCGTCCTCGACGGTGAGCGCGTCGAGATCGGCGGCCGGGTCTTCGGCTTCGTGGGCGGCGGCCTGCGGACGCCGATGCGGACGCCGTACGAGATCAGCGACGAGGAGTACGCGGCGAAGATCGAGGCCGTGGGCGAGGTCGACGTGCTGTGCACACACATCCCGCCCGAGGTCCCGGAACTGGTCTACGACACCGTCGCGCGCCGCTTCGAACGCGGCA
>NZ_JBEXQJ010000065.1:0-28697 GCF_040612515.1 Streptomyces sp. NPDC006372 | reverse complement strand
GCCGCTGGGGCGATGGGGGTCCCCCCTGCTCGAGCGAAGCCGAGAGCTTGGGGGAGGGTGGGCGCAGCGGCACCCCGCAGCGCCGGGCTGCGCAACGCCCGGCCCGGGCAGTGACGCCCAGCACACAGCGAACGCCGGGTCAGTGCACCACCCGGCCGGCTACCACTGCGGCGGACTGGCGATGGACCTGGCCAGCACATCGTCCAGCACCCGCGCCGTCTCCGGGACGTCCAGCTGCGAGTTGTCGATGATCGGCAGCCCGGATCCGTACCACCCGGCCATCCGCCCATGGATCCGGGCGACCTCCTCGTCCGTCAGCCGCCGGTTGCCCGAGCGCTCCGCGTTGCGTTCCAGGACGATGTCCAGCCCGGGAAGAAGGACGACCGGCAGCAGCCCCGGCCCCACGTGCCGCTTCCAGCCGCCGAGGCCGACGACCGGCCGGTCGGGGAAGACCGCGTCGTCGAGGATGCACGAGATGCCGTTGGCCAGGAAGTTGCGCGCGGCGAAGCCGCAGGTGCGGCGGGCGAGGCGGTACTGCGCCTCCGAGTTGTCGTTCCACCCCGTCTGTGGGTCGGCGAAGCCGGAGCGGACCCACTCGCGTACGTCGTCGAGGCTGATGTGGGCCGTGGGGACCCGGCGGTGGTCCGCCCAGTACTTGGCGACGCTGGTCTTCCCGGCCCCGGCGGGCCCGATGAGCAGGACGGCGAGCGTGGTACCGGCGGGATCGGGCGCCATCGCGGCGGGCGGCGGACTGGGCACGCCCACCGGGCCGCCCGGCGGCAGCGGCACATGACCGGTGGTGTCCGGCACGGGAGGGACAGAGGCCGGTTGCGGAGCCGGGGCATGGGGAGTGGGGCCGGGCGGTGGCGCGGGGTATCCCGGCGCCGGGGGCGGCGGAGGCACGGGCGCGGAGCCCTGGGGCGCGCCCGGGTGCTGCGGGCCCGGGTGGTGTGCGGCCGGCGACCAGCCGACGGCCGGTCCGTGCCCCGACTGGTGGGGCGGCGGCAGCGGAGAACCCACTGCGTGCTGCATCCGGTGCCACTCCGTCTCGTACAGGCGATGGGCGCTGACAGCGGGGCGGACCCGCCGCTACCGAACGGTACCGCCCCCGGTCATTGTTGTGTGAACGGCCGAGGGCGGCCCGAAGTGCCCGCCGTGTAAGGCGTTTTCGGGCGGAAGGCGCGCCGTGGGACTTACTGCCCCACCTCTCCGTACGCGGCGAGCAGCACCGCCGGGTCGGGCCCTTCCAGGACCGTGGGCTTGGCCAGACCGTCGAGGACGATGAAGCGCAGCAGGTCGCCGCGGGACTTCTTGTCGACCTTCATGGTCTCCAGCAGCTTGGGCCACTGGTCGTGGCGGTAGTGCAGCGGCAGGCCGACCGCTTCCAGGACGGTGCGGTGGCGGTCCGCCGTCGCGTCGTCCAGCCTGCCGGCCAGGCGGCCCAGTTCGGCGGCGAAGTGCATGCCCACCGAGACCGCCGCGCCGTGGCGCCACTTGTAGCGCTCGTTCTTCTCGATGGCGTGGCCGAGGGTGTGGCCGTAGTTGAGGATCTCGCGCAGGCCCGACTCCTTCAGGTCGGACGACACCACGTCGGCCTTGACCCGGATGGAGCGCTCGATGAGCTCGGCGGTGTGCGGACCGGCCGGGGTGCGCGCCGCCGCGGGATCGGACTCGATGAGGTCCAGGATCACCGGGTCGGCGATGAAGCCGGCCTTGATGACCTCGGCGAGCCCGGAGACGTAGTCGTTGACCGGGAGGGAGTCCAGCGCGGCCAGGTCGCAGAGCACACCCGCGGGCGGGTGGAAGGAGCCGACCAGGTTCTTGCCCTCGGCGGTGTTGATGCCGGTCTTGCCCCCGACGGCCGCGTCGACCATGGCGAGGACGGTGGTGGGGATCGCGATCCAGCGCACCCCGCGCAGCCAGGTGGCGGCCACGAACCCGGCCAGGTCCGTGGTCGCGCCGCCGCCGACCCCGACGATGACGTCCGTGCGCGTGAACCCGGACTGGCCGAGCGCCTTCCAGCAGTAGGCGGCGACCTCCGCGGTCTTGGCCTCCTCCGCGTTGGGCACCTGGATGGCGACCGCCTCGTAGCCCTGCTCGGCCAGGTCGGCGCGCAGCGCGTCGCCGGTCTCGGCCAGCGCCTCGGGGTGGACGATCGCGACCCGCTTGGCCTTGGCTCCGATCAGTCCCCCCAGCTCGCCCAGGAGTTGACGGCCCACCAGGACCTCGTAGGGATCGGTGCCCGCGGTGCCGCCGACCTGGATCCGCGTCACTGCCTCGCTCATGCTTCCTTCAACTCCAGTGCGTCGAGCGCCGCTCGGGTGACTTCTTCGGGCGTCCGGCCGTCCGTGGCGACGACGGCCGTGGCGACCTCTTCGTACAGGTGCCGGCGGGCTTCCATCAGCTCGCGCCACTGCTTGCGCGGGTTGATCGCGAGCAGCGGCCGGGCGGCGTTGAGGCCGGTCCGCTTGACCGCCTCCTCGACGTCCATCGCCAGGTAGACGACGCGGTGGCCGGCGAGCAGGGCACGCGTGTCCGGGTCGAGGATCGCACCGCCGCCCAGGGCCAGCACCCCGTCGTGCCCGTCCAGCGCCGCGCGCACCGCCTGCTTCTCGATCGCACGGAAGGCGGACTCGCCCTCCTCGACGAAGATCTCGGCGATCGTCCGGCCCTGTGCGGCCACGATGTCGTCGTCGGTGTCCCGGTAGCCGGTGCCGAGCCGCTCGGCCAGCAGCTGCCCGACGGTGGACTTGCCCACGCCCATCGGGCCGACGAGCACGATCAGAGGGCTCATCGGATGGCCAGGTTGTCGAGGTAGGACCGCACGTTGCGGCGGGTCTCGGTCACGCTGTCGCCGCCGAACTTCTCCGCGACGGCGTCGGCGAGGACGAGGGCGACCATCGCCTCGGCGACGATGCCGGCGGCCGGCACGGCGGACACGTCGGAGCGCTGGTGGTGGGCCTGCGTCGCCTCACCGGTGGTGACGTCCACGGTCTGCAGGGCGCGCGGCACGGTCGCGATCGGCTTCATCGCGGCGCGGACGCGCAGCAGCTCGCCGGTGGTCAGGCCGCCCTCGGTGCCGCCGGAGCGGCCGGAGACGCGACGGATGCCCTCGGGCGTGTTCACGATCTCGTCGTGCGCCTGGGAACCCGGCACCCGCGCCAGCTCGAAGCCGTCGCCGATCTCGACGCCCTTGATCGCCTGGATGCCCATGAGGGCACCGGCGAGCCGGGCGTCCAGCTTGCGGTCCCAGTGCACGTGCGAACCCAGCCCCACCGGCACCTCGTACGCCAGGATCTCGACCACGCCACCGAGGGTGTCGCCGTCCTTGTGGGCCTGGTCGATCTCCGCGACCATCGCCTTCGACGCGTCGGCGTCCAGGCAGCGCACGGGGTCCGCGTCCAGCTTCTCGACGTCGGCCGGGGTCGGGTACACGCCGTGCGGCGCCTTCGCCGAGGCGAGCTCGACGACATGGCTGACGATCTCGATGCCGGTCGTCTCCTTGAGGTACGACCGGGCCACCGCGCCGAGGGCCACCCGGGCGGCGGTCTCACGGGCGGAGGCCCGCTCCAGGATGGGCCGGGCCTCGTCGAAGCCGTACTTCTGCATGCCGGCGAGGTCGGCGTGGCCGGGCCGCGGGCGGGTCAGCGGGGCGTTGCGGGCGAGCCCGTCGAGGATCTCCGGGTCGACCGGGTCGGCCGCCATGACCTGTTCCCACTTGGGCCACTCGGTGTTGCCCACCATGACCGCGACCGGGGAGCCGAGGGTGAGGCCGTGCCGGACACCGCCGAGGAAGGTGACCTCGTCCCGCTCGAACTTCATGCGGGCACCGCGCCCATAGCCCAGGCGCCGCCTCGCGAGATGGTCCGCCACCATGTCCGTGGTGATCGGCACGCCGGCGGGAAGGCCCTCCAGCGTCGCGACGAGTGCGGGACCGTGGGATTCCCCCGCGGTCAGCCAGCGCAACCTGCTCAACGGTGCTCCTCAGTTTTCGCGGCCTGCTTACTGCCCAGCGTACGCATGCCATCGCGTACGGCTACGGCCTGACCGGGTGCTCGGACCCCGGTACGCCACCTCCGATCCTCCCATGCCCCGCCCCTGCGTCCGGCCGCCGGTCCATCAGGCGGACGTGCCCGGGGCCGGGCCGTCGGTGCCGGGCCGCTGCGGGGCGTACGCGCCCAGGAAGTCGGCGCCGCTCTGCTGCGCCGCGGGCTGTGCCGGCCGCGGCGCGTACTCCCCCAGGTAGTCCGCTCCGCGCCCCTGTCCGTACTGGGCTGCCGCGTGGACCGGCTGTCCGCCCCGGACGGCGCGGCGGTAGGCGATCTTGCGCTTGATCTTCACGGCCCAGGACGCCGCGACGGCGAGCACGATCAGGGCGATCACCGTGATCTGCACCCAGCCGGGCAGGAAACCCAGCAGGGCCTCGAATATCTGGGACTTCACGGAAGCCTGCGGCAGGCCTGTGGACATGGCGTACGTTCCCCTCCCCTGTTCCGCCCCCTGCGGAACCGAGAGCGGATCCTAGCGGGCCGAGAGGGCGCGCTCGCCCGCTTTTCGCATGGCGTCCAAGGGGGCCGGGGCCAGCCCCGTCATCTGCTCGACCTGGAGCACAGCCTGGTGCACCAGCAGATCGAGACCGCTGACGACGGCCCCGCCGTACGACGACCAGCGGGCCGCGAGGTCGGTCGGCCAGGGGTCGTAGAGCACGTCGAAGAGGGCCGCCGGGCGCTCCGGCACGGACCGGGCCAGGGCGTCGGTGACACCGGCCGGGGTGGTGCTGATCACCAGGGGCGCGCGCAGGGCCTGCTCGGCGTCCGCCCAGTCGGCGATGCGTACCGTGATCTCCAGCCGCTCGGCCCACTGCCGCATCTCGGCGGCCCGGGCCTCGCTGCGCACGTACACGGCGATCTCGCCCGGGCAGATCCGGGCCAGCGCGGCCAGCGCGGACGAGGCGGTGGCGCCCGCGCCGAGGATCGCGGCGGCGTCGACCTTGTCGATGCCGTGCTCGCGCAGCGCCGCGACCATGCCGGGGACGTCGGTGTTGTCGCCGGTCCGGTGGCCGTCCTCGGTGAAGACGACGGTGTTGACCGCGTCGACCGAGGCCGCGGTGTCGCTGATCCCGTCGAGCAGCGGGATCACGGCCCGCTTCAGCGGCATGGTCAGCGAGAGCCCCGCCCACTCGGCGCCGAGCGTCTCGAGGAACCCGGGCAGTCCGGCCTCGTCGACCTCGAACCTGTCGTACGTCCAGCCGGCCAGGCCCAACTCCTGGTAGGCGGCCCGGTGCAGGACCGGGGAGAGGGAGTGCGCGATCGGAGAACCGAGCACGGCGGCCCGGCGGGGTGCGGCCATCAGGGGTTCCTCAGTTGTTCCGCGAGGCGTTGAACTGGTCCACCAGCTTCTGGTGTTCGGCGTTCGTCTTCGTGAACTTGCTGGTCTTGCCGTCGAGCGAGATGAAGTAGTACCAGCCGTCGTCCGTCGGGCTGAGGGCGCCCTTGATCGCTTCCTCGCCCGGGTTGTCGATCGGCCCCGGCGGCAGTCCCTTGTGGAAGTACGTGTTGTACGGGTTGTCGTAGTTCCGCAGTTCGCTCAGGCTCAGGTCGATCTTGCTCTGGTTCTTGATGTAGTTGTAGGTGGAGTCGAACTCCAGCATGCCGTTGGTCTGCGGGTTCCCGGGCTTCATCCGGTTGTAGACGACCTCGGCCATCTTGCGGAAGTCGTCGTGGCTCGTGCCCTCGGCCTGGGCGAGGCTCGCGACGGTGACCAGCTGCCACGGGTCCTCGAGTCCGAGGCTCTGGGCCTTCTTCTCCACACCGAGCTTCTCGTAGGTCGCGGTGGCCCGCCGGACCATCTGCTTCAGGACGTCCTCGGGCTTCTGGCCCTTGCTCACGCCGTAGCTGGACGGATAGAGGAACCCTTCCAGCGGGTCCTTGACGCCCGGGTGGTTCTGGGCCCAGGTGGGGAGGCCGAGTTTCTTGTAGTCCTTCTTGGCGACCGCGGCGGTGGTGCCGTCCTCGACCTTCAGCCGCTTGTCGATGAGCCGGTAGATGTCGGCATTGCGCTTGCCCTCGGCGATGATGAGGTTGTCGCGGCTCTCGGGGCTGAGCATCAGTTCGACCGCACTGGCGGCGGACATTTGCTTCTGCAGCGTGTAGACGCCGGCCTGGATGGTCCGGCCGTCGGGATTGTCGGCCTGGGCCGAGACGAAGGCGTCGACGCTCTTGACGACACCCGCGGACTTCAGCGCCCGTCCGATCGCGTAACCGTCCGCGCCCTCCGGGATCTCGACGGACACTTCCTGCCCGCTGCCGTCGCCCGCGAAGTCCGGGGCGTCGCCGAAACGATCCTGGTAGAACTGGTAGCCGAACCAGCCCGCGCCCGCGAGGCCTCCGCCGAGGACCAAGGCGACCAGAAGGCAGGCCATGCCGTTGCGGCGCTTCTTGGGCTTGCCGCCACGGCCCCGCTGATCGTCGCCGCGCCCGCGGCGGTCCCCCGGCTCGTCGTCCTCGTCGTCGCCGCCCGCGAAGAAGGCGTGCTCGCCCTGGTCGGGCCCCGGGTCCCAGTCGGTCTCGGGCGGTTCCGGCTCCGCGTTCCGGCGGCTCGGTGGCTCGGGCGGCGGATAGGCGTCCGGCGTTCCGTAGTAGTCGCGCTGGTCCCCGCCGTACGAGGCGGCCTGCTGCCCGTAGGGGTCGGCCGGGTCCGGCGGGTAGGGGACCTGGCCGTGCGAGCCGGTGGCCCAGGTGCCGGAGTCGTAGCCCTGCTGCGTCTGGGCGGCGTACTGCGGGTCGTAGTGCCGCTGGTCGTACTGCTGCTGGTCGTACTGGCCCTGCCCGTACCGCTGATGCTGCTGCTGGGCCTGACCGTATCCGGCCTGTTCGCCGGTGCCCCAGTCGCCGTACTGCTGCTGCTCCGGGTAGTGCTGCGGCTGGCCGCCGTAGGGGGACTGCTGGTCCTGGTGGGCCTGCTGTCCTCCCCATCCGCCGTCCCCGTACAACGGGTCCTCCGGATGCCACGGTTCGGAGCCTTGGCCCCGGCCATACTCAGTCATCGATCCCCTAGAGCCGCGAGGCGGCGGTCGCGCGGCTTCCGGCCCGGCTTCCGTTTCGCCTCTTGCTGTGCGGCGGCTGTTCGAAGGCCGCCGCATCGCGCGGAACGTTACCGTATCGCGATCAGATGACCACTTCGACGCCTTCGCCGGGTGCTTTACCTGACACCCGTTCGGATTCAAGCGCCTGTTGCAGGATGACCACGGCTGCTGCCTGGTCGATGACGGACCGGCCCTTCTTGGACTTCACGCCCGAGGCGCGCAGTCCCTGACTGGCCGTCACCGTCGTCATGCGCTCGTCCACGAGTCTCACCGGAACCGGGGAGATCATGCGGGCCAGTTCCTGGGTGAATGTACGGACCTTGACCGCGGCAGGCCCCTCACCCCCCTTGAGGGAGCGCGGGAGACCCACCACGACCTCGATCGGCTCGTACTCCTCGACCAGGCTCTTCAACCGCCGCTGAGCTGCAGGGATGTCACGCCCGGGGACCGTCTCCACCGGAGTGGCGAGGATCCCGTCGGGGTCGCACGAGGCGACCCCGATCCGGGCATCCCCGACGTCGATCGCGAGTCGACGTCCTCTGCGCATTATCTTGACCCGATCCTTACTTGGCCGTCTCGGCGACCAGGCGCTCGACGGCGTCGACGGCGTCACCCACGGCGGCCGGGTTCTGGCCGCCGCCCTGGGCGACGTCCGGCTTGCCGCCACCGCCGCCGCCGAGGGTCTTGGCGGCCGTACGGACCAGGTCGCCGGCCTTCAGGCCCCGCTCGCGGGCGGCCTCGTTGGTGGCGATGACCGTCAGCGGCTTGCCGTTCGCCACAGCGAACAGGGCCACCACGGCGGCCCGTCCGCCCTGGATGCGTCCACGCACGTCGAGTACGAGCTTGCGCAGGTCGTCGGCGGCCGTGCCGTCCGGGACCTGACCTGTCACGACAGCAACGCCGTTGACGTCCTTGGCGGACTCGGCGAGACCGGCGGCGGCCTGGAGGACCTTCTCGGCGCGGAACTTCTCGATCTCCTTCTCGGCGTCCTTCAGCTTGCCGAGCATGGCGGAGACCTTCTCCGGGAGCTCCTCCGGGCGGCCCTTGATCAGCTCCTGGAGCTGGGCGACGACCGTGTGCTCCCGGGCGAGGAAGTTGTAGGCGTCCACGCCGACCAGGGCCTCGATACGGCGGACACCCGAGCCGATGGAGGATTCGCCGAGCAGCTTCACCAGGCCCAGCTGGGCGGTGTTGTGCACGTGCGTGCCGCCGCACAGCTCCTTGGAGAAGTCGCCGATGGTCACGACCCGGACGCGCTCGCCGTACTTCTCGCCGAACTCGGCGATGGCGCCCTGCTTCTTGGCCTCGTCGATGCCCATGACCTCGGCCTGGACGTCCAGGTCGCGGGCGAGCACCTCGTTGATCTTCTGCTCGACGTCGGTCATCACGGCCGTCGGGACGGCGGACGGGGAGCCGAAGTCGAAGCGGAAGCGGCCGGGCTGGTTCTCGGAACCGGCCTGGGCGGCCGTCGGGCCGAGGGCGTCGCGCAGGGCCTGGTGGGTCAGGTGCGTGGCCGAGTGGGCGCGGGCGATGGCCGTGCGGCGGCGGCCGTCGATGGCGGCGTGCGCCTTGGCGCCGACGGTGACCTCGCCGACCTGGACGACGCCCTTGTGGACGTAGACACCCGGCACCGGCTTCTGGCAGTCGCGGATCTCGATCACGGCACCGGTGTCGACCTTGATCTTGCCCGTGTCGCCGATCTGGCCGCCGCCCTCGGCGTAGAACGGGGTGCGGTCGAGGACGATCTCGACCTCGTCGCCCTCAGTGGCGGCCGGGGAGGAGGCGCCGTCGACGAGGATGCCGACGATCGTGGACTCGCTCTCGGTGTCGGTGTAACCGAGGAAGTCGGTGGCACCGGCCTGGTCGGCGATCTCGCGGTAGGCGCCGGCCCCGGCGTGCCCGGTCTTCTTGGCCTGGGCGTCGGCCTTGGCGCGCTCCCGCTGCTCCTTCATCAGGCGGCGGAAGCCGTCCTCGTCCACGGAGAGGCCCTGCTCGGCGGCCATCTCCAGGGTGAGGTCGATCGGGAAGCCCCAGGTGTCGTGGAGCAGGAAGGCCTTGTCGCCGGGCAGGACGGTGGAGCCGGCGGCCTTGGTGTCGGTGACGGCCGTGTCGAGGATGTTGGTGCCGGCCTTCAGCGTCTTGAGGAAGGCGTTCTCCTCGGCGAGGGCGACCTTCTCGATGCGCTCGCGGTCGGTGATGAGCTCGGGGTACTGCTGGCCCATCATGCCGATCACGGTGTCGATCAGGTCCTTGACGACCGGACCGGTGGCGCCGAGCAGGCGCATGTTGCGGATGGCGCGGCGCATGATGCGGCGCAGCACATAGCCGCGGCCCTCGTTGCCCGGGGTGACGCCGTCGCCGATGAGCATCACGGAGGTGCGCATGTGGTCGGTGACCACGCGCAGGGAGACGTCCGAGTCGTGGGCGTCGCCGTAGGCCACGCCGGTCAGCTCGGTGGCCTTGTTGATGACGGCCATCGAGGTGTCGATCTCGTACATGTTCTGCACGCCCTGCAGAATCATGGCGAGGCGCTCGAGGCCGAGGCCGGTGTCGATGTTCTTGCTGGGCAGTTCGCCGAGGATCTCGAAGTTGTCCTTGCCGATGCCCTCGCCCCGCTCGTACTGCATGAAGACGAGGTTCCAGATCTCCACGTACCGCTCGTCGTTGACGGCGGGGCCGCCCTCGACGCCGAACTCGGGGCCGCGGTCGTAGTTGATCTCGGAACAGGGGCCGCAGGGGCCGGGGACGCCCATGGACCAGTAGTTGTCCTTCATGCCGAGGCGCTGGATGCGCTCCTTCGGCACGCCGACGACCTCGTGCCAGATGCGCTCGGCCTCGTCGTCGTCCTTGTAGACGGTGATCCACAGGCGCTCGGGGTCGAGGCCGTAACCGCCCTTGTCCTGGGTGCTGGTGAGCAGCTCCCAGGCGTGCTTGATGGCGCCTTCCTTGAAGTAGTCGCCGAAGGAGAAGTTGCCGCACATCTGGAAGAACGTGCCGTGCCGCGTGGTTTTGCCGACCTCTTCGATGTCGGGCGTGCGCACGCACTTCTGCACGCTGGTGGCGCGCGCGAAGGGCGGCTTGACCTCACCCAGGAAGTAGGGCTTGAAGGGCACCATGCCGGCCGGGACGAGGAGCAGAGTCGGGTCGTCCGCGATGAGCGACGCCGAAGGGACGACGGTGTGACCGCGCTCCTCGAAGAAGCTCAACCAGCGGCGGCGAATCTCAGCCGACTCCATCAGTGGTCCTCATTCCGGTTGTACGGGTACGTCTGGTACGTCGAGCCGTCGACGTACTTCGGGTTGTTGCGGTTCTCGATGGCGGCGTACCGCCGGGGCCCGGGGAGTTCGGGATTCTCGTTGATCCCGAGGGCGTCGCCCAGCTCGGCCTCCCGCACGGCCATGTTGTCCCGGACGTCGAGCGCGAAGCCCACCGCGCGGTCCTTGATGCGGTGGCCGGCCTCGATCGCCTTGTTCCCCGCGGTTCTGGCGAGGCTCTCGGGCGTGAGTTGCTTCAGCTTGCGGTTGACCTTGGTGGTGGCCCACACACCGGCGGCGACGCCCGTGGTGAACCAGAAGGTACGGCGGAACATCGCTGTCTCTCAGTCCCTCTTCCCTCGGGCGCTGCGCCGAGAGACCGTTCGGCCCACGATCACGGTACGCCTGGACGCCTTGTCGGGCGCGTCCTCCTTGCGGCCGCCGAGTGCGCGGCGCACGCCGTAGCCGAAGGCGGCGACCTTGACCAGGGGGCCGCCGAAGGTGGAGGCGACGGTGGTCGACAGCGCGGAGGCGTTCGACGTGACCTCCTGGACGTCGGAGGCGATCGCGTCGACCCGGTCGATCTGGGTCTGCGCGGAACGCACCGCCGAGGAGGCGTCGGCCAGCAGTGGGACGGCCTGGTCGGTCACGTCCGCCACGAGCTTGGTGGTCGCCCTGAGCGTCTGGGCCAGCCTCGCCAGCGCGACGGCGAGGAAGGAGACCAGAATCGCCCAGAAGACGGCCACCAGGATTCCGGCCACCTCTCCACCGGACACTGTGTGCACCCGCTCCCTGAAACGTGCCTGAACATCTGCCTGAATACGAGAAAGTCGTGCCACGAGCCTATCGCGCCGGGGGTGCGGCTCCGTACCGGATTGCCGCCCGGCGACGGCGGATTCGCGAAAGCCCGCCGCCTCGCCCGCCCGGGAGGGACGGGGAGACGGCGGGCTGTTGTACCGCGTGCCTGCCGAGGATCAGCGGGCGTAGTACTCGACGACGAGCTGCTCGTCGCAGATCACCGGGATCTCCTTGCGGTTCGGCTCGCGGTCCAGGCGGAACGCCAGGGCCTTGAGGTTCACCTGGAGGTAGCGCGGGGTCTCGCCGTCGGGGGCGAAGCCACCCTCACGGGCGATCGTGAAGAGCGTCTTCTCCTTGGAGCGGTCGCGGACCTGCACGACGTCGTCCGGACGGACACGGAAGGAGGGCTTGTCGACCTTCTTGCCGTTGACCGCGATGTGGCCGTGGACGACCATCTGACGGGCCTGGTAGATCGTGCGGGCGATGCCCGAACGCAGGACCAGGGCGTCGAGGCGACGCTCCAGCTCGATGATCAGGGCCTCACCGGTCTTGCCCTGGACCTTGCTGGCACGCTCGTAGGCGCGGACGAGCTGGCGCTCGGACACGTCGTACTGCGCGCGCAGGCGCTGCTTCTCGAGCAGACGGACCTTGTAGTCCGAGTTCTGCTTGCGGCCGCGGCCGTGCTCACCCGGCGGGTAGGGGCGGGCCTCGAAGTACTTGACGGCCTTCGGGGTCAGCGCGATGCCGAGGGCACGCGACTTCTTGACCTTGGGGCGGGACTGGTTCGCCACTGTCTTTTTCTCTTTCCTGGTTTCCGGCTTGTCAGGGTTGAGGGAGGTCGCATCCGCAGCCGGGGAATCCCGCCTCGCCCTCACGGGCGGGGTGGGCAGCCGCTCCCCTGGTCTGGGCACATACGTGCAGCACGCGAGTGGCCCACCGGCCGGTCCCGTCAGGCGACGGGTGGTGGTGGGCTGCCCGCGACACCGTTCGACGGTGCGCGACGCTCCTGGAGCCGATCCCGGAGGGTCGGGGCTCCGGCCGGATGTCCCGTTCTGACTGCACGGGACGCGGCACTCCCGACGAGTTTACAGGGTGCTCAGGACCGCTTTCGACCGAGGTTCTTCCGGGTCCACTCGACGGCGTCCGCGTAGCGGGCCTCCGCGCCGTGCCGGGTGGGCTCGTAGTACTCGCGGTTCTTGAGCGCGTCCGGGGCGTACTGCTGGGCCGCGATGCCCTCGGCCAGGTCGTGCGGGTAGACGTAGCCCTGGCCGTGGCCGAGTTTGGTCGCGCCCTTGTAGTGGCTGTCGCGCAGGTGGGCGGGCACCGGGCCGGCGAGGCCCTTGCGGACGTCCTCCAGGGCTGCGCCGATCGCGGTGGTCGCGGCGTTGGACTTCGGCGCCAGGGCGAGGGCGATCGTGGCGTGGCTGAGGGTGAGGGCGGCCTCGGGGAAGCCGATCATGGCGACGGCCTGGGCGGCGGCGACCGCCGTCTGCAGGGCGGTCGGGTCCGCCAGCCCGATGTCCTCGCTGGCGGAGATCATCAGGCGCCGGGCGATGAACCGGGGGTCCTCGCCGGCCTCGATCATCCGGGCCAGGTAGTGCAGGGCGGCGTCGACGTCGGAGCCGCGGATGGACTTGATCAGGGCGCTGGCCACGTCGTAGTGCTGGTCGCCGTCGCGGTCGTACTTCACGGCGGCCCGGTCGACCGTCTCCTCCAGGGTGGTCAGGCCGATCTCCGTCTCGCCCTTGTCCAGGGCGGCTCCGGCGGCGGCCTCCAGGGCGGTCAGGGCGCGGCGGGCGTCACCGCCGGCGATGCGCAGGAGGTGGCTCTCGGTCTCCTCGGGGAGGGCGACGGCGTCCCTGAGTCCGCGCTCGTCGGTGAGGGCGCGGCGGATGAGGCCCCTGATGTCGTCGTCCGTGAGCGGTTCGAGGGTGAGCAGCAGGGAGCGGGAGAGCAGGGGCGAGATCACCGAGAAGTAGGGGTTCTCCGTCGTCGCCGCGATCAGTGTCACCCAGCGGTTCTCGACGGCCGGGAGCAGGGAGTCCTGCTGGGCCTTGCTGAAGCGGTGGATCTCGTCGAGGAAGAGGACGGTCTCCTTGCCGTACCCGCCGGAGGCACGGCGGGCGCCGTCGATGACCGCGCGGACCTCCTTGACGCCCGCGGTGATCGCGGACAGCTCCACGAAGCGGGCGTCGGTGGCCCTGGAGACGACGTAGGCCAGGGTGGTCTTGCCGGTGCCGGGCGGGCCCCAGAGGAGCACCGAGGAGGGGCCGGCCGGGCCGGAGGCCTCCCCCACCAGTCTGCGCAGCGGTGAGCCCGGCTTCAGCAGGTGCTGCTGGCCCACGACCTCGTCGAGGGTGCGCGGGCGCATCCGCACCGCCAGGGGGCTGCTGGACGGCTCCTTCTCCTGGCGTTCTTCGGCTGCGGCGGTGAACAGGTCGGGCTCCACGTCAGAAACCCTAAATCACGGCACCGACAATCCGGCCGGGGCCCGAAAACGCCCCGGTCAGCTGGTCCAGAAGTCCCACCAGCGGGTCAGGACCAGCATGCCGATGATGCCGATGTGCAGCACGGGCATGACCCAGGTGAACTCGCCGAAGAAGCTCTTGAGCCAGTTCGGGGCGGGCAGGAAGCCCTTGCGGATGTTGAACGACGTCACGTACCAGAACATCAGGATCGTCGCGACCCAGGCGAGGGAGCACCACAGGCACAGCGCGTTGATCCGGTACAGGGACTGGAACATCAGCCAGGCGCAGAAGACGACGCCGAAGAGGCAGCCGGCGTTGAAGGTGAGCCAGTACCAGCGCGGGAAGCGGGCGCGGGCGAGCAGGGCCATGCCGACGCCGATGACGATGCCGTAGCAGACCAGGCCGAGCATCGGGTTCGGGAAACCGAAGACGGCGGCCTGCTTGCTCTCCATGACGCTGCCACAGGAGACGACCGGGTTGAGGCTGCAGCCGGGCGTGAACGTCTTGCCCTCGACCTTGGCCTCGAGGATCTTGAACTTGTCGATCGTGATGACCCAGGCCGCGAGCAGCCCGGCCGCACCGGTGATCACCAGGAGCAGGGCGAAGGCCCGGCTGCCGCCCTCGCGACGGGGCGCGATCTCGGCGCTCTCCGGTTCGGGCTCCGTGGAGACGTCCTTCACTGTCGTCTTGCTCATCCCGCCGATTCCGTCACTCGAGAGCCGGACTGCTTCGGTCAGGGCCATTGTGCCGCACGGGGACGTCTGTCCACCGTTCAGTGGACATAAGCATGTCCTCCCGGTCGTCCCCGAGGGTTCGGTTCCGGCCGACGCTCGTTCGCATGACAGCACAGGGGTACGACCTCGCGGTGAACGTGCGGGGGCTGCGCAAGCGCTACGGCGACGTGACCGCCGTCGACGGCATCGACCTGGGCATCCGGCGGGGCGAGGTGTTCGGGCTGCTCGGGCCCAACGGCGCGGGCAAGAGCACCACGGTGGAGATCCTCCAGGGCAACCGGAGCCGGGACGCCGGCGAGGTGTCCGTGCTCGGGTCGGATCCGGCGTCCGGCACGCGCGCGTGGCGTTCACGGGTCGGAATCGTCTGGCAGGACGAATCGGCACCTGCGGAGTTGACGGTCCGGGAGACGGTGCGGCACTTCGCCCGCTACTACCCCCGGCCGCGGAACCCGGAGGAGGTCATCGGCCTGGTCGGCCTGGAGGGGAAGGCGGACAGCCGGATCAAGGCGCTGTCGGGCGGCCAGCGCCGGCGCCTGGACGTGGCGCTGGGTGTGATCGGCGGTCCTGACCTGCTGCTCCTGGACGAGCCGACGACCGGGTTCGATCCGGCGGCCCGGCGGCAGTTCTGGTCGCTGATCCGCGCCCTGGCCGACGAGGGCACGACCATCCTGCTGACCACGCACTACCTGGAGGAGGCGCAGGCTCTCGCGCACCGGCTGGCCGTCGTCGCGAAGGGCCGGATCGTCGCCGAGGGCGAGCCGCAGGCGTTGCGGGAGCGGTACGGCGGTGAGGCGCTCGTCGAGTGGACGGAGCCGGACGGCGCCGCGCGCGTGGTGCGGACCGGGGCGCCGACGCGCACGGTCGCCGAGCTCATGCGCCGCTTCGGCGGCGAGATCCCGGGTCTGGCGGTGAGCCGGCCCACGCTGGAGGACGTCTACCTCCGGCTGACCGGACAGCAGCGGGAGGACACGCCATGACGACGACGGCCGTACGGGACCGCGGTGCGGTCGGCACGGGGCGGCTGCCCGGTGCCTGGGGGCTCGGTCTGCGGCGGGGCGCCCTGGAGATCAGGCAGTTCTTCCGCCAGCGCGACCAGGTGGTGTTCACCTTCGCCTTCCCGGTCGTGTTCCTGTTCCTGTTCGCGTCGATCTTCCGGGACGACGTGGAGGGCGCGGGCATCACCGCCTCGCAGCTGTACGTCCCGGCGATGATGGCCGCCGGCATCATGTCGACGAGTTTCCAGGCGCTCGGCATCTCCATCGCGGTCGAGCGGGAGGAGAAGGTGCTGCGCCGGCTGCGCGGCACGCCGATGCCGCCGACGGCGTACTTCCTCGGCAAGATCTGGCTGGTTCTGTTCACCGGCCTGCTGGAGACGCTGGTCCTGCTGCTCGTCGGCACGACCCTGTACGACGTCGACCTGCCGTCCGACGCGGGCCGCTGGTTCGACCTGGCGTGGATCTTCGTGCTCGGGATCACCGCGTGCGCGCTGCTCGGTATCGCCATCAGCTCGGTGCCGAACTCCGCGAACAGCGCGAGTTCCGTGGTCGTCCTGCCCTTCCTGGTACTGCAGTTCATCTCCGGCGTGTACATCGCCATCGGCACCATTCCGGACTGGATGCTGACGGTCGGGGCGCTGTTCCCGCTGAAGTGGATGTGCCAGGGGCTGCGGGGGGTGTTCCTGCCGGAGTCGGCGCAGGTGCTGGAGCAGGCGGGGAGCTGGGAGTTGGGACGCGTGGCTCTGGTGCTCGCCGCGTGGTGCGCCGGAGGATTGGTGCTGTGCCTGCTGACGTTCCGCTGGAAGGACCGGCGCACCGGATGAGCGATGCCGTGAGCGCATACCACTGGGAGCGCTCGTTCCGGCTCTGGGACACGTACTTCGTGCTGATCTGGGTCGCCACGGTGGCCTACGTGCTCGCCACGGAGCAGTCCGGCTGGCCGCTTCGCGCGGTCGCGGCGGCGCTGCTCGTCCCGCTCGTCCCGCTGTACGTGGTGGCCGGGCGGCGTCTGATCCGGGGCGACCCGCCCGACCAGAGGCGGGCGATCGGCTATCTGGCGGCGGCGCTGGCACTGTTCCTGCCGTCGGCCGTGCTCGCCGGTGAGACGCGGGTGCTGACCTTCGCGCTGATCCCGCAGTGCTTCATGACGCTGCGGCTACGGTCGTCGCTGGTGGCCGTGGCGGTGATCAACGTGGTGCCCGTGGTGGGCTGGGCACTGCTGTGGCGTCCCGCCACCCGGGACGTGGTCTTCAACGTGCTTTTCTGCCTGGTGACTCTGGTGTTCTCGGTGGCGATCGGCATCTGGACGATCCGGATCATCGAGCAGAGCCAGGAGCGGGCCGAGCTGATCGCGGAGCTGGACGCGAGCCGGCACGAGGTCGGCAGGCTGTCGGAGGCGCACGGGGCGCTGGCCGAGCGGGAGCGGCTGGCCCGGGAGATCCACGACACGCTCGCGCAGGGGTTCACCAGTCTGGTGATGCTGATCCAGGCGGTCGAGGCGGAGCTGGACCAGGACGTGGCCGAGGCGCGGCGGCACTTACGGCTGATGGACGCGACGGCCCGGCAGAACCTCGCCGAGGCCCGGGCCCTCGTCGCCGGGGGCGCGCCCGCCGACCTGGACGGCGCATCGCTGCCGGACGCCCTGGACCGGCTTGCCGCGCGCCACGACGCGACCCTGGCGGTCACCGGCCCGGTGCGTGTCCTGCCCGCGGGCCCCGAGGTGGTCGCCCTGCGCGCCTGCCAGGAGGCCCTGGCCAACGCCCGGAAGCACGCGGGGAGTTCGGCGGTGGTCGGAGTGACGCTGAGGTACGCCGACGACGTGCTCACCGTGTCCGTACGGGACGACGGGCCCGGGTTCGACCCGGCCGCCGTCCGGGGCGGATACGGTCTGGCGGGGCTGCGGGCCCGGGCCGTCGAGGTGGGCGGAACCGCCGAGGTGCGCAGCGCACCGGGGGACGGCACGGTCGTGACCGTCCGACTGCCGCTGGTGAGGAGGGGGACGCCGTGATCCGCATCATCCTGGCCGACGACCATCCCGTCGTACGGGAGGGGCTGCGGGCGATGCTCAGTGCCGAGTCCGACCTCGAGGTCGTCGCGGACGCGTCCAGCGGGCCGCAGGCCGAGGCCCTGGCGGCGGAGCTGCGGCCCGACATCGTGCTGATGGATCTGCGGATGCCGGGCGGCGGGGGTGTGGACTCGATCGTGCGGATGACGCGAGCGGGGCTGGAGTGCCGGGTGGTGGTGCTGACGACGTACGAGACGGACCGGGACATCCTGCGGGCCGTGGAGGCCGGGGCCGCGGGCTATCTGCTGAAGGACCTGCCGCGTGCGGAACTCGCGGAGGCCGTGCGAGCGGCGGCACGCGGCGAGACGGTGCTGGCGCCGTCCGTGGCGGCCCGGCTGGTCGACCGGCTGCGGACGAAGCCGGAGCGGCCACGGCTGTCGGAGCGGGAGACGGCCGTGCTGCGCCTGGTCGCCGAGGGCTGCACGAACGCGGAGATCGGCCGCCGTTTGTTCATCGGCGAGTCGACGGTGAAGACGTACCTGCTGCGCGTCTTCGGCAAGCTGGACGTGGACGACCGAACGGCGGCCGTCACGAGCGCGATGCGGTTCGGGCTGCTGGAGCAGTGAGGAAGGCGCCGGAAGCTGGAGCAGTGAGGAAAGGCGCCGGGAGGCCCGGCGCCTTCGCTCGCGGCTCAGCCGAGCCGTGCCTCCAGCTCGGCCACGATCTCGTTCACGCCCACCGCCGTCTGCTCGCCCGATTCCATGTCCTTGAGCTGGACGACGCCCTCGGCGAGGTCGCGTTCGCCGGCGACGACCGTGTAGCGGGCGCCGCTGCGGTTGGCGTTCTTCATCGCGCCCTTGAGGCCCTTGCCCCCGTAGGAGAAGTCCGCCGCGATGCCGTTCTTGCGCAGCTCCGTGACCTTGGCGAACAGGACCCGGCGGGCCTCCTCGCCGAGCGGGACGGCGAACACGCTGGTGGTGGCGGGGAGTTCGAGCTCGACGCCCTCCGCCTCCAGGGCGAGGACCGTGCGGTCGACGCCGAGGGCCCAGCCGACGGACGGCAGCGCGGGGCCGCCGATCATCTCGGACAGGCCGTCGTAGCGGCCACCGCCGCCCACCGCGGACTGCGAGCCGAGTCCGTCGTGGACGAACTCGAAGGTGGTGCGGGTGTAGTAGTCCAGGCCGCGGACCAGCTTCGGGTCGTCCTCGAAGGCCACCCCCGCCGCCGTGATCAGTTCGCGCACCTCCTCGTGGTACGCCTTGCACGCGTCGCAGAGGTAGTCGCGCAGCAGCGGGGCGTCCCCCAGCTGCTTCTGGACCGACTCGCGCTTGTCGTCCAGGACCCGCAGGGGGTTGATCTCCGCCCGGCGCAGGGTGTCCTCGTCCAGGTCCAGCCCGCGGAGGAAGTCCTGCAGTGCCGCCCGGTACACCGGGCGGCACTCCTGGTCGCCCAGGCTGTTGAGCAGGATCCGGAAGTTGCTCAGGCCCAGCGAGCGGTACGCCTGGTCGGCCAGGATGAGCAGCTCGGCATCGAGCGCCGGGTCCTCCGCGCCGATCGCCTCGGCCCCGACCTGGGAGAAGTGGCGGTAGCGGCCCTTCTGGGGACGCTCGTAGCGGTAGTACGAGCCGGAGTACCAGAGCTTGACCGGAAGGTTGCCCGCCTTGTGCAGGTTGGCCTCCAGTGCGGCCCGCAGGACGGAGGCCGTGCCTTCGGGGCGCAGGGCCAGCCTGTCGCCGCCCTTGGTCTCGAAGGCGTACATCTCCTTGGTCACGATGTCCGTCGACTCACCGACGCCGCGCGCGAAGAGCTCGACGCTCTCGAACCCGGGCGTCTCGATGTAGCCGTAGCCGGAGTTGCGCAGCGGCGCGGCGATGGCCTCGCGGACGGCGAGGTACTTCGCGCTGTCCGGCGGGATCAGGTCGTACGTGCCCTTGGGGGCCTTGAAGGTGCTCACGGAAGGTCTCGTCACATTCCTCGTCGGGGAGCGTCGGCAGCTCCCTGGCCGGCGGCCACCTGCCGCAGATACGGGTTGGTGGCGCGCTCCTGGCCGATGGTCGTCTGGGAGCCGTGGCCGGACAGCACCACGGTCGAGTCGTCGAGCGGCAGGCACACGCGGGCCAGCGAGTCGAGCATCTCGGCCATGTCACCGCCGGGCAGATCGGTGCGTCCGATGGAGCCGGCGAACAGCAGGTCGCCCGAGAACAGGATCGGCGGGATGTCCGCCGCCTCGGGCATGCCGAAGGTCACCGACCCCTTGGTATGGCCCGGGGCGTGGGCCACGGCCAGCTCCAGACCGGCCAGCTCCAGCTTCGCTCCGTCGGCCAGTTCCTTGACGTCGTCCGGCTCCCCCACGGTCAGCTCGCCGAGGAGCGGCATCCCGATGGAACGGCCGATCCCCTTCTCGGGGTCGCTCATCATGTACCGGTCGTCGGGGTGGATCCAGGCCGGCACGTCGTGCGCGCCGCACACCGGGACGACGGAGGCCACATGGTCGATGTGGCCGTGCGTGAGGACGACGGCGACGGGCTTGAGCCGATGCTTTCTGATCGCTTCCTCGACGCCGTCGGCGGCCTGATGGCCGGGGTCGATGATCACGCACTCCTCACCGGCGGCGGGGGCGACGAGGTAGCAGTTCGTCCCCCAGGCCCCGGCGGGGAACCCGGCAATGAGCACGATCGTCCTTCGTTGTGTCGATACGGGCGGCTGCGGCTGTCCACAGAGCCTACCGGCGCTGCCGATTCCTCAGCGAACCCATATACGGTACGGGGCACACGCGGCGGTCGGCGCACAGGACCCACGCGTACCGGTCGACGTCCAAGACGCATGAGGAGAGAACCCGGTGGTCAGCCAGGAACAGCGGCGGCGTCAGCTCGCCCGTGAGAAGTACTTGCGGCAGCAGCAGCGACGCACTGAGACGCGACGCAAGGCCCGCATCCGCAACTCCGTGATCGCCTCGGTCCTCGGCGTGGTCGTGGTGCTCTCGGTGACGGTCTTCCTGACCAAGCCGTTCGAGGACGACGGCAAGAAGGAGAACGCGAACGCGGAGGTCACCCCGAGCGCCTCGCCCAGCAAGGCCCCGGACCCGTGCGAGAAGCCCGCCGCGGGCAAGGTCAAGTCGGAGACCTGGAAGAAGGAACCGGCGATGACCATCGACAAGTCGGCGAAGTACACGATGAAGATGGACACGACCTGCGGCGAGATAGACATCGACCTGAAGGCGTCGGCGGCACCGCACACCGTCAACTCGTTCAACTTCCTCGCCGGGAAGGGCTACTTCGACCACAGCAAGTGCCACCGGCTCACCAGCCAGGGCATCTACGTCCTCCAGTGCGGTGACCCGCAGGGCACCGGCATGGGCGGACCGGGCTACACGATCCCCGACGAGAACCTGAAGGACAAGAGCCTCAAGGGCGGGGTGTACCCGGCGGGCACGGTCGCGATGGCGAACCAGTACAGCCCGCAGACGAAGAAGGGCCGGAACAGCGGTGGCAGCCAGTTCTTCCTGGTCTACCAGGACAGCCAGCTGCCGCCCGACTACACACCGTTCGGTACCGTGTCCGAGGCGGGCATGAAGGTCCTGAAGAAGATCGCCGACGCCGGAGCGGCGGCCCCCGACCCCCAGACGGGTAACACGGCACCCAACGCGACGGTCGTGATCAACAAGGCCACGATCAGCGAATCCTGAGCCCCAACTGCGAAATTTCGGTCGCGCGGGATGCGGACACGCCCCCCGCCGGTCGCCTATGTTGGCCGTGACGAAACTGTGGACGATGCCCGGGGGCGCTGAGGCCCCTCGCAGGCATCATGTGGAGGAGGCGCTGTGAGCAGCGACCCGTGGGGCCGCGTCGACGAGACGGGGACCGTGTACGTGCGTACGGCCGACGGCGAGCAGGTCGTCGGTTCCTGGCAGGCAGGCTCCCCTGAGGAGGCGCTGGCCTATTTCGAGCGCAAGTACGAGGGCCTGGTTGTCGAGATCGGCCTCCTCGAGAAGCGAGTGAAGACCACCGACCTGTCGGCGAAGGACGCCCAGGCCGCGATCGACCACATCCGGGAGCAGGTCGACGCGCACCACGTGGTGGGTGACCTGGATGCCCTGCGGGTCCGGTTGGACAAGCTCGTCGAGCAGGTGGAAGCGCGCCGTGAGGAGCGCAAGGCGCAGCGGGCGAGGCAGTCCGACGAGGCGCGCAAGGCCAAGGAGACGCTGGTCGCCGAGGCGGAGGAGCTGTCGCAGTCCGACCAGTGGCGCGCGGCCGGTGAGCGGCTGCGGGCCCTGGTGGACACCTGGAAGGGCCTGCCGCGGCTGGACCGCAAGTCCGACGACGAGCTGTGGCACCGGTTCTCGCACGCCCGGTCGGCGTTCTCCAAGCGGCGCAAGCAGCACTTCGCGCAGCTGGACGCGCAGCGCGAGGAGGCGCGGCGGACCAAGGAGCGGCTGGTCTCCGAGGCCGAGGCGCTGTCGAACTCCACAGAGTGGGGTGCGACGGCCGCGCGCTACCGCGAGCTGATGGCCGAGTGGAAGGCCGCCGGCCGGGCGCAGCGCGAGCACGAGGACGACCTGTGGAACCGCTTCCGCGGCGCCCAGGACGTCTTCTTCGCGGCCCGCAGCTCGGTCTTCGCCGAGCGGGACGCCGAGCAGTCGGAGAACCTGAAGCTCAAGGAGGAGCTGGCCGAGGAGGCCGAGAAGCTTCTGCCGATCACGGACCTGAAGGCGGCCCGGGCCGCCTTCCGCAACGTGAACGAGCGCTGGGAGGCCATCGGCCACGTGCCGCGCGACGCCCGGCCGAAGGTCGAGGGCCGTATGCACGCCGTCGAGCGGGCCATCCAGGAGGCCGAGGAGGCCGAGTGGCGCCGGACGAACCCGGAGGCACGCGCGCGTGCCGAGGGCCTGACCGGTCAGCTCCAGGCCGCCGTGGACAAGCTGAGGGGTCAGATCGAGCAGGCCCGGGCGCAGGGCAACAGCGCCAGGGCCGACAAGCTCGAGCGTGAGCTCGAGGGCCGCCAGGCGCTGCTCGACCAGGCGCTGAAGGGTCTCCAGGAGTTCGGAGGCTGACCTGTTCACCGAAAGAGGGCCTCCGTACCGGACGGGGGCCCTCTTTCGCGTGGTCGGTGTGGCTGGTCAGGTCCTGTTGCGCGCGGATGTCACCCGGTACACGTCGTAGACGCCCTCCACGCCCCGGACCGCCTTCAGCACGTGCCCGAGGTGCTTCGGGTCGCCCATCTCGAAGGTGAACCGGGAGGTGGCGACGCGGTCGCGGGAGGTCTGGACGGCCGCGGACAGGATGTTGACGTGCTGGTCGGACAGCACGCGGGTGACGTCGGAGAGCAGCCGGGAGCGGTCCAGGGCCTCGACCTGGATGGCGACCAGGAAGACCGAGGACTGGGTGGGAGCCCACTCGACTTCCAGGATGCGCTCGGGCTCGCGGGACAGTGACTCCACGTTCACGCAGTCATGGCGGTGAACCGATACGCCGCTGCCGCGGGTGACGAAGCCGATGATGGGGTCGCCCGGGACGGGGGTGCAGCAGCGGGCCAGCTTGACCCACACGTCCTCGACACCCTTGACGACGACGCCCGGGTCGGCGCTGGAGCGGCGCTTGCGGCTGCGGCCGCGGGCCGGCGGGACCGACTCGTCGATCTCCTCGGTGGCGGCCTCCTCGCCGCCGAGGGCCTGGACCAGCTTCTGCACGATGTTCTGCGCGGAGACATGGCCCTCGCCGATCGCCGCGTACAGCGCGGAGATGTCGGCGTAGCGCATCTCGTGCGCGAGGGTGACCAGGGAGTCGCCGGTCAGGATGCGCTGGATCGGCAGGTTCTGCTTGCGCATCGCGCGGACGATGGCGTCCTTGCCCTGCTCGATCGCCTCGTCGCGGCGTTCCTTGGAGAACCAGGCCCGGATCTTGTTGCGGGCACGGGGCGACTTGACGAAGCCGAGCCAGTCGCGGGAGGGGCCGGCGCCGGGTGCCTTGGAGGTGAAGACCTCGACCAGGTCGCCGTTGTCGAGGGTCGATTCGAGCGGGACCAGCCGGCCGTTGACCCGGGCGCCGATGGTGCGGTGGCCGACCTCGGTGTGCACGGCGTACGCGAAGTCGACGGGGGTGGCTCCGGCCGGCAGCGCTATGACGTCGCCCTTCGGGGTGAAGACGAAGACCTCGTTGCGCGACAGGTCGAAGCGCAGCGACTCCAGGAACTCCCCGGGGTCCTCCGTCTCCTTCTGCCAGTCCAGCAGCTGGCGCAGCCAGGCCATGTCGTTGAGGTGGTCGTCCTTGCTCTTGCCGGACGACTTGGGCGCGTCGGTACGCACCTTGGAGGCGCCGGCGACGGCCTCCTGCTTGTACTTCCAGTGCGCGGCGATGCCGTACTCGGCGCGGCGGTGCATGTCGAAGGTGCGGATCTGCAGCTCGACGGGCTTGCCGCCGGGGCCGATGACCGTCGTGTGCAGCGACTGGTACATGTTGAACTTGGGCATCGCGATGTAGTCCTTGAACCGGCCGGGGACCGGGTTCCATCGCGCGTGCACGGTGCCGAGGGCCGCGTAGCAGTCGCGGACGGTGTCCACGAGGACGCGGATGCCCACCAGGTCGTAGATCTCCGCGAAGTCCCGGCCGCGGACGATCATCTTCTGGTAGACGCTGTAGTAGTGCTTGGGGCGGCCGGTGACGGTCGCCTTGATGCGGGCCGCCCGCAGATCCTGCTGGACCTCGTCGGTGACGATGGCCAGGTACTCGTCACGCTTCGGTGCCCGCTCGGCCACCAGCCGGACGATCTCGTCGTACATCTTGGGGTAGAGGATCGCGAAGGCGAGGTCCTCCAGCTCCCACTTGATGGTGTTCATGCCCAGGCGGTGGGCGAGCGGCGCGTAGATCTCCAGGGTCTCGCGCGCCTTCTTCTCCTGCTTCTCACGCTTGAGGTAGCGCATGGTGCGCATGTTGTGCAGGCGGTCGGCGAGCTTGATGACCAGGACGCGCGGGTCCTTGGCCATGGCGACGACCATCTTGCGCACGGTCTCGGCCTGGGCGGCCTCACCGAACTTGACCTTGTCGAGCTTGGTGACGCCGTCGACGAGCAGGGTGACGACGTCGCCGAAGTCGCGGCGCAGGTCGTCCAAGCCGTACTCGGTGTCCTCGACCGTGTCGTGCAGCAGTCCGGCCATCAGCGTGGCCGGATCCATACCGAGCTCGGCGAGGATCGTCGTCACGGCGAGGGGGTGCGTGATGTACGGGTCGCCGCTCTTGCGCTTCTGGCCGCGGTGCCAGCGCTCGGCGACCTGGTAGGCGCGCTCGATCTGGCGGAGCGTCGCCGTCTCGATCTTCGGGTCGTTGCTGCGCACTATGCGCAGCAGCGGCTCCAGCACCGGGTTGTAGGGGTTCGCGCGCTGGACGCCGAGACGGGCGAGGCGGGCGCGGACACGGTTGGAGGAGCCGGTGCGGGCGGGCTGACCGGTGGTCTGGCGCACGGCGGGCGGGACGGGCTTGGGGCGCGACTGCTCGGCGGGCTTGTCGACCGGCGCCGACTGGGCGTGCTCGACCGGCCCGCGGGTGTCGTTCTTCGCGTGCGGCGCGTTCGGCGCGGGCTTGGCCGCGGCTGCCGAGGCGGACTCGGGCTTGGCGGCGGTCAGGTGCTGGGCCTCGTCTGGCAAGAGGGCTCCTCGTGCGCGTTCCGGGTCCCCCGGTCAGGCTCCGGAGACCCCATGGTAGCGATCCTGAGCTCCGGGATCGCCTTCAGGCCAATGTGAGGCCCGTCTACCCGGGAAACGCGAGAGGCGGGCACCGGATTCCTCCGGGCCCGCCTCCGCGGGGTCGTGCCGGTGTCCACCGGGCTGCCGTGGGCCTTCTAGACCGTGAGCAGTGCCTCCAGCGGGGCTCCGCCGAGCGCCGGTTCCAGGCGGGTGCGGCCGTTCAGGAAACCGAGTTCCATGAGGACGGCGAGGCCCGCGACCTCGGCGCCGGCCCGGCGGATGAGCTGGACCGAGGCCTCGGCGGTGCCGCCGGTGGCGAGGACGTCGTCGACGATCAGGACGCGGTCCTCTCCGGTCAGGTCCTCGGCGTGGATCTCGATCTCCGCCGAGCCGTACTCCAGGTCGTAGGCCTGGGCGAGGGTGGCTCCGGGGAGCTTGCCCGCCTTGCGCACGGGGACGAAGCCGAGACCGGCGCGGACGGCGACCGGGGCGCCGAGGATGAAGCCGCGGGCCTCCAGGCCGACGACCTTGGTGGCACCGCTGCGCTCGGCGATCTCGGCGAGGGCGTCGGTGAGCGCGGTGAACGCCGCCGGGTCCGCCAGGAGCGGGGTGATGTCCTTGAACATCACGCCCGGCTCCGGGTAGTCCGCCACGTCCCTGATGCGGCTGAGCAGCAGGTCCCTGATCTCGGTCATCGGCGCTTCCCCGAGGGACGGCCGCGGCCGCGGCTGCGGGACGCGGGCTGGTTGCGAGGGCCGACGACCGCGGGTGCGGCGTCCGCGGGCTCCTCGGCGTACAGCTCCTCGGCCGCTCCCGTCTGCGTTTCGCCCTTCTGGGCCCGCTTGGCCAGGACGCGCTTCTTCAGGGCCTTCATCTGCGGCTCGCGCTCCTTGAGGTCGGCGACGAGCGGCGTGGCGATGAAGATCGAGGAGTACGCACCGGCGGCGAGGCCGACGAACAGCGACAGCGAGATGTCGTTCAGCATGCCGGCGCCGAGCACGCCGCCACCGATGAACAGCAGGCCGCCGACCGGCAGCAGTGCGACCACCGTGGTGTTGATGGAGCGGACGAGGGTGCTGTTGATCGAGCGGTTGGCGACGTCGCTGTAGGTCCAGCGGGTCTGCTTGGTGATGTCCTTGGTCTGTTCCTTGAGGCTGTCGAAGACCACGACCGTGTCGTAGAGCGAGTAGCCGAGGATGGTCAGCAGACCGATCACCGTGCCCGGTGTGACCTCGAAGCCGACGAGGGCGTAGATGCCGACCGTGATGGTGATGTCGTGGATCAGCGCGACGAACGCGGCGAGCGCCATGCGCCACTCGAAGGCGATCGCCAGGTAGATCACCACGAGGATCAGGAAGATCCCGAGGCCCTGCCAGGCCTTGTTGGCGATCTGCTCACCCCAGCTGGGGCCGACCAGCTCCGCGTTGATCTGCTCCGAGTCGATCTTGAGGTCGTCGGCGAGCGTGTTCTTGATCTTGTTCGCCGCGTCGGTGTCGATGCCGGCGACCTGGATGCGCATGCTGCCGTCGCCGAGCTTCTGGACGATCGCGTCGTGGCCGGAGGCCGTCTCCGCGTACTCCTCCGCCTGGGACACCGAGGCGCTGGTGTTCTTCGGGGTGTTGAAGACGGCACCGCCCTGGAACTCGATGCCCATGTTCAGGCCGCGGACCGTCAGGCCGACGATGGCCGTGATGGTGATCAGGATCGACAGGCCGTACCAGATCTTGCGGTTCTTGACGAAGTCGTAGCCGATTTCGCCGCGGTGCAACCGGGCGCCGATGTTGCCGAGCTTCGACATCTCACGCCTCCTTCGTCTCGACGGGGGCGGAGGGACGGCGGGTGCGGCGCAGCGGCGGCTGCGCACCCAGGCTCTTCGGGTCGAGGCCGGACCACTTGTGGCCGTTCGCGAAGAACCGGCGGCGGGCCATCAGCGTCAGCAGCGGCTTGGTGAAGAGGAACACGACGACCACGTCGAGCAGGGTGGTCAGGCCGAGCGTGAACGCGAAGCCCTGGACCTTGCCGACGGTGACGAGGAACAGCACCGCGGCGGCGAGGAACGACACGAAGTCGGAGACCAGGATGGTGCGCCGGGCGCGCGGCCAGGCCCGCTCGACGGCGGGGCGCAGGGTGCGGCCCTCCCGGATCTCGTCGCGGACGCGTTCGAAGTACACGATGAACGAGTCCGCTGTGATGCCGATCGCGACGATGGCGCCGCACACCGCCGGCAGGTTCAGCGCGAAACCGATGGTCGGGCCGAGCAGGGCCATGAGCGTGTAGGTGAGGGCGGCGGAGACCAGCAGCGAGAGGATGGCGATGAACGCCAGGCCGCGGTAGTAGGCCAGCAGGTAGACGACGACCAGCGCGAGACCGATCGCACCGGCGATCAGCCCGGCCTGCAGTTGGTCACCGCCCAGCGCGGCGGTCACGGTCGTCATGCTGTCCACCTTGAAGGTCAGTGGCAGCGCACCGTACTTCAGCATGTTCGCGAGTTCCTGCGCGGACTGCTGGTTGAAGTTGCCGGAGATCTCCGCGTTGCCGCCGGTCAGAGCCTGGCGGACGAACGGGTCGGAGACGACGTCACCGTCCAGGACGATCGCGAACTGGTTCTGCGGGGACTGGTTCTGCGCCAGCTTGCCGGTGATGTCGGCGAACTTCTTGGCTCCCCCGTCCGTGAAGTCCATCTGGACCGTCCAGCCCGCACCGCTCTGGGTGTTCAGGCTGGCCTGCGCCTTGTCGACGTCGGTGCCGTCGACCTCGGCGGGGCCGAGAACGTACTTCTGCCACTGGCCCTGCGAGTTCTTGCCGCAGGCCAGGGTCGGCTCGGAAGCCTTCGAGCCGTCGCCGACCTTGCCGCGGGTCTTCTCGTTGGTGCAGTCGAGTGCGGCGTACTGCGCCTGGAGCTTCTTCGCGTCTTCTTCGGCGGTGCCACCGGAGGCGGACGGAGAGGGGCTGGCCTTCGCCTTGTCCGAGGCGCCGGCGGACGGCGTCGCGTCGGCCTTCAGCGCGTCCGTGACGGCGCGGCCCTGCGTGGTCGGGCTCGCGGACGGGGACGCCGAGTCCTTGTCGGTGGCCTCGGGCTTGTCGGTGGCCTTGCCCGACGGCTTGCCCGAAGGGCTGCCGGTGGGGCTCGGGGACGGGCTGGTCTTGCCCTTGCCGCCGGAGACCTCGGTGGCGAGGACCGGGCGGAAGTAGAGCTTGGCGGTGGTGCCTACCTGCTTACGGGCCTGCTCGGAGTTCGTGCCCTTGGGGATGTTGACGACGATGTTGTCGCGACCCTGGGTCTGCACCTCGGACTCGGAAACGCCCAGACCGTTGACACGGCGCTCCATGATGGAGACGGCGGTGTCCATGTTGGTCTTGTTGATCGCCGACTCGTTGCCGGCCTCGGGAACCGCACGGAGCGTGATGCTCGTACCGCCGGCGAGGTCGATGCCGAGACGCGGTTTCGTGTGTCCCGAGGCGAACATCCCACCGGTGAGCGCCGCGATGGCGATCAGGATCAGGGCCAGCGAGCGCCACGGCTTGCTCTGGGCGCTCGCGTTCCTGCCCTTTTTAGGTGTGGCCACCTTCTCGTACTCCCTCTCGGGCCGCCTCGCTCCGGATCGGCGGACGGGCGGCCATGACATGGTGTCGGGACTCCGTGCGAGCTGGGCGTGGTCCGGGGTGCGCGGGCACCGCCCGCGC
>NZ_JBEXQJ010000064.1:0-28763 GCF_040612515.1 Streptomyces sp. NPDC006372 | reverse complement strand
GGGCGGAACGCGGTATGGCCCGGGTGCTGCGCACCGGCGCGCGTCGGCCGACCGGCCGTTCGCGTCCCCGACCGCCTTGCGGCCCGGTGGGTGAAGCTCCCGCTGAGGTGTGGGGCTCCCGCTGCAAGGCGGGGCATGGCTCCCGCGGGCGTGCAGGGTTCGGCTCCTCCGAGGGTGCTGAGCAGGGCTTGCTACGGGTGGGCTGTGCTTGGCTCTCGTGAGGGTGCTGAGCAGGGCTCGTTTCCGGGGGGTCTGGGGCGGAGCCCCTCGGGCCCGGGCCTCCTGGCCGACGGTGTCGGGCGGGTGGGTGGGCAAAACCCCGTCGAGCCACCGGCAGGTTCGCGGTACCGTTCTTGATGTCCCTGCCAACCACACCGCAGGGCCATCGATCCCGTACCGGCGGGTCATCCGGATACACACATGTACGTGGGGACGCTGTCCTTCGACCTGCTCCTCGGCGACGTACGGTCGCTGAAGGAGAAGCGCTCCGTCGTCCGCCCCATCGTCGCCGAGCTCCAGCGCAAGTACGCGGTGAGCGCGGCCGAGGTGGACCACATGGACCTCCATCGCAGGACCGTCATCGGTCTCGCGTTGGTCTCCGGCGACGCGGGGCACCTGAGCGAGGTGCTCGACCGGTGCGAACGGCTCGTGGCCGGCCGCCCCGAGGTGGAACTGCTGTCCGTCAGGCGGCGCTTCCACGGCGAAGACGACTGACGACCCAAGAACGACCCAGACAGGAAAGAACGGGAGACGGACCAGTGGCCGACAACGCGCGGGCCAAGAGGCTGGCGGACCTCATCCGGGAAGTGGTGGCCCAGAAGCTGCAGCGCGGGATCAAGGACCCGCGGCTCGGCTCGCACGTCACCATCACGGACACCCGGGTGACCGGTGATCTGCGGGAGGCGACCGTCTTCTACACCGTGTACGGGGACGACGAGGAGCGCGCGGCCGCCGCCGCCGGCCTGGAGAGCGCCAAGGGCATCCTGCGCTCCGAGGTCGGCCGGGCCGCCGGTGTGAAGTTCACGCCGACCCTGACCTTCGTCATGGACGCCCTCCCCGACACCGCCCGGAACATCGAGGACCTCCTCGACAAGGCGCGCCAGTCCGACGCGAAGGTGCGCGAGGCCTCCGCCGGCGCGAAGTACGCCGGTGAGGCCGACCCGTACCGGAAGCCGGACGAGGACGACGAGACGGACGACACCGCCGAATGACCCAGAAGCACATCACGCCCGACGGCCTCGTCATCGTCGACAAGCCGTCGGGTTTCACTTCGCACGACGTCGTCGCCAAGATGCGCGGCATCGCCCGCACGCGTCGCGTCGGGCACGCCGGCACCCTCGACCCGATGGCGACGGGCGTCCTCGTCCTCGGCGTGGAGAAGGCCACGAAACTCCTCGGCCACCTCGCCCTGACCGAGAAGGAGTACCTGGGCACCATCCGGCTCGGGCAGAACACCCTCACGGACGACGCCGAGGGGGAGATCACCTCCGCCGCGGACGCCTCCAAGGTCACCCGCGAGGCCATCGACGCCGGCATCGCCAAGCTGACCGGCGACATCATGCAGGTGCCGTCCAAGGTCAGCGCCATCAAGATCAACGGCGTGCGGTCCTACAAGCGGGCCAGGGAGGGCGAGGAGTTCGACATCCCGGCCCGGCCCGTCACGGTCTCCTCCTTCGGCGTGTACGACGTCAGGGACGCCGTCGCCGAGGACGGCACGGCCGTACTCGACCTGGTGGTCTCGGTCGTCTGCTCCTCCGGCACGTACATCCGGGCCCTGGCCCGTGACCTGGGCGCCGACCTCGGAGTCGGCGGTCACCTCACCGCCCTGCGCCGCACCCGCGTCGGCCCGTACAAGCTCGACGCGGCCCGCACCCTCGACCAGCACCAGCAGGAACTCGCCGTGATGCCGATCGCCGAGGCCGCCGCGGCCGCCTTCCCGCGCTGGGACGTCGACGCCCGGCGGGCCAAGCTGCTCACCAACGGCGTACGGCTGGAGATGCCCGACGAGTACGCGGGCTCCGGCCCGGTCGCCGTCTTCGACCCGGAGGGCCGCTTCCTCGCCCTCGTCGAGGAGCAGCGGGGCAAGGCCAAGAGCCTGGCCGTCTTCGGCTGACGGTTGTCCGCCCGTGGAGCGGCGGCCACGGGGTACCTCCACTGTCGCCGCTCCACGGGTCCCCCCTCGGTTCCCCCACTCAAGGGTGTATCCAGCCATCCCCTTCCGTTCACCCGTCCGTGCGGGCGCTCGGAGTGAACCGGGGGAGTGGAAGGGGGCGCTTTCGCCGAGGGATCTGTCCCGCTGATCATCTCGCCCCTACCGTCGAACGCGAGGGCACGGATGTACGGCGGGGAGGCTCGACGATGACGTCGCGGAACCGGTCCCGGGAGACGGACGGCAGCGTGGACGGCTCCCAGGACCTCCCCGGAACGGGGGGCGAGGCAACGAGGCCGGCGGATCAGGCGCCGGAGCCGGCTGCCCAGCCCCCCGGCGAGGCACTCGTCCGCATCCACGACCTCGACGGACGCCCCCGCGGCACCGGTTTCCTGGCCGACCGGCACGGCACGCTCATCACCAGCCACGAGGCCGTCGACGGCCAGCCCCGGCTCGTTCTCTACGGGGCCGGGGACTGCCGCCGGGTGGTGGCCGCCGACGCGGTCACCCCGCTGCCCGCGCTCGACCTGGCCCTCGTACGCGCCGAGGGGCTCGGCGTGCCGCCGCTGCCCGTCACCGTGCGGGGCGGTGCCGCGACCGGCGCCTATGTGCGGATCGCCGCAGGCGGCTGGCGCGAAGCCCGCGTGCTGGGCTCGACCCCCGTGACGTACACGGCCGGGGACCGGGCCCATCGCCTCGACGGCGCGCTGGAGCTGGCGGTCGGCACGGCCGGGCGGGACGCGCTGCGGCTGGGCGGCGGAGCGGCCGGCGGCCCCGTGCTCGACACGGAGACCGGCGCGGTCGTCGGTGTCCTCGGCACCGCGCTCAGCTCCGGTCACAGCGACGTCGGCTTCGCCGTACCGCTGCGTGCCCGGGTGCCCGCAGCGGCGGGGCCGCTCGCCGAACTGCTCGCCGAGAACGCGGAGACGGTCCCCGCCTACGCTGCCGACCTCAATCTGGCGGGGGTGCTGGAGCTGACCGGCACCTCGATGGCGGCGGCCGGCCCGCCCGACCGCACCGGCCTCCCGGAACCGGTCGAACGGGCGTCCGTGGCGGCCGAGTTCCGCGCGTTCACGGCCGGTCCGGCGGCCGTCCTCGGCCTCGTCGGGGCGCCCGGCAGCGGCCGTACGACGGAGCTCGCGGCGCTCGCCGCGCTCCGCGCCCGGGACGGGCACCCCACGCTGTGGCTGCGCGGCTCCGAACTGCGGGACGACGACACCTCGGTGGCGGACGCGGTCCGCCGGGCGCTGACCCGGGCCGCTCCGCTCGTGGCAGCGTCCCGCGCCCCCGCCCTCCCGGCCGACCTGGGCGACACCACGCCCGAGCGGCTCGCCTCCCTCGCCGCCGCCCTCGGCCGGCCCCTGCTGCTCCTCCTCGACGGCCCCGAGGAGACGCCGCCCGCGCTCGCGCGCCGCCTGGCCGACTGGACGGACGGGACGGTGCGGTGGCTGCGCGAGACGGGAGCGCGGCTGGTCGTGGCCTGCCGGGAGGAGTACTGGGAGGACGCGGGGTTCCCGGCGGAGGTGCTGTACCGGCCCGACGGCGCCGGAAGGGGCCCCGCGTGCGTGCGGATCGGCGATCTCACCGAGGACGAGGCCAGGGAGGCCCGTCGGCGCCATGGCGTCCCGGAGAGCGCCCTCGTCGGGACGGACGCCCGGCACCCTCTGACCCTCCGGCTGCTCGCCGAGATCCGGACCGCCGTCACCGATTCCTCTGCTGCCTCCGACGCCCCGGAAGCCGCCGGACGTCTCCAACGCCCCGACGTCCGCGCTGCCTCGTACGCCCCGGGACCCGCCGGCGTTCCTCATGGCCCCGACGCCGCCGGCGCCCCCATCGCGACCGTCGACCGTGACGACGTCTTCGCCGCCTACCTGGATCTGATGTCCCTGCGCATCGCCCAGCGGCTGGCCGCCGGCAACGGCCTGCGCGGCACCGCCGTACGCCGGCTGGCCGCCAAGGTGGCCGGGCAGGTGCACGAGGCCGCCCGGCGCACGCTCGGCCCCGGGCCGGGCGACCTGGACCGGGAGACGTTCGAGGCGCTGTTCCCGTGGGGGCCCGCCCCGGAGCGGCTGGGAGGCGGCGCCGGCTGGGCGCCGGCCGTCCTCGCCGAGGGGCTCCTCGTGCCCGCCGGGACCGGCTACCGCTTCGCCCACGAGGAACTCGCCGACTGGCTCCAGGGCATGCACCTCGACCTCGACGAGGCCCTCCAGGTCCTCGTCCACCGCCACGAGGACACGCGGCCCGACCCCGTGCCGCACCACCGCATCGGGCCCGTCGTACAGGCCCTGCTGTACCTCGCCCGCCAGCACGGCACCGGCCGACTGGCCTCCAGGCTCGCCGACCTGGTGCACGCCCTGGACGCCGGCTCACGGTCCTGGTGGACCGCCCGGCTGCTCGCCGGGACCCTGCTGGCCGTGCCCGACGCGACGCCCTACCTCGAGGTGCTGCGGCTGCTCGCCGACCGGACCGTGGCCTGGCGGCGGCAGGAGCGGCCCGTACCGGAGGAGGTCGGGCCCGCCTTCTGGACCGGCGTGCGGCTGCCGGAGGACACGCGCTTCACCTTGCTGCGCCGGCTGGTCCACGCCGACGGCCCGCCGTGCGAGGCCGGTCCCCGGTTCCTGGACGCCGTCGCGCGCCTGCTCGCCGCCGATCCCACGGCCGTGCAACCGCTGCTCGCCCGCTGGTTCGTCGACGAACAGCCGCTGCCCGCCACTCCGCACGCCACCGTGGCCACCGCGGCGCAGGCGCTGCTGCACACCCACCGCCACGGGGCCCTGGACGACCTGACGGACGCGCTCGTCGACCGGGCGCACCGGCGGGCCGACGAACTGCTCGCCGTGCTGGCCGAGGAGGAACCGTCGGCGGTGTGCCGGGCCGTCGACCGGTGGGCACGCGACGAACGCCCGACGCGGCGCGCCGCCGCGGTGACGCACGGCCTCCGGGCCGCGCCCCACGTGAGCACCGGTGGCGACCGCGCCCTGCTGCGCTTCACCGCCCTGACCCTGCTCGCCCGCCCCGCCGACCGCGCCCTGCACGGCGGCGCACTCGGCCTCCTCGTCCAGGACCCGCACACCCGGGACCGGTATCTCCCTCGGGCCCTGGAGCACTTCGCGGCGGGCGACCCTCAGCTGCCCCCGGACGTGCCGGCCGGTGCCCTCCCGACCCACCCCGAACCGGTCCTCCGCGCCTTCGCGGCCCGACTGGAGCGGCCGGACGCGGAGGAGGCCTTGCGGGCACTCGCCGACGCCACCCCGCCGGGCCTGGCCCCCCGCGTCGCCGCGCTGCTGCGACAGGCCGCCGAGCTGCGGCCGGAACTCGCCGGGCAGACGGCCGCCTACGTGGACCAGCGGCTCGACCGGGGCCCCACCGTGCGGGCCGTGCTCCTGCCCCTGGTCACCGGCCTGCTGGAGGGCGGCCCGGTACGGCTGCGCTGCGCCCTCGCCGGCGTCCTCGCCCCGCCCGGCATCCCCGCCTCCCGTCCGCTGCGCCGCGAACTGCGCGACCTGCTCATGGCCCGCGAGCAGGACACCGACGTCCTGGACGCGCTGCTGCACGCCGTCGCCCGGAACAGCGGCGACGACCTGCGCGACCTCGTCCACCGCGTCGGCCTGCTCCTCGTCCGCACCCCGGAGGGCGCCGCCCGCTTCGACCGCGCCCTGGCCGACCTGGGCCGGCACGTGCCCGGTTTCGCCGCCCGCGCGGCCGGCTGGCTGGCCGACGCGCCCGAGCAGTGGGCGGCGCTGGTCGGGCCGAGCTCCCGCCGGACGATCGAGAACCTGGCGGGCGTACGCGTCCCCGCGTGACCGGCATCCCGGCCGCCGGGCCGGCGTACCGTGTCGTGCGCCCTGTCACAGCCCCCATGCCGATGCGGGCCGGGGGCACCCGGCATGGCACCCTTAGACCTGCGTACGAGGCAACCACGGACAACCAGGTACACGGGTTCGACGAGCTTTCGACAAGGAGCAGGCACAGTGCAGCGCTGGCGTGGCTTGGAGGACATCCCCCAGGACTGGGGGCGCAGCGTCGTCACCATCGGCTCCTACGACGGAGTCCACCGCGGACACCAGCTGATCATCCGGCATGCGGTGAACCGCGCCCGGGAGCTGGGCGTGCCCGCCGTCGTCGTCACCTTCGACCCGCACCCCAGCGAGGTCGTCCGCCCCGGCAGTCACCCGCCGCTGCTCGCCCCGCACCACCGCCGCGCCGAACTCATGGCCGACCTGGGCGTGGACGCGGTGCTCATCCTGCCCTTCACGACCGAGTTCTCGAAGCTGTCCCCGGCCGACTTCGTCGTCAAGGTGCTCGTCGACAAGCTGCACGCCAAGGCGGTCGTCGAGGGCCCCAACTTCCGCTTCGGCCACAAGGCCGCGGGCAACGTGGAGTTCCTGGCCACGCAGGGCAAGACCTACGACTTCGAGGTCGAGGTCGTCGACCTGTACGTGACCGGCGAGGCGGGCGGCGGGGAGCCGTTCTCCTCGACGCTGACGCGGCGGCTGGTCGCCGAGGGCGACGTCGAGGGTGCGGGGGAGATCCTGGGGCGCCCGCACCGGGTCGAGGGCGTCGTCGTGCGCGGTGCGCAGCGCGGTCGCGAGCTGGGCTTCCCGACGGCCAACGTCGAGACGCTGCCGCACACCGCGATTCCCGCCGACGGTGTGTACGCCGGGTGGCTGCACGCACAGGGCGAGGCGATGCCGGCGGCGATCTCCGTCGGTACGAATCCGCAGTTCGAGGGGACCGAGCGGACGGTGGAGGCTTATGCCATCGACCGGGTCGGGCTGGATCTGTACGGGTTGCATGTCGCGGTCGACTTCTTGGCGTTCGTGCGGGGGCAGGCGAAGTTCGAGACGCTGGATGCCTTGTTGGAGCAGATGGGGCAGGACGTGAAGAAGTGCCGGGAGCTGGTGGCGGCTGACGGGGCTGCCTAGTCCTGTTGTGGGCCGTCTGCGGGTGGGTTGTGGCTGGTCGCGCTCACGCGGCGGAGCCGCACATCAACGCAGCCCCGCGCCCCTTGGGGGCGATGACGAAACCGCCCAATGGCATGCGACCTGCGATGCTCCGCCCCCGCCCAGTACCTCCAAGTCCTGGCCTCTGCACGCGTCTGCCACGCCCGCCGCTGCCGCCTCGCCGCTCGACAGGATCTGGCAGCGGGCGTGGAAGCGGCAGCCGGACGGGATGCGGGACGGGTCCGGGGGCTCGCCCGTGAGGACCACCGGGGCCCCGGGAGCTTCCGGGAGCACGGACAGCAGCGCCTGGGTGTAGGGGTGCCGTGGAGCCGTCAGGACCTGCTCGACCGCGCCCGTCTCCACGATCCGGCCCAGGTACATCACGGCCACCCGGTCGGCGATGTTCCACGCCAGGCCCAGGTCGTGCGTGACGACCAGCGCGGACAGGCCCAGCTCGGTGCGCAGCCGCAGGAGCAGGGCGAGGATCTCACCGCGCACGGAGGCGTCCAGGGACGCCACCGGCTCGTCGGCGACGAGGAGTTCGGGTTCCAGGACCAGCGCGCCCGCGATGACGACGCGCTGGCGTTGTCCTCCGGACAGCTCGTGCGGGTAGCGCAGGAAGAAGCGCTCCGGGGGCCGTAGCCCGGCTCGGGAGAGGGCGTCGGCGACCGCTGCCCGCTCGTCGCCGCCGTGGCCGTGGATGCGCAGGCCCTCGGCGACCGCGTCGTAGACCGTGTGCCGTGGGTTGAGCGAGCCGCTCGGGTCCTGGAGGACCAGTTGGGCACGCTTGCGGTACGCCTTGAGGGAGCGGCCCGAGTACTCCAGCGGGCGGCCGTCGAAGGTGACCCGGCCGGCGGTCGGCTCGACCAGGCCCAGCAGGGAGCGGGCCAGGGTCGTCTTCCCGCAACCGGACTCGCCGACCAGCGCGACGATCTCGCCGGGCCGGATGTCGAGGTCGACCCCGTCCACCGCACGGGACCGGGGGCCTCCGTGCCGGCCGGGGAAGGTGACGTGGAGGCCCTGGGCGCTCAGCAGAGGGGCCGTGGCGACCTCGGGGCTCGTGGGTGACGTGGTCATGGCGTGCTCGGCCTCGCTTTCTCCAGCGCCTCCGGGTCCTCCGCGGCCGCCGGTGCCTCACCGGACTCCGGCCCCTCATGGACCTCGGGTTCCTCACGGGACTCGCGAGGCGCGTCCTTTGGCGGGCCGACCAGGACGCACGCCGCCCGGCGTTCCGGCCCCGCCTCGCGCAGCACCGGGTCCTGCTCGGCGCACGACTCCAGCGCCACCGGGCACCGCGGGTGGAACGTGCAGCCGGACGGCAGGGCCGCCGGGTCGGGAGGGTCTCCGGCCAGCCCCTGCGGGGCGAACCGGGAAGCCGGGTCGCCGATGCGCGGGAACGCGGCCGACAGGGCCCTGGCATACGGGTGCCGGGCGTCCTCGTACACCTGGGCCGCCGGGCCCTCCTCGACGACCCGGCCCGCGTACATCACGGCCAGCCGGTCGCAGGTGTCGGCGAGGACCGCCAGGTCATGGCTGATCATGATCAGGCCGAGGTCCTGGTCCGCGACGAGCTGTTCGATGAGCCGCAGGATCTGCGCCTGGACCATCACGTCGAGCGCCGTGGTCGGCTCGTCGGCGATGATCAGCCGCGGGTCGCAGGCCAGGGCCATGGCGATCATGACGCGCTGGCGCTGGCCGCCGGACAGCTCGTGCGGGTAGGCCTCCGCACGGGCGGCGGGCAGCCCGACCTGCTCCAGCAGCTCCCCGGTCTTCTTCTTCGCGCCGGCCGGGGTGGCCTTCCTGTGCAGCAGGATCGGCTCGGCGATCTGGTCGCCGACGCGGTGCACGGCGTTCAGCGAGTGCATCGCGCCCTGGAACACGACGGAGGCCCCGGCCCAGCGGACCGCCCGGACCCGGCCCCACTTCATCGTCAGCACGTCCTCGCCGTCGAGCAGCACCTCACCGGTGACGCGGGTCGCGGACGGCAGCAGCCGCAGCAGGGCCAGCGCCAGCGTGGACTTGCCGCAGCCGGACTCCCCGGCGAGACCGAGCTTGCGGCCCGCGTCCAGCCGCAGATCCACCCCGCGCACGGCGGCCGCCCCGCCCGGGTACGTCACCGCCAGGTTCCTGACGTCGAGCAGACTCAACGCGACACCCCCAGCCTGGGGTTGAGGACGGACTCCACGGCCCGCCCGCAGAGCGTGAACGCCAGCGCCACCACGGCGATGGCGATGCCCGGCGGCACCAGGTACCACCAGTCCCCGGCACTGACCGCGCCCGCCTCCCGCGCGTCCTGGAGCAGCCCGCCCCACGACACGATCGTCGGGTCCCCGAGGCCGAGGAAGGCGAGGGTCGCCTCGGCCAGGATCGCCGTGGAGATGATCAGGGTCGTCTGGGCCAGCACCAGGGGCATCACGTTGGGAAGCACATGCCGGGACATGATGTGCCAGTGCCCGCCGCCGAGCGCCTTCGCCCGCTCGATGTACGGCCGGGTCTCCACCGCCAGCGTCTGCGCCCGCACCAGCCGGGCCGTGGTCGGCCAGGTGGTGACGCCGATCGCGACGACCGTCGTGGTCAGCGAGCGGGACATCACGGTGGCCAGGGCGATCGCCAGCACCAGCGTCGGCATCACCAGGAACCAGTCGGTGATCCGCATCATCACCGTCGCGTACCAGCCCTTGAAGTGCCCCGCGGTGACCCCGATGAGCGTGCCGATCGCGACCGACAGCACGGCGGCGAGCAGCCCGACCAGCAGCGACACCCGCGAGCCCCAGACCACCAGGCCCAGCAGGTCCCGGCCGAACTGGTCGGTGCCCAGCGGGAAGTCCGCGCTGGGGCTCTGCATCGGACGCCCCGGCGCGTCGGTCACACTGCTCACGTCCGAGCCGACGAACAACGGCGCGAACAACGCCAGCAGCGCGCACAGCGCGAGCACGGTCAGGCCGTACAGCCCCGCCCGCTCGGCGCGGTACTGCCGCCAGAAGCGGGCGACGGAGGCCCGGCGCCGCTGCCGGGCGAGGGCGCGCGGGCTCAGGGCCGGATCGGTCGTCGTCGTCATCGGGCCACCCGGGGGTCGAGCAGCGGATAGACCAGGTCGGCGAGGGTGTTCATCACGATCACCGCCGCGGCGAACACGAAGAACAGTCCCTGCACCAACGGCAGGTCGGGCACGCTCAGCGCCTGGTAGAACAGCCCGCCGAGACCCGGCCAGGAGAACACCGTCTCCACGAGGATCACACCCGCCACCGTCCGGCCGAGGTTGATGAAGATCAGGGTCACGGTCGGCAGCAGAGCGTTCGGCACGGCGTGCCGGCGGCGCACGAGGTCGTCGCGCAGCCCCTTGGCCCGCGCGGTCGTCAGATAGTCGCTGCCCATCTCGTCCAGCAGCGCCGACCGCGTGACCAGCAGCGTCTGCCCGTACTCCACGGCCACCAGCGTCACCACCGGCAGCACCAGATGGTGCGCCACGTCCACGACGTACGCGAAGCCCTCCTCGCCGCCCGACTCCATGCCGCCGGTGGGGAACATCCCCGGCAGCGGGCCGATGCCCACCGACAGAACGACGATCAGCAGCAGCCCGAGCCAGAAGGACGGGATGGAGTACAGGGTCAGCGCGAGACCGGTGTTGAACCGGTCGCCGAGCCCGCCGCGCCGCCACGCCGAGCGCGTGCCGAGGAAGATGCCCAGCGCGGTGTACAGGACGAAGGCCGTCCCGGTGAGCAGCAGGGTGTTCGGCAGCGCTTCCGTGATCTTGTCGACGACCGGGGCGCGGAACTGGTACGACGTGCCGAAGTCGCCGGTGAGCGCCTTGCCGCAGTAGTCCGTGAACTGCCGCCACAACGGCAGGTCGAGCCCGAACTCCTCGCGGTAGGCGGCCAGCTGCCCGGCCGACACCTGACGGCCGCCGGTCATGGTCTTCACCGGGTCGCCGGGGATCAGCCGGAAGAGGAAGAAACTGGTGATCAGCACGGCCAGCAGCGACACGGCCGCGCCCGCGACCTTGCCCGCCAGGTACCGCGGGTACGCGGAGCCCCTGCGTACCCGCGGCCCGGCGGCCGTCTGCTGCTTGTCCGCGACCAGCGCGGGAGACGCGTCAGCGGTCATGAGTACCCGCTCGCCCCCGCTACTCGCGGTCCTCGGCGGTGGACCGCCGCCGCATCGCCGCGAAGACGCCGAGCCCGCCGAGGATCACGACACCCGCCACGATCCCGACCACGACCCCCGTCGACGACGCGTTCTCGGACGAGCCGCTCGAATCCGCCGGGACCGCCGACCACCAGCTCCAGTAGCCGTCCTGGCCGTAGATGTTCCCCGCCTTCGCCGGCATCGTCGTGATCGACTTGATCTGGTCCGTCCGGAAGGCCTCGACCGCGTTCGGATACGCCATGACGTTCATGTACCCGAGGTCGTACAGCCGCGACTCCATCCGCTTGACGATGTCCGCCCGTTTGGCGGGGTCGTACTCGGCGAGCTGCTGTGCGTAGAGCTCGTCGTACTTCTTGTCGCAGATGAAGTTGTCCGTCGCGCCCGTCTCCTCCGGGGTCGCCGGGAGCGCTCCGCAGGTGTGGATGGACAGCACGAAGTCCGGGTCGGGGTTGACCGACCAGCCGTCGAAGGCGAGGTCGTACTTGCCGGCGAGCCAGGGGTCGGTCACGTTGTCCAGGCAGTTCAGCTGGACGCCGATGCCGAGCTCGCCCCACCACTCCTGGAGGTACTTGCCGACCGCCTTGTCGTTCGGGTCGGTGGCGTGGCACAGGACGCGGTAGGTGATGGGCTTGCCGTCCTTGCCGACGCGCTTGCCGTCGCCGTTCTTCTTGTACCCCGCCTGGTCGAGCAGCCGGGCCGCCCCGGCCGGGTCGTACGCCAGCTTCTGGTCCGCGGACGGCTTCCAGAAGTAGTTCTGGAACCGTGGCGGGATGTAGCCCTCACCCTCGACGGCGTGTCCCTGGAACACCTTGTCGATGATGGCCTTGCGGTCCACGGCCAGGAACAGCGCGTTCCGCACCCGCTGGTCCAGCAGGGAGGGGTGGCCGTCGCCGAACTTCTTGCCGTTCTTCGCCTTGGCGCCCGGGTTGGTGGCGAGGGCGTAGAAGCGGCGGCCGGGGGCGTCGTTGACCTGGATGTTGTCCGCGCCCTCCAGGGATGCCGCCTGAGCGGGCGTCAGGGACGGCGACCCGGCGACGAAGGACACCTCGCCCTTGCGCAGCGCAGACACCGCCGCGTCCTGGTCCTTGTAGTAGCGGAACACCAGCTCGTCGAACTTCGGCGACCCGCGCCAGAAGCTCTTGTTGGCCTTGAGCCGCACATAACTGTCCGCCTTGTACCCGGTCAGCGTGAACGGCCCGTTGCCGACGACGGGGAAGCTCTTGTCGTTGTTGAACTCGGAGAAGTCCGAGACCTTCTCCCAGACGTGCTTCGGCACGATCGGCACGTCGAGCGCGGTCATCGTGGCCTGTGGCTTCTTCAGCTCGATGACCAGCTCGGTGGGGCTCGGGGCCGTCACCTTGCGGAAGTTCCCGACGTAGCTGCCGTTCGCCGTGGCCGCGCCCGAGTCGGTCATCATCTTGTTGAACGTCCACGCCGCGTCCTCGGCGGTGGCGCGCTCGCCGTCCGACCACTTGGAGTTGGAGCGGATCGTGTACGTCCAGGTCAGCTTGTCCGGCGACGGCTCCCACTTGGTGGCCAGGCCCGGGATGGCGTGGTTGTCCTTGGGGTCGTAGTTCGTCAGGTACTCGTACATGAGCCGGTGGATGCTCGTACTGAGCAGCCGCACCGCCAGGAACGGGCTGAGCGAGTCCACGCTCTGCGCCACCGCGACGGTCAGCACCTTCTTGCCGCCGTCGGCCGCCCGGGCCTGCTGGGGCGCCGGGTCGAGCGGGGTCGCGAGACCGGCGGTGAGGGTGAGCGCGGCTGCCCCGGCCACGGCGACGAGCCTGAGGCCGCGCGGGAGGCTGCGTGTCTGATCGTTCGTGCCCATGGTCGGACCTCGCGTCATCGCTCGGACAGGAAGGACGGGTTGATCAGGTGTCAGATGGATGATGTGTGTGTATCAGCGGCCGTCTCCACCCGTCAACGGCGCGTTCACCCCTTGTGGCCTGCGGAAATAACGAATTGGCGAGCTTTTCGTGTCCATTGGTGGAGACCACTGACGCCCCCCTGGCCAGGGCCTGGCAACGGATTCGGCCCTCGAACGTGCCGTGGCCCGTGCCGAGGAGAACGGCACGGGCCACAAAGGGGACCGGCCCCTCGAAAGGGGCCGATCGGGTGAGGCGATTACTGCGTCGGAGGCGGAGGCGGCGGGGTCTGGCCGTCGGGCTGGGCCGGGTGTCCGGGATGGCCGGGCTGCCCCGGCTGGGGGTAGCCGTACCCCGGCTGCGGGGGCCCGGCCGGGGGCTGCCCGGGCTGGGCGTACGGCTGGCCCGGCTGGGCCGGCGGCTGTCCCGGGTGCCCCTGCTGCGGGTAGGGCTGCTGTCCCGGTGCCTGCGGGTACGGCTGGGCCGGGGGCTGTCCCTGCTGGGGATAGGGCTGTCCGGGCTGGGCGTACGGCTGGCCCGCCTGCGGCTGCTGAGGGTGCTGCGGCGGGTACGGGCCCGGCTGTCCGGGGATCTGCTGCCCAGGGGCGGGCTGCTGCTGTCCGGGATACGGGGCCTGCCCCGGGGCGGACTGACCCGGCATCGGCGGGGCCGCCACCGGCGGCGGGTTGCCGTCGGAGGTCCACAGGCCGTGCGCCTGCTGGTGGCGGGTGAAGTCCTCGGCGACCATCGCCGCGAGGTTGAAGTACGCCTCCCGCACCTTCGGCCGCATCATGTCGAGGTTGACCTCCGCACCGGCGGAGAGATGCTCGTCGAACGGCACGACGATGACGCCCCGGCAGCGCGTCTCGAAGTGCGACACGATGTCCTCGACCTTGATCATCTTGCCGGTCTCGCGCACCCCCGAGATCACGGTGATGGAACGGGAGACGAGGTCGGAGTACCCGTGCGCCGACAGCCAGTCCAGCGTCGTGCTCGCGCTGGAGGCACCGTCCACGGACGGGGTGGAGATGATGATGAGCTGGTCGGCGAGGTCCAGCACACCGCGCATGGCGCTGTAGAGCAGACCGGTGCCCGAGTCGGTGAGGATCACCGGGTACTGCTTGCCCAGCACGTCGATCGCGCGCCGGTAGTCCTCGTCGTTGAACGTCGTGGACACGGCCGGGTCGACGTCGTTGGCGATGATCTCGAGCCCGGACGGCGCCTGGGAGGTGAACCGCCGGATGTCCATGTACGAGTTGAGGTACGGGATCGCCTGGACGAGGTCACGGATGGTGGCCCCGGTCTCGCGCCGCACGCGGCGCCCGAGGGTGCCCGCGTCGGGGTTGGCGTCGATGGCGAGGATCTTGTCCTGCCGTTCGGTGGCGAGCGTGGAACCCAGCGCGGTGGTCGTGGTCGTCTTGCCGACACCGCCCTTGAGGCTGATCACGGCGATCCGGTAGCAGGACAGCACCGGCGTGCGGATCAGCTCCAGCTTCCGCTGCCGCTCGGCCTCCTCCTTCTTCCCACCGATCTTGAACCGGCCGCCACCGGCCGCCGGACGGCTGCTCTTCGCCTTCTGCTTCTTGCTGTTGAGCAGCCGGTCGGACGACAGCTCCACGGCAGCGGTGTAACCGAGCGGCGCGGCACCGGGGTTGGTCGGCTGCCGCTGGTCGTGCTGCATGGGCTGCGGCCAGGCCGCGCCGGTCCGGGGGTCGACGGGCGGCTGCTGCTGGCCGGCCTGCTGCGGCTGACCGTGCTGGTCCGGCTGACCGGCCTGCGGGGGCACGCCCGGGTGCGGGAAGCCGTAGCCGCCTTGTGCGGTGGGCGGGGTCGGGGCTCCCGGCTGCGGGAACCCGTAGCCGCCCGGGGGAGTGGGCGGGGTGGGGGCCGGTGCGCCGGGCTGGGGGAAGCCGTAGCCGTCCTGCGGGTTGGGTGGCGTCGGGGTCGGGGCGCCGGGCTGCTGTTGGGCAGGGATCTGCTGTGCGCCGGGCTGTGGGAAGCCGTAGCCGCCCGGGGGAGTGGGCGGGGTCGGGGCCGGTGCGCCGGGCTGGGGGAAGCCGTATCCGCTGTCGGGCTGTGGTGCCGGGGCGGGAGCGGCTTCGGGCTGTTGGGCAGGGGGCTGTTGTGCGGCCGGGGCGCCGGGGTGAGGGAAGCCGTACCCGCTCTGCGGGTTGGGTGGCGTCGGGGTCGGGGCGCCGTGCTGCGGGAAGCCGTAGCCGCTGCCGGGCTGCGGTGCGGCCGGGGGCTGGATGGGCGGCTGGTGCGGTGGCGTGGGCGCGCCCTGCGGGTTCCACGCGGCGGGGGCGGGCTGCGGCGCCTGCGGCTGGAACGGCTGCTGCGGCTGCTGGGCCGGCACCGACGGCTGCGGCGGTACGTGCGGCTGCTGCCCCTGCGGGTTCGGGTCCGCGGGCTGCGGCTCCGGCTGTGGCTGGGGCTGCGGCTGGGCGGGCCACTGGCTCGCGGGCGCCGGGGCCGCCGGCTGGTACGACGGCGGCAGCGGCGGCATGCCCTGCGGGGCCGGGGGAGCGGTCCAGCCGGGCTGGGCGTCCGACGCGCCCGGCACGGCGGTGTCCTGCGGGACGCCGCCCTCGGGAGCGGCGTCGGTGGGCACGGCGTCGGCCGGCTCAGGAGCTACCGGGGCCTCGTCCTCGACTTCCGCATCCTCCGAAGTCACATCGGCAGGCGCCGCATCCTCGGTCACGGTCATGGAGCTCTCGGGCACGGAGTCCTGGGGCCCGGCCTCATCCGGCTCGGCCTCCTCGGTCTTCGCCTCCGGAGCCGCATCCTCGGGAGCCTCGTCCTCAGGCGCGGTCGAAGCAGGTTCGGCGTCCCCGGGCTCGGAATCGCCGGAAGCGGACTCCTCCGCCCCGGGCACGTCGGCGGCGTCCGCCACCTCCGGCGAACCGGCCGGTGCGAGGGGGAAGTCGTCGTCCTCGTCGGTGTCCGAGGGCGCGGCCTCCACGTCGCCGCCGGAGTCCTCGCCCGGCTCGTCCCCCTCGGTCACGCCGGAGGCGACGGCGCTGTCCTCGGCCTCGGCCTCGGTCTCGTCCTTGGCCCTGGCCTCGTCATGGCCCTCGTCGACCGACTTCAGTTGCGCCTCGACCTCGGCGGCACGTTCCGCGATCTCCCGCTTCAGGGCGACGGCGGAGAACCGCATGGTGGCGCCGCTGTCCAGATCACCATTCCCCGGCTCCTCGGCATCGGGGGCCGGGGCGGCCGGAGCCTCCGGAGCGGCTTCAGCCTCTGCGGCAGCCGGAGCCTCCGGAGTGGCCGGCGCGACCGGCGCAGCCGGCGCCTCTGCCGGAGCGGGCGGCGTCCACTGCGCCTGGTACCCGCCGACGGGGATGTTCGGCACAGCCGTAGGAGAGGCCGGATCAGCCGCAGGCGCCTCGGTCCGCCCCTGCGGCTGCCCGCCCTCCGGCTGCGCGTCCTGCTGCTGCGACCCCTGCGGCTCGAACCCCACGGGAAGCTTGGGCACGGCAGACGGCCCCCCGGCGGACGGCGCAGGCGGCGTGAAGGGCGCCCCCGGACCGGACGCGGGCGCCGGGGGCGTGAACGGAGCGCCCGGAGCGGGCGGCGGCGCGGGCGGCGTGAACGGCGCCCCGGGAGCCGGAGCGGGCGCCGGAGGCGGAGTCGAGGCCGGGGGCTGGGCGGGACGGGAGGACTGCCCCGGGAAGGACGAAGACCCACCGGAAGGATTGGCGTGCGGCGGCGGAGTGAGCCCCGGCAGGGGTGGAACCGGCCCGCTGGACATACCGGAACCCCCGGAGCCCCCGGCACCACCGGGCCCGCCGGACGCACCGGCGCCCCCGGCCGGACGGGACCCGGATCCGGGCGCCCCGGAAGCACTGGACTCCTCGGAGGCCCCAGCCCCCTGCCCCGAGCTCGAACTCCCCGAGGCGTTCTGCGTGTACCAGGCCGGCGGCGCGTAGTCGATGGTGAACTCGCCCGTCACCTCTGCCGCGGACTCCGCGTCGGGCTGGTCATCGCCGGGTGTCGCCCAGCCCCCGCGGTTCCCGTCCCGATCGCTGCTCACAGTGTTCCTCCTGGTGTGGTCGAGCACCCTCATGCCGTGCTGGGGCGACCCTTGCTTGTCGTCCGACGTCGTACGAAGTCGTTCTGAGGCGTATCGAGGTCGTCCGAGGTCGTCCGATCCAGGCTCCCCCGCGCTCCCCCTGGGACGCCGACTCCCGCTCCACGGGCACTGACGTCTCGTCCCAGCCTAATCACCACAAGCCCCACCTCGGCAGGCCCGTCCACCCACGAGCGCCTGTCCACCCCGTCACAACCTGTCAAGAAGCTGCCCGGAATTGGCGTAGCCAGCGAACACCTTGGTGAACAAATAGGGCGATTGGCGTGAAGAATCGCGAACCACCCTGTCAGCCGCGCGCCTTGAGGTCACGAAAAAGCGCGACGAGGGGCTGCCGATCACCGGCTCACCCCTCGCCGCGCCCTGCGAGAACCGCGAAAAACTACCGCCCGGCCTCCGGCGCTCCGCCACGCGGCCCCGGCTCCAGGTCGAACTCCCCGTCCCGAGCCCCCAGCACGAACGCCCGCCACTCCGCCTCGGTGTAGCGCAGCACCGTCTCCGGGTCGAGCGAGGACCGCATCGCCACGGCCCCCTCGGGCAGGTAGGCGATCTCGACCCGCTCCTCGTGCTCCTCGGTGCCCGGCGCGCTGTGCCACTCGACACCGGAGATGTCGAGGGCGTAGAGCTCGTCCCGCTCCCGCTCCTTGCGTGCCTTGATCTCCTCAGCCGTCTCCGCCATGCCGCAGCGACCCCTTCCCGGCGTATCGTTCCCTGAGCGCGGACCGCCGACATACGGACGGACCCGAGCCCGCTCACCCTAGTCGCCCGTCCCGCTCCGTCCGGCCGGTTCGACAGACCACCGTGAAGACGCCCGTGAGCGCCTGGTACCCTGGTCGACGGCCGTTTGTGTACGCACCCCCGGAGCCCAGCGCCCTGGAGGCCGCGCCCAGCGGATCCCCGCCTTCCGAGTCACGGAAGCTCCCCCGAGAAGCAGACCGGGGGCACTCGGTGGCCATCCACAGACCATGAGGAGTACGCGTGTCGCTCGACGCCGCTACGAAGAAGCAGATCATGTCCGAGTTCGGTACCAAGGAGGGTGACACCGGCTCCCCCGAGGTCCAGGTCGCTCTGCTGTCCCGTCGGATCTCCGACCTGACCGAGCACCTCAAGACCCACAAGCACGACCACCACTCCCGCCGTGGCCTGCTGATCCTGGTGGGTCAGCGTCGCCGCCTTCTCCAGTACCTGGCGAAGAAGGACATCCAGCGCTTCCGTGCGCTGGTCGACCGCCTCGGCATCCGCCGTGGTGCGGCGGGCGCCAAGTAAAACGCCGTGAAGGGAGCGGTTCCCGGCAGGAAAGGGGAACCGCTCCCTTTGCTGTACGTGCGGAGTGTCACCACTGCTTTGTAGTGTGGTAGCACAACGCAATACGGACGACACAGCACGACAAGAACGAGGAGAAGCGCACCCAGCCGCCGCCGGTCCTCGGTAGTGGCCCCCGGGGGAAAGCGATCCCCGGGTGCTTCGATCGAAGACCGGCCCGCACCGCACGGAGCGCTTCTCCGCAACCGTCCCCCTGCCACACGGGCAGCGACGGGACGAAGACGAGGAGATAACGCTAGTGGAGAACGAGACCCACTACGCCGAGGCCGTCATCGACAACGGCGCCTTCGGCACCCGCACCATCCGCTTCGAGACGGGCCGCCTGGCCAAGCAGGCCGCCGGCTCCGCCGTGGCGTACCTGGACGACGACACCATGGTGCTGTCGGCCACCACCGCCTCCAAGAACCCCAAGGACCAGCTCGACTTCTTCCCCCTCACGGTGGACGTCGAGGAGCGGATGTACGCCGCCGGCAAGATCCCCGGCAGCTTCTTCCGCCGTGAGGGCCGTCCCTCCGAGGACGCGATCCTCACCTGCCGCCTGATCGACCGCCCGCTGCGTCCGTCCTTCAAGAAGGGCCTGCGCAACGAGATCCAGGTGGTCGCCACGATCATGGCGCTCAACCCCGACCACCTGTACGACGTCGTCGCGATCAACGCCGCGTCCGCGTCCACGCAGCTGGCCGGCCTGCCCTTCTCCGGCCCGATCGGCGGCGTCCGCGTCGCGCTGATCCGTGGCCAGTGGGTCGCCTTCCCGACGCACACCGAGCTCGAGGACGCCGCGTTCGACATGGTCGTCGCGGGCCGCGTCCTGGAGGACGGCGACGTCGCGATCATGATGGTCGAGGCCGAGGCCACCGAGAAGACCATCAAGCTGGTCGAGGGCGGCGCCGAGGCGCCGACCGAGGAGGTCGTCGCCGCCGGTCTCGAGGCCGCGAAGCCCTTCATCAAGGTCCTCTGCAAGGCCCAGTCGGACCTCGCCGCCAAGGCCGCCAAGCCGACCGGCGAGTTCCCGATCTTCCTCGACTACCAGGACGACGTCCTGGAGGCGCTCACCGCCGCCGTCCGCCCGGAGCTCGCCTCCGCGCTGACCATCGCGGGCAAGCAGGAGCGCGAGTCCGAGCTGGACCGCGTCAAGGCGCTCGCCGCCGAGAAGCTCCTGCCGGAGTTCGAGGGCCGCGAGAAGGAGATCTCCGCCGCGTACCGCTCGCTGACCAAGACCCTGGTCCGTGAGCGCGTCATCAAGGAGAAGAAGCGCATCGACGGCCGCGGTGTCACCGACATCCGCACCCTGGCCGCCGAGGTCGAGGCCATCCCGCGGGTCCACGGCTCCGCGGTGTTCGAGCGTGGCGAGACCCAGATCCTGGGCGTCACCACCCTGAACATGCTCCGCATGGAGCAGCAGCTGGACACCCTCTCCCCGGTGACCCGCAAGCGCTACATGCACAACTACAACTTCCCGCCGTACTCCACCGGCGAGACCGGCCGCGTCGGCTCCCCGAAGCGCCGCGAGATCGGCCACGGCGCCCTCGCCGAGCGCGCCCTGGTGCCGGTCCTGCCGACCCGCGAGGAGTTCCCCTACGCGATCCGCCAGGTCTCCGAGGCGCTGAGCTCCAACGGCTCGACGTCCATGGGCTCGGTGTGCGCCTCCACCATGTCGCTGCTGAACGCCGGTGTGCCGCTGAAGGCCCCCGTCGCCGGTATCGCCATGGGCCTGATCTCCCAGGAGATCGAGGGCGAGACGCACTACGTCACCCTCACCGACATCCTCGGTGCGGAGGACGCCTTCGGCGACATGGACTTCAAGGTCGCCGGCACCAAGGAGTTCGTGACCGCCCTCCAGCTCGACACCAAGCTGGACGGCATCCCGGCCTCCGTCCTGGCCGCCGCCCTCAAGCAGGCCCGTGACGCCCGCCTCCACATCCTCGACGTGATGATGGAAGCGATCGACACGCCGGACGAGATGTCCCCGAACGCCCCGCGGATCATCACCGTCAAGATCCCCGTGGACAAGATCGGCGAGGTCATCGGCCCCAAGGGCAAGATGATCAACCAGATCCAGGAGGACACCGGCGCCGAGATCACGATCGAGGACGACGGCACCATCTACATCGGTGCCGCCGACGGCCCGGCCGCCGAGGCCGCCCGCACCACGATCAACGGCATCGCCAACCCGACGATGCCCGAGGTCGGCGAGCGCTACCTCGGTACGGTCGTGAAGACGACCACCTTCGGTGCGTTCGTCTCCCTGCTGCCCGGCAAGGACGGCCTGCTGCACATCTCGCAGATCCGCAAGCTGGCCGGCGGCAAGCGCGTGGAGAACGTCGAGGACGTCCTCGGTGTGGGCGCCAAGGTCCAGGTCGAGATCGCCGAGATCGACTCCCGCGGCAAGCTCTCCCTCATCCCCGTGATCGAGGGCGAAGAGGACGCAGAGACGAAGGACGACACCGACAAGTGACGTCGACCAGCTCCACGGCGACGGCCCGCACCTCCTCGGAGGCGCGGGCCGTCGCCCGTACCCAAACCCTGATCAAGGGCGAGAACGGCATCGGCACGGTCCGCAAGACCACCCTCCCCGGCGGCCTGCGCATCGTCACCGAGACCCTGCCCTCGGTCCGCTCCGCGACCTTCGGCATCTGGGCACACGTCGGCTCCCGTGACGAGACCCCGGCACTGAACGGCGCCACGCACTACCTGGAGCACCTGCTCTTCAAGGGCACGAACCGCAGGTCCGCCCTGGACATCTCCGCCGCGATCGACGCGGTCGGCGGCGAGATGAACGCCTTCACGGCGAAGGAGTACACGTGCTACTACGCGCGCGTGCTCGACACCGACCTGCCCCTCGCCATCGACGTCGTCTGCGACATGCTGACCGGCTCGCTCATCCTCGAGGAGGACGTCGACGTCGAGCGCGGCGCCATCCTCGAAGAGATCGCGATGACCGAGGACGACCCCGGCGACTGCGTGCACGACCTGTTCGCGCACACGATGTTCGGCGACAACCCCCTCGGCCGCCCGGTCCTCGGCACGGTCGACACGGTCAACGCCCTCACCGCCGACCGCATCCGCCGCTTCTACAGGAAGCACTACGACCCGACGCACCTCGTGGTCGCCTGCGCGGGCAACGTCGACCACGCGAAGGTCGTACGGCAGGTCCGCGCCGCCTTCGACAAGGCAGGCGCCTTCAAGGAGCTGGGTGCCGAGCCCGTCGCCCCGCGCAGCGGCCGGCGCGCCCTGCGCACGGCCGGCCGCCTGGAGCTGATCGACCGCAAGACCGAGCAGGCCCACGTCGTGCTCGGCATGCCGGGCCTGTCCCGCACGGACGAGCGGCGCTGGGCCCTGGGCGTGCTGAACACCGCCCTGGGCGGCGGCATGTCCTCCCGCCTCTTCCAGGAGGTCCGGGAGAAGCGCGGCCTGGCCTACAGCGTGTACTCGTACACCTCCGGCTTCGCCGACTGCGGCCTGTTCGGCGTGTACGCCGGGTGCAGGCCGTCGCAGGTGCACGACGTGCTGAAGATCTGCCGCGACGAACTCGACCAGGTCGCCGAGCACGGCCTCTCGGACGACGAGATAGGGCGTGCCATCGGCCAGCTCCAGGGCTCCACGGTCCTCGGCCTGGAGGACACCGGCGCGCTGATGAACCGGATCGGCAAGAGCGAGCTGTGCTGGGGCGAGCAGATGTCCGTCGACGACATGCTGTCCCGGATAGCGTCGGTCACCCCGGACGACGTCCGCTCGGTCGCCCGCGAGATCCTGGGGCGGCGGCCCTCCCTGTCGGTCATCGGCCCGCTGAAGGACAAACAGGCGGCCCGTCTGCACGACGCCGTCGCCTGACAATCCCCCTGGTAAGGAAGCACAAGATGAGCAAGCTGCGCGTGGCGGTCCTCGGCGCCAAGGGCCGGATCGGCTCGGAAGCCGTACGAGCCGTCGAAGCCGCCGAGGACATGGAGCTGGTCGCCGCCCTCGGCCGGGGCGACAAGCTGGAGACGCTGGCCGAGACCGGCGCCCAGGTCGTGGTCGAACTGACCACGCCCGACTCGGTCATGGCCAACCTCGACTACTGCGTGAGCCACGGCATCCACGCGGTCGTCGGCACCACCGGCTGGACCGACGAGCGCCTCGCGCAGCTCAAGGGCTGGCTGGACCGGTCACCGGAGACGGGCGTGCTCATCGCGCCCAACTTCTCCATCGGGGCCGTCCTCACCATGAAGTTCGCGCAGATCGCCGCCCCGTACTTCGAGTCCGTCGAGGTCGTCGAGCTGCACCACCCGAACAAGGTGGACGCCCCCTCCGGTACCGCCACGCGCACCGCCCAGCTCATCGCCGAGGCCCGCCGCACCGCCGGCACCGCCCCGGCCCCGGACGCCACGAGCACGGCCCTGGACGGCGCCCGCGGCGCCGATGTCGACGGCGTCCCGGTGCACGCCGTCCGGCTGCGTGGTCTGCTCGCTCACCAGGAGGTCCTGCTCGGCGCCGAGGGCGAGACGCTGACGGTCCGGCACGACTCGCTTCACCACAGCAGCTTCATGCCGGGCATCCTGCTCGGCGCCCGCCGCGTGGGAAGCGTCCCGGGCCTGACCTTCGGGCTGGAACACTTCCTGGACCTGAGCTGAGCCGCTGACGTCATGCGCGCGAAACTCACCTACGCCCTCACGGCCGCCGTCCTGGTCGTCTACTTCGTCCTGGTCGGCAGCCGTGGCGTCCTGCTCATCGAGGCCGGCACCCCCCTCACCGTCACCTTCGGCGTCGCGGTGCTGATCCTGCCGGTCATCGGCCTGTGGTTCCTGTGGAAGAACACCCAGTTCGTCCGCAAGGCCAACGCGCTGGCCGCCGAACTCGACGCGGAGGGCGGCCTGCCCGTCGACGAGTTGAAGCGCACCCCCAGCGGGCGGATCGACCGGGACTCCGCCGACGAGGTCTTCGCCCGGCGCAAGGCCGAGACGGAGGCCGCCCCCGAGGACTGGCGCACCTGGTTCCGTCTGGCCGTCGCCTACCACGACGCCCGCGACACCCCGCGCGCCCGCAAGGCGATGCAACGCGCGATCGCCCTGCACGAGGGCAGGCAGCCCGAAGCGGCCTGACCCGCGACCCCGCTCATGCCGGAGGGGCCGGACCGCGTACGGTCCGGCCCCTCCGGCATGAGATCAGGTCGTCAGTGGCCCTGGTGCTCCGCGGCCCACGCCTCCACCGAGTCGGCCGCCCGGTCGAAGGCCTCCGCCCGGCCCAGGAAGTCCGCGTTGTGCGTGGTCATGAGCGGCGGCGCACCGTCCGCCGACTGCCCCGGCCGGACCAGCAGCAGCGCCTGCCCCTGCACGGTCCGGGGGAGCCCCAGCCAGCGCACCGGCTGCTGCACCGTACGCACGGCCGAGACCTGCGCCCAGGACGCCGTACGCGTGGTGAGGAAGCCCACGTGCCGCAGCCCGTGCGGGCTCACCCACACGCCCATGCGCAGCAGTCGCAGCGCCGCCGCGATGACGAGCAGCGCGAGCCCGAAGACGACCACGGCCGAGGTGAGTTCGGCCGTCGCCGCGATGATGACCGCCGCGAAGAGCACGAACGAGGCGAGCAGCAGCGCGAGCGCCGCCGCGGCCACGCGCCACGGACCGGGCCGGTACGGCCGCCGCCAGCGGTCACGGTCGTCGTAGGGCAGTGGAACGTCGTCCGCCGCCTCGAAAACACGGTCGGCCGTCAGGAAGGGCAGGGGCACGGCGGGTCCTCACTCGATCCATGCGTGGGCTGTGCCCGGTGAGGCTACCGATCTGTGTGCCCGGTCACCACTGGCGGGGGGCCGGATGGAGTCACCGCCGACCGGCGGCTGCTCAGTGTTTCTGCGACGCCTGGGACTGCTGGGGGTGCGAGTCCGGGCTGTCGGACGACAGCGCGGGAGTCCCGATGACCAGGGACCCCACGAGGCCCGCCACGACGGTCAGACCCAGCAGCCAGCGCCCGGCCATCTGACCGACGGACGGCCGCTCGCGCGGTGGGGGAGTGACATTGCTGCGGAACCTGTCGGCCTCGGCGACGAAGGCAAACGGTACGGGTTCACGCCGACCGAACATCAGGGGTGCTTCTCCTTCGGAGGTGGAACGGATCACTTTCATCTGTAGAGACGAAAGAACTCCCTCAGAGGTGCCCTGTTTCACCGACTTCATTGCGGCACGCCACCGATCGCGCGGTTTTCCTCGGGCCGTAGAGTGGCGTCGCCACACGACGAGATGGGAAGGCCCTGCCAATCGTGACCGACACCCCAGCCGACGACCCCAAGCCCAGCTTCCGCAGCGACGTCACCGTCGAGCTGGTCAAGCACACCGCGTCCGACGCGGACGTCCTCTTCGCCGCCCGCGTCTCGACCCTGGGCGAGCAGTCCCTGGACGAGCTGAAGAAGGATCCCGAGCGTTCCAAGGGCCTGATCAACTACCTGATGCGGGACCGGCACGGCAGCCCCTTCGAGCACAACTCGATGACGTTCCTCATCAGCGCCCCGATCTTCGTCTTCCGCGAGTTCATGCGGCACCGCGTCGGCTGGTCCTACAACGAGGAGAGCGGCCGCTACCGCGAGCTCCAGCCGGTCTTCTACGTCCCCGACGAGTCCCGCAAGCTCGTCCAGGAAGGGCGCCCCGGCAAGTACGTCTTCGTGGAGGGCACCCAGGCCCAGCAGGAGCTCGTCGGCCGTGTGATGGAGGACTCCTACCGGCAGGCGTACGAGGCCTACCAGGAGATGCTCGCCGCCGGCGTCGCCCGCGAGGTCGCCCGTTCCGTCCTCCCCGTCGGCCTGTACTCCTCGATGTACGCCACCTGCAACGCCCGCTCGCTGATGCACTTCCTCGGCCTGCGTACCCAGCACGAGCTGGCCAAGGTCCCGTCCTTCCCGCAGCGCGAGATCGAGATGGTCGGCGAGAAGATGGAGGCCGAGTGGGCCCGGCTCATGCCGCTCACGTACGCCGCCTTCAACGCCAACGGACGCGTGGCGCCGTAACGCGGCCCGGTTCCCCGGCCAGGTACAGATGTACGGTTCAGCCGCGCGAAGTGTCCGTATTGCGGCATTTCGAGAAGTTCATCTAGCCTGATCAAACGGGTCCGGCACTGCTTGAACCCCCGAGCAGGCAGTGCCGGGCTCCACCTTTGTCACGACTTGTCGCCTGCCCCTAGGGCAGACCCGGTCCTGAGCAACGAGTAGCGTGTAACCCATGGCTCCGACCTCGACTCCGCAGACCCCCTTCGGGCGGGTCCTCACCGCCATGGTCACGCCCTTCAAGGCGGACGGCGCACTCGACCTCGACGGCGCGCAGCGGCTCGCCGCCCACCTGGTGGACGCAGGCAACGACGGCCTGATCATCAACGGCACCACCGGCGAGTCCCCGACCACCAGCAACGCGGAGAAAGCGGATCTCGTACGGGCGGTCCTGGAGGCCGTCGGCGACCGGGCCCACGTCGTGGCCGGAGTCGGCACCAACGACACCCACCACAGCATCGAACTCGCCCGCGCCGCGGAGCGCACCGGCGCGCACGGCCTGCTCGTCGTGACGCCGTACTACAACAAGCCCCCGCAGGAGGGCCTGTACCGGCACTTCACGGCCATCGCCGACGCCACCGAGCTGCCGGTCATGCTCTACGACATCCCCGGCCGCAGCGGCGTCCCGATCAACACCGAGACGCTCGTCCGCCTCGCCGAGCACCCCCGGATCGTCGCCAACAAGGACGCCAAGGGCGACCTCGGCCGCGCGAGCTGGGCCATCGCCACCTCCGGCCTCGCCTGGTACTCCGGCGACGACATGCTGAACCTGCCCCTGCTCTCCGTGGGCGCGGTCGGCTTCGTCTCGGTCGTCGGCCACGTCGTCACCCCCGAGCTGCGCGCCCTGGTCGACGCGTACACCTCGGGCGACGTCCAGAAGGCCACCGAGATCCACCAGAAGCTGCTCCCGGTCTACACGGGCATGTTCCGCACCCAGGGCGTGATGACCACCAAGGCGGCGCTCGCCCTGAAGGGACTGCCCGCCGGGCCCCTGCGCGCCCCCATGGTCGAATGCGCGCCCGAGGAGATCGAGCAACTCAAGATCGATCTTGCCGCCGGCGGGGTACAGCTCTGACACCAGACTTGGCGCGGTCCCCCGCGCACCTGCTTCACAACTGAATAAGCGGGCCACCGGTCCCGCACCCCACCACGACAACTGCTTCTGCACGAACGTCACGCGCGCCACGTGCCCCACCGGTACGTGGCGTGCGTGGTGAGGAGAGTCTTTTGAGTCATCCGCATCCCGAACTCGGCCCGCCCCCGCCGCTCCCCGAAGGCGGCCTGCGCGTCACCCCGCTCGGCGGTCTCGGCGAGATCGGCCGCAACATGACGGTCTTCGAGTACGGCGGCCGCCTGCTGATCGTCGACTGCGGAGTGCTCTTCCCCGAGGAGGAGCAGCCCGGAATCGACCTGATCCTGCCGGATTTCTCGTCCGTCAGGGACCGCCTCGACGACATCGAGGGCATCGTCCTCACCCACGGGCACGAGGACCACATCGGCGGTGTCCCCTTCCTCCTGCGCGAGAAGCCGGACATCCCGCTGATCGGCTCCAAGCTGACCCTCGCCCTCATCGAGGCCAAGCTCCAGGAGCACCGCATCCGCCCGTACACCCTCGAGGTGGCGGAGGGGAACCGCGAGCGCATCGGTCCCTTCGACTGCGAGTTCGTCGCGGTCAACCACTCCATTCCCGACGCGCTGGCCGTGGCCATCCGCACCCCCGCGGGCATGGCGGTCCACACCGGCGACTTCAAGATGGACCAGCTTCCGCTGGACAGCCGCCTCACCGACCTCCACGCATTCGCACGCCTGAGCGAGGAGGGGATCGACCTCCTCCTCTCGGACTCGACGAACGCCGAGGTCCCGGGCTTCGTCCCGCCGGAGCGGGAGATCTCCAACGTCCTGCGGCAGGTCTTCGCCGGCGCCCGCAAGCGCATCATCGTCGCGAGCTTCGCCAGCCACGTGCACCGCATCCAGCAGATCCTGGACGCGGCGCACGAGTACGGCCGCCGGGTCGCCTTCGTGGGCCGCTCCATGGTGCGCAACATGGGCATCGCAAGGGACCTCGGCTACCTGAAGGTCCCCCCGGGCCTGGTCGTGGACGTCAAGACGCTCGACGACCTCCCGGACAGCGAGGTGGTCCTCGTCTGCACGGGCTCCCAGGGCGAACCCATGGCGGCGCTCTCCCGGATGGCCAACCGGGACCACCAGATCCGCATCGTCCAGGGCGACACGGTGATCCTGGCGTCGTCCCTGATCCCCGGCAACGAGAACGCGGTCTACCGCGTGATCAACGGCCTGACCCGCTGGGGCGCCAACGTGGTCCACAAGGGCAACGCCAAGGTCCACGTCTCCGGCCACGCCTCCGCGGGCGAGCTGCTGTACTTCTACAACATCTGCCGCCCGAAGAACCTCATGCCGGTGCACGGCGAATGGCGCCACCTGCGCGCCAACGCCGAGCTGGGCGCCCTGACCGGCGTCCCGCACGACCGCATCGTCATCGCCGAGGACGGCGTCGTCGTCGACCTCGTCGAGGGCAAGGCGAAGATCTCCGGCAAGGTCCAGGCGGGCTACGTCTACGTAGACGGCCTCTCGGTCGGCGACGTGGGCGAGCCGGCCCTCAAGGACCGCAAGATCCTCGGCGACGAGGGCATCATCTCGGTGTTCGTGGTCATGGACTCGTCCACCGGGAAGATCACCGGCGGCCCGCACGTCCAGGCCCGGGGATCCGGCATCGAGGACTCCGCCTTCAGTGATGTGATCCCCAGGATCACCGAGGTCCTAGAGCGCTCCGCCCAGGACGGCGTGGTCGAACCCCATCAGATGCAGCAGCTGGTTCGCCGCACGCTGGGCAAGTGGGTCTCGGACACCTACCGGCGCCGGCCGATGATCCTGCCTGTCGTCGTGGAGGTCTGACGGTCCGTCGGGCCGGACCAAGCGTCAACTGGGAGCGGGGCGCCTCGATTTGCATCGGGGCGCCCCGCTCCAGTAGGTTTACAACTCCTTCCGAAGGGGCACCCGGCCGACTCAGGCCCGGGAACGATGCCCGGCCGAGGAGGGGAAATCCGACTCAGAAACATCTGATAAAGTCGGAAGCGCCGGAAAGGAAACCGCGAAAGCGGGAACCTGGAAAGCACCGAGGAAATCGGATCGGAAAGATCTGATAGAGTCGGAAACGCAAGACCGAAGGGAAGCGCCCGGAGGAAAGCCGCGAGAGAGTCTCTCGGGTGAGTACAAA
>NZ_JBEXQJ010000063.1:0-28781 GCF_040612515.1 Streptomyces sp. NPDC006372 | reverse complement strand
GCTCCCCCGCTTCCCCCCCCGCCCCCCCCCCCCGCCCGGGGTCGGGCCGGGGCGGCCCGCCCGCGGGGCCCCGCCCGCCGCCGGCCTCGCCGTCCTGTTCGGGGCCGCGGGCGGCACGGCCCGTGCCCGGGCGGCCACCCGGCTCGGGCCGCGCACGCGGGACGTGTCCGTGCCCTCCGCCGCGCTCGGCCGCAGCGCGCCGGTACGGCTGATCCTGCCGTCCGGTTACGACTCTCAGCCGGGGCGGACGTATCCCGTGCTGTACCTGCTGCACGGCGCCCACGACGACTACACGTCCTGGACGCGGGAGACCGACATCGAGGCGTTCACCGAGGGCCGCGACCTGATCGTGGCCATGCCGGACGCGGGCCCCACCGGCATCCCCAGCGCCTGGCGCGGCGGACCCGACTACGAGACGTTCCAGGTGAAGGAGGTGCCGGCACTGCTCGCCCGGGACTACCGGGCCTCCGGCGTACGGGCGGTCGCCGGCGTCTCCACCGGCGGCTACGGCGCGATGGCCCACGCCGCCCGCCACCCCGGGGTGTTCGGGGCCGCGGCCTCCTACAGCGGCATTCTGGACACCACCGCGCCCGGTGTTCCCGCCATCATGGACGCGATCGTGGCCCGCGAGAACCTGCCGGCCGCGTCCCTGTGGGGTCATCCGGTGCTCAACCTGCTGACCTGGCGGGACTTCAACCCGCGCGCCCGCGCCGGCGGTCTGCGCGGTACCGCCCTGTACGTCTCGCAGGGCAGCGGAGTGGGCGGGGGCGGCGGCGATCCGCTGCCGGGGATTCTGGAGAGCGCACTGTGGCCGTCGGCCCAGGGCTTCGCGGGCACGCTGGCCCTCCTGGGCATACCGGTCAGCACGCACTTCTACTCGGGAGGGGGACACGACTGGCCCTACTGGAAGCGGGAGTTCACCGCCTCGTGGCCGATGCTCGCCCATGCGCTGGGCGTGCCGGAGTGACGGGGGTGCCGTCGGGGCACGGAACGGAGCGGAAGGGACGTCCGTCCGAGGGAGGACTGCCCACTCCTCCCACTGGCAACCGCCCGCGGGTGAGCCGCTTCCGGTCGAAAGGAGTGTCCGTGATGGCTGTGCCCACCCCCCACGGTGTGCCGAACCACCCCGGCACACCACTGGTCCCGCCCGAGCTGGCGGAGCTGTTGCGCGCCCAGTTGGCCGTCGTCGCCGACGAGGTGGAGGAGGAGGTCCGCCGTCAGGTCCCCGAGTACGCACGGCCCGCGGACGGGGCGTATCGCCGTAATCTGCGGTCCGGGGTGGTGCAGGCGCTGACCCTGTTCGTCGACCACATCGCCGATCCGCGCGACGACGGGGGCGCGATCGCGGCGACGTACTACGAACTCGGGCGCGGCGAGGCCGTGGAGGGCCGCAGCCTGGACGCGCTGCAGTCCGCGCTGCGGGTCGGCGGGCTGCACGCCTGGCGGCTGATGGGCCGCACGGCGGAGGAACTCGGCCTGGACTCCACGGTCGTGGCCGCGCTCGGGGAGCTGGCGTTCCGTACCGTGCACGAGGTCGCCCAGGCGGCCGCGGCCGGCTACGCGGAGGCACAGCTGCGCAGCTCGGACGAGCTCGAGCGGCGCCGCAGACGGCTGCTGGACCTGCTCCTGGAGGAGGGCCCGGTGGCGTTGGAGGCCGTGCAGGACCTGGCGCACAGCGCGCGTTGGCCGGTGCCCCGCACGGTCGCCGTGGTGGCGCTGGCCGCGGCGCCGGACCGGCGGGAGGAGGACCGGCCGCTGGCCGCCGCCGGTGCGCTGGTGGACATGGAGTCCCGGCCGCCGAGCATGCTGGTGCCCGACCCGGACGGCTCCGGCCGCTTCGGCGGCCGGGCGTTCACGCTCGCGCTGCGCGGCCGGCCCGCCGCGATCGGCCCGACGGTCGCGGTCACCGAGGCCGCGCAGTCACTGCGCTTCGCCACCCGGGCGCTCGGGCTGATGGGGCGGGGCATCCTGCCCCGCCAGGGCGTGGTGCGGTGCTCGGACCATCTGTCGACCCTGCTGCTGTACGGCGACGAACCGCTGCTCGAACGGCTCCAGGCGCGGGTCCTCGCCCCGCTGGACACGGTCTCGGTGGGGCAGCGCGAGCGGCTCGCCGAGACGCTGCTCGCGTGGCTGCTCAGCGGCAGCAACGTGCCGGACGTCGCCGTACGGCTGCACATCCATCCGCAGACGGTCCGCTACCGCCTGCGGCAGCTGGAGAAGCTGTTCTCAGACGCCCTGCACGATCCGGAAACACGCCTCGATCTCATTCTCGCGCTACGCGCGGAAGCATTGCACACACGACAGAACTGAATCCACGCCTTCAGGCGCAGCACTCAATCGGCGACAAAAAACGGCGGCGATTCCATCATTCCGTCCATAACCTCCGGCGAGGGAAAGCGAATACGTTCGGGCCGTCCTTTTTCGCAGGCGCTCGAAGCGCCTCTCACGCGGAGGATCCCCCATGCGTATCCGTTTGTGCCTCGCCGCGCTGTCGCTGGCCGGCGGGGCCGGAATCGCCACCCTCTCGGCTCCCCCGGCCACCGCCGCGGCCTGCTCGGACGTCGAACTCGTCTCGGCTCGCGGCACCTTCGAACCGGGCACGCTCGGCTTCATCGTCGGCGACCCGGTGTATTCCGCCCTGCAGAAGAAAGCGACGGGCAAAAGCCTGTCCAGCTACAAGGTGAACTACCCGGCCGACCTCTCCCCGACGTCCGCGGCGCAGGGCAACGCGGACCTGGTGAACCACGTGAAGAGCCAGGCGGCCGCCTGTCCGAACCAGCGCTTCGTGCTCGTCGGCTATTCGCAGGGCGCGAACGTCGTCGACAACTCGATCGGCATCAGCAGCGCGGGCGCGGTGGTGGGCAGCCCCATCGTGGCTCAGCTGCCCGCGGCGGTCGAGCCGAAGGTCGCGGCGGTGCTGCTGTTCGGCAACCCGATCCGGGCGCTCGGCAAGAGCGTCACCGGCACGTACCAGAGCCGCACCCTGGACATCTGCGCCAAGGGCGACCCGGTCTGCGAGAGCGGCGGGGGCGACGTCGGGGCGCACCTCGGCTACCGGGACGACGCCGACGCGGCGGCCACGTTCGCCGCGGGCAGGCTCTGATCCGTAGCGGCATCCGAAGGGGCCCGGGAGGATCTCCTCCCGGGCCCCGTGCGTGCGGGAGGGCCTCAGCGGGGTGACCGGGCGAACCCGGCGAGGCTGGCGGAGACGGGCTCGGGCCGGCCGTTGTTCTGCTCGGCCGCGGCGGTCAGGACGTCGAGGTGCTGGTAGCCGTCGGCGACCACGGGATGCAGCTCGGGCGGAACCCGTCCGGCCAGGAGCCCCTCACCGGCGAGCACCGTGAGCACCGGGTTGGCCTTGAGCCCGTCGGGATGAACGACGAGCTTCTTCACCTGCGGCGAGCCGGACAGCTGGATGTCGGTGACCAGCTTGGTCGGGAAGTACTGCTCGGTGAAGTCCAGCGGCTGCTCGGCCAGGCTGCGGGCCAGCTGCCGCACGTCGGTGACCTCCTCGCCGGGGCCGGTGAACGGGGTGCCGTCGGCCGACCGGTAGCCGGGGTCGTCCAGATCGCCGATCCGGTCGTAGTTGCGCCAGGTGTAGAGCGGCCCCTGCGGCCGGTCCGGGATGGCCTTGTACGCGGTGCCGTACAGGCCGGGCTGCTGGGAACCGCCGTTGGCGGCGGGGAAGCTCTTGTCGGCGATCGGCCCGCCGTCGAAGAAGCCGACACTGGTCTGCAGGAACGCCAGCGGTACGGAGTTGTCGTCGAGCAGGGCCCCGAGCACTGCCCCGTTGGTGAGGCGGAAGTCCTTCACCGCGGGCTTGCCGCTGAGGAAGGCGGCGGTGTCCTTGGCGAACAGGAAGCGGTTGGTGGCCTCGATGTTGAGGTTGACGGGCAGGTAGCTCGGCAGGTCGGCCTCACCCTCCAGGTCGTCCAGGGCGCCGAGGCCGGCGATGCCGAGCAGGGTCATGGTCTCGGGGTTGAGCAGCACCGGCGCGGACAGCGTGCGCGAGAGCACGCCGCTGTCGAGCCCGGCCTGGATCACGCCGTAACCGAGGCCGATGTCGGGCAGGTTGGTGTCGTCGGGCAGGTTGCCGCTGAGGTCGGCCAGCGAGGTGGAGACGGTCGTGTCGAGGGCGAAGTAGCCGGCGCACTGGTTGTACCCGGCGTCCGCCGTGGTGGCGCGGTTGCCGTCGAAGTCGGCGGCGGCGAAGTATCCGCTGATCACCCCGCCGAGCGAGTGCCCGCCGCACAGCACCTTCCGCTTGCGCTGCGCCTGGTCGGGCAACTCCGCGGCGAGCAGGTCGTACTGGTCCCGTACGGTCTGCTCGATGCCGAGCTTCGCCATCCAGCCCAGCTGCCCGTTGCCGGCGTAGCCGCCGAAGGTCCGGCCGTCGACCTGCTTGCCGCGGTAGTAGTAGTCGACGGCGGTGTGCTGTCCGCCCGAGGCGATGCCGGTGCGGTCCTCCAGGCAGTTGGAGCGCCGGTCCAGCGCCCAGAACTCGATGTGCGCGCCCTGCTCGGCGGCTCGCGCCACAGTGTTGCGGGCGACGCTGTCGAACGCCCCCGCTCCTTCCAGGATGCCGGGCTGGGCGATGAGGATCCGGTCCGCGTCGGCCGCCGCGGCCGGCCCGTCGGCCGAGCGGTAGCGCAGGTACGACAGCCAGTCGCATGCGGCGGGGCGGGGCCCGGCCGACTCCGGCAGCGGCACCTTCACCCGCACCATCGTCTCCGTCACCCGGGTCACCGGGGAGGTCGACGCCACCGGTGTCTCGGTCCGCGCCCCGTCGGCCCGGGCGCCCGGGGCGGCGGCCGTGAGTGATCCCGCGGTCAGCAGCACCGCCAGCGCGGTACCGCGCCACTTCCCTCTGTTCCTACAGTTCATGTCCATGCCACGGACGCTAGGGTGGCGGGGCAGCGCCCCTCAGGGAGTGCTGATGAGAACTCAGCTTCCGGATCCCGCCTTGTCACCGGCGCACAGCACGCACGCCGCCGGGGGCCCGGGAGCGCCGCGGCACGCCCGTCCTGTCCCGCTTCCGGCCGCGGTCGAGCTGCGGACCGGCGGTTTCGGGCGCATGGTGGGGCTATGGACGGTCAACCCCCCGTGGTCGTGCAGCCGCCCGCGTCGGACGGCGGACGGCTGGTGACCATCCACGGCGAGCGCATGGGCGTCGCCTACAGCCTGTTCGACGTACTGGACCTCCTGCACAAGGAGGGTCTGCCCACCACCGACACGGCCGTCGACGACACCGAGCTGATCGAGTGGCAGGGCGGAGGCCCGTACGACTGGAACGACGGGGCGTCCGACGAGGGGTGAGCCGTAGCGCGTCGCCGCGACCGCGGAGCTCGCCTCAGCCCCTCTCCGACGCGGTGGCCCGTGGCTCCTCGGCCGACCGGTCGAGCCGGGCTCGGTGGGCGGGCGTCAGGTCGAGATCGGCCGCCGCCAGGTTCTCCTCCAGGTGCTCGTTCCGGGCCGTGCCGGGTATCGGCAGGACGACCGGTGAACGGCCGAGGAGCCAGGCGAGCGCGACCTGGGTGGGCGTCGCCCCGAGGTCGCTCGCCACAGCGGCGATCTCGGCCCCGGCCCCGGCCTTGCCCCAGGCGACGGGCCGCCACGGCAGAAACGCGATACCGGCCATCGTGCACGCGTCGAGCACCGGCTCGTGCTCGCGGTCGAGCAGGTTGTAGCGGTTCTGCACGCTCACGACGTCGACGATCTCCCGGGCCCGCGCCAGCTCGGCGACGGTGACCTCCGACAGCCCGACCCGGCCGACCAGGCCCTCCGTCTGGAGCTCCCGCAAGGTGCCGAGCTGGTCGGCGAGCGGCGTCTCGGGGTCGATGCGGTGCAACTGGAGCAGTTCGATCCGCTCGACCCGCAGCCTGCGCAGAGCCTGCTCGACCTGGGCGCGCAGGATGCTGGGCCGTCCGTCGAGCTTCCACTCGCCCGCGGGGCCGGTCCGGGCGACACCGACCTTGGTGGTGATCAGCAGCCCCTCCGGGTAGGGGTGCAGGGCCTCGGCGAGGAGCTCCTCGTTGGCTCCCCCGCCGTACAGATGGGCCGTGTCGATCAGGGTGACGCCCAGTTCCACGGCCCGCCGGGCGACGGCGAGGGCGTTCTCCCGGTCGGGGCCGGGCTCGGTCGGCAGATGCATGGCTCCGAAGCCGAGCCGGCGGACCTGAAGGTCCCCGCCGATACGGAAGGTGGTCGATGTCATGAACGGCAGCCCTCCCCCTCTGTTCAAGAGGCAACGCTAGCGGTGGAGTTGACGGACGGGCCGGTCGCGGGGACGCATCGCTCCCGCCCCCGCGCGGCCCGCTCGGCGAGCCGTTGTCAGTGCCCGGCGTTACGCTGCGCGCAAATGGCTTCTGCCCCCTTTCGGGAGGTTCTCATGGTCTCGCGCCTCAACCCGTACCTCACCTTCGACGGTGACGCCCGGCAGGCGATGGAGTTCTACCAGGAGGTCTTCGGCGGCTCCCTGGACCTCAACACGTACGGTCAGTTCGGCCAGGCGGACGCCCCGAACGCCGACAAGATCATGCACGGCATGCTGGAGACCACCAGCGGCTTCACCCTGATGGGCGCCGACAACCCGCCGGGCACGGAAGCCGGGCAGGGCCAGCCCTTCTCCGTCAGCCTGAGCGGCGACGACGACGCCGAGCTGCGCGGCTACTGGGAGAAGCTGTCCGCGGGTGGCTCGGTGTCCGTCCCGCTGGAGAAGCAGATGTGGGGCGACGTGTTCGGCATGTGCACGGACCGCTTCGGCGTCCCGTGGATGGTCAACATCGGCAGAACGGAGAGCTGAGCAGGCCCTCCCCAGGGCGGTCCCGGACCGTCCGCCCCCGGCCGCCCGTACCCGCCGTCCACCCGACGGCACGTACGGGCGGCCCCGTTTTGTTGGAACGTCCTGACAAAGCTGTTGACATCACCCGAAGGCGCCCGCATAGTACCTGCCACTAGAGCGCGCTAGTGACGCGCTCCAGTCACCGAGCACGCAGGGGTCCGCACCCAGGACCGCCGCATCACCCATGACCGTCGCCCAGGGCGCCCACCCGCCGCCCGCCTCCCCGCACCGGGCGCGGCCCCCTCGTCCCAGCACAGTGAGGTGCACCCGACATGCGCAGACACCACAGACCCGCCGCCCTGACCACCGCCGTCCTCGTGGGCGCCCTGCTCGCCGCCGGCTGCTCCAGCGGCTCCGGCGGGAAGCAGTCCGAGGCCGGCGGCACCGACGCCGCCGCGGGCAAGGCCACCACCCCGCGGATGACCGTCGCCATGATCACCCACGCGGCGCCCGGCGACACCTTCTGGGACCTGATCCGCAAGGGCGCCCAGGCCGCTGCCGCCAAGGACAACGTCAAGCTCGTGTACTCCAGCGACCCCGCCGCCGGGAACCAGGCCAACCTGGTGCAGAACGCGATAGACCAGAAGGTCGACGGCATCGCGCTCACCGCCGCCAAGCCCGACGCCATGAAGGGCGTGGTGGCCAAGGCCAAGGCGGCGGGCATCCCCGTCGTGGGATTCAATTCCGGCCTGGACAACTGGAAGGAGCTCGGCATGCTCGAGTACTTCGGCCAGGACGAGAACATCGCCGGCCAGGCCTTCGGTGAGCGCCTGAACCAGATGGGCGCCAAGCACGCCGTCTGTGTGATCCAGGAGCAGGGCCAGGTCGCCCTGGAGGCGCGCTGCGCCGGCCTGAAGAAGGGCTTCAAGGGCACGACGGAGAACCTGTACGTCAACGGCACGGACATGCCCTCCGTGAAGTCGACGCTCACCGCCAAGCTCCAGAAGGACTCCAGCATCGACCAGGTCGTCACACTGGGCGCCCCGATCGCCCTGACCGCCGTGCAGTCGGTGAAGGACGCGGGCAGCAAGGCGAAGGTCGCCACGTTCGACCTCAACAAGGACCTCGTCGGGGCCGTCCAGGGCGGCGACATCGAGTTCGCGGTCGACCAGCAGCCGTACCTCCAGGGCTACCTCGCCGTCGACGGTCTGTGGCTGTACCGGACGAACGGCAACCTCAGCGGCGGCGGCACCGCTCCCGTGCTCACCGGGCCGGCCTTCGTCACGAAGGACAACGTCGACAGCGTCGCCGAGTTCGCCGGGAAGGGGACGCGCTAGAGCGAAGCGCCGGGCCGGGGGCGGCCGGGTAACGCGGGTCGGGCCGCCCCGGTCACTCGGGGGGCGGCCCGCTGGTCCCCCGTACCACCAGCTTCGGGTCCAGCACCGCCTCCCTCGGCTGGAGTTCCCTGTTCTCCAGCCGTTCGACGGCGAAGCGGACCGCGTGTTCGGCCATGAGGACGGCGTCCTGGCGGACGGTGGTCAGGCCGATCGGCATCACGTGGGAGAGGTGGCTGTCGTCGTAACCGACCACGGACAGGTCGCGCGGGACCTCGACACCCGACCGGGTGAGGGCCATCAGCAGACCCATCGCGCAGCGGTCGTTGCCGGCGAGGACCGCTGTCGGCAGCGGCCGCCCCCCGTCCCGTTCGTCCAGGAGCAGACGGCCGGTCTCGATACCCGACTCCTCGGTGTGGTGACCGGGAATCACCCGCGCCTCGTCCTCCAGTCCGTGCCGGCGCATCGCGGCGCGGTAGGCGCGCCGACGCTCCACCGAACCGGGGCCGCGTCCGCCGTCGATGTGCACGATCCGGCGGTGTCCCAGCTCCACCAGGTGGTCCATGGCCTGCCGGACGCCCTTGCCCTCGGCGGAGTGCACGAAGTCGACCCGGGCCTGGGGCACCCGGCGGCTGACCGAGACGGCGACGGTGCGCTGCCCGAGTGCGTCGAGGTAGGCGGGTTCGGCGTCCGGGCCGAGCAGGATCACCGCCTCGCAGCGGTGGCTGAGCAGCGCCTCGACCGCCTTGGCCTCGCTGCGGCCGTGCGTGGCCCCGGAGAGCAGGACGTCGTAACCGAGCCGCTCGGCCTCGGGATAGATGCCCGTGATGAGATCCGTGTGGAAGGTCTGGTGCACGGTGAACATCACGCCGAGCGTGCGGCTGCGTCCGCGGGCCAGCAGCCGGGCCGCGCTGTCGGGCCGGTAGCCGATCTCGTCGGCCACGCGCAGGATCCGCTCCCGCGTCTCCCGGCCGGCCCCCGCCTGATTGCGGAAGACGATCGAGACGAGCGCGCGGGACACCCCCGCCTTCTCGGCGACATCCGCCATCGTGGGCCGCTGCCTGCCCGATGCATCCACCTGTGATCCACCTCCGCCGCCGCCCACCTTAGAGGGTGCCCCGCACGGAACCTCGTGCAGGACCGCTGCAACCTCCCGGCAACAACCTATTGACATGACATTTGGACAGAGGTCATCGTACTCGGACTAGAGCGCGCTAGTAGCGCGCGACAGCGAGCGGAAACGCAGCGTGAAGGACACCACCATGGCAACGGCGCCTCCCCCTCTCCGCACCACCGTCGGCAACCTGTGCCTCGGCTCCGCCCCCGACTCCTGGGGTGTCTGGTTTCCCGAGGACGAACACCAGGTGCCGTACACCCGCTTCCTCGACGAACTGGTCCGGGCCGGCTACGAGTGGCTGGAGCTCGGCCCGTACGGCTACCTCCCCACCGACCCGCGGCGGCTGAAGGCCGAGCTGGACGCCCGAGGGCTGAAGGTCTCCGGCGGTACCGCGTTCGGCGCGCTGCACCGGCCCGGGGCGTGGGACGAGATGCTCGCCCATGTCCGGCGGGTCGCCGCGCTGACCGCGGCGGCCGGCGCCCACCACCTCGTCTTCATCCCGCCGATGTACCGGGACGAGAAGACGGGTGCGTTCACCGAGTCGCCCGAGCTGAGCGCCGAGCAGTGGGCCGGGTTCGGCCGGGCCGCCGACCGGCTGGGCCGGCTGTTGCTGGAGGAGTACGACGTACGGCTCGTCGTCCACCCGCACGCCGACAGTCACATCCAGACGCAAGCAGAGATCGAGCGGCTGCTGAACGAGTCCGACAGCCGCTACACCAACCTGTGCCTGGACACCGGTCACGTGGCGTACGGCGGCGGGGACAACCTCGACCTGATCCGCCGGTTCGGTGAGCGGGTCGGCTACGTGCACATCAAGCAGATGGACCCCGAGGTCCTGGCGCAGGTCGCTGCCGAGGACCTGTCGTTCGGCGAGGCCGTGAAGCGCGGGGTGTGCGTGTCGCCGCCCGCCGGAGTGCCGAACCCGGCCGACGTGGTGAGCGAACTCGCCGAGCTCGACGCCGAGTTGTTCGTGATCGTCGAGCAGGACCTGTACCCGTGCGCTCCCGAGGTGCCGCTGCCCATCGCGGTCAGCACCCGGGAGCACCTGGCCGGCTGCGGCCTGTCGGGTACCCGGCGCCCGAACTTCGACAGGTAAGGAGCGGCCATGGACGTCAGGGACGACGCGACACCGGCCCCCATCCCGGCCCCTGCCACCGCCGTCGTGGACGACGCTCCCCCGGCGGTCAGGCGGCGGCTTCGGCTGATCACGATCATCGCCACGTTCGGTGGTCTCCTCTTCGGCTACGACACGGGCGTCATCAACGGCGCCCTGCCCTACATGACGGACGACCTCGGCCTGACCCCGGTCACCGAGGGCATGGTCACGAGCTCGCTGCTGCTGGGTGCCGCGCTGGGCGCGGTGACCGGCGGCCGGTTGTCGGACGCGCGCGGCAGGCGGCGCACCATCCTGCTGCTGGCGGTGCTGTTCTTCGTCGGCGCGCTCGGCTGCACGCTCGCTCCGACGACCGAGGTGATGATCGTGGCGCGGTTCGTGCTCGGTCTCGCGGTCGGCGGTGCCTCGGTGACCGTGCCGGTCTACCTCGCGGAGGTGTCGCCCGCCGAGCGGCGCGGTGCCCTCGTCACCCGCAACGAGCTGATGATCGTCAGCGGTCAGCTGCTGGCGTTCACGTCCAACGCGATCATCGCCCAGGTCGGCGGCGAGTCCGGTGGCGTGTGGCGCTGGATGCTGGTCATCGCCACCCTGCCGGCCGTGGTGCTGTGGTTCGGCATGCTCGTGATGCCGGAGAGCCCGCGCTGGCTCGCTTCCCGGAGCCGTTTCAACGAGGCCCTCGGGGTCCTGAGGCAGGTGCGGTCGCAGACCCGCGCCGAGGCCGAGCTGACGGAGGTCACCGCGCTCGCCGTGAAGGACGAGCAGGAGAAGCTGGGCGGCTGGCAGGACGTCAGGAGCACGCCGTGGGTGCGGAAGCTGATGTTCGTCGGGTTCGGCATCGCGATCGTGCAGCAGATCACCGGCGTCAACACGATCATGTACTACGGCACGCAGATCCTCACCGACGCCGGTTTCGCCGCCGACAGCGCGCTGACCGCCAACATCGCCAACGGTGTGATCTCGGTACTGGCCACCTTCGTCGGTATCTGGCTGCTCGGGCGGGTCGACCGCCGGCCGATGCTGATGAGCGGCCAGATCGGGACGACCGCGGCTCTGTTGCTGATCGGGATCTTCTCCCTGGTCCTGCCCGCGGGTGATCCACGGGCGTTCGCGGTGCTCGCCATGACGGTCACGTTCCTCGCCTTCCAGCAGGGCGCGATCTCGCCGGTGACCTGGCTGATGCTGTCGGAGATCTTCCCGATGCGGATGCGCGGCTTCGGCATGGGGATGGCTGCCGTGGTGCTGTGGCTGACCAACTTCGTGATCGGGCTGGTCTTCCCGTCCCTGGTCTCCGGGATCGGGATCTCCAACACGTTCTTCCTGTTCGTGGTGGCGGGCGTGCTGTCCCTCACCTTCGTGAAGCTGTACGTCCCCGAGACCAAGGGCCGCACCCTCGAGACCCTCGAGGCCGAGCTGCGGACGCGCTTCTCCTGACCTTCTCCGGTTCTTTTCCAAGGAGTTCACCATGACCGTACGAGTAGGCGTGATCGGCGCCGGGATGATCGGGCAGGACCACGCCCGGCGGCTCACCGAGGTCGTCACGGGGGCGACCGTCTCGGCCGTGGCCGACGTCGACGCCGAGCGCGCCGCCGAAGTGGCGGCCCGGTTCGGTGCCACGTCGCTGCCCACCGGCGCGGAGCTGGTCGCCTCCCCGGACGTGGACGCCGTCCTCGTCACCTCCTGGGGACCGACGCACGCCGAGCACGTCCTGAACGCGATCGCTGCCGGCAAGCCGGTGTTCTGCGAGAAACCGCTCGCGACCACCGCCGAGGACTGTCTGCGGATCGTGGAGGCCGAGCGGGCGCACGGCCGCCGGCTGGTGCAGGTCGGCTTCATGCGCCGCTTCGACGCCGGCTACCGCCAGATGAAGGAGGTGCTGTCGACCGGTTCGCTCGGCGCACCGCTGATCGTGCACTGCGCCCACCGCAACCCGACGGTGCCTCAGTCGTACCACTCCGCCATGGCCGCACAGGACACGGCCGTGCACGAGATCGACGTGCTGCGCTGGCTGCTGGACGACGAGATCGTCTCCGCCCAGGTGGTCACCCCGCGCGCCACCGGCAAGCGGTTCCCACATCTGAAGGACCCGCAGATCATGGTCTTCGAGACGGCCGAGGGCGTCCGCGTCGACCTGGAGGTCTTCGTCAACTGCCAGTACGGCTACGACATCCAGTGCGAGATCGTCGGCGAGGACGGCCTGGTCCGGCTGCCCGACCCGGCGGCCGTCGGGATCCGCACCGCGGCCCGGCACGGCACGGGTGTGCTGCAGGACTGGAAGGACCGCTTCGCGGAAGCCTTCGACACCGAGTTCCGCGAGTGGGTCGCCTCGGTGGCGGCCGGCACCGAACCCACCGGCCCGTCCTCCTGGGACGGTTACGCCGCCACCGTCATCACCGACGCCGCCGTCCGGTCCCTGGAGTCCGGCGGCGAGACCATCACCGTCGACATGAAGCCCCGCCCCACGTTCTACGGAGGCACCGCGTGAAGATCGCCCTCGACCCGTACATGTTCCGTGCCCTGCCGATCGACGAGATGGTGCGCACGGTCGCCGAACTCGGCTACGAATACATCGAGTTGTCGCCCCGCGAGGACTTCATGCCGTTCTTCCTGCACCCGCGTGCGGACGACGAGCGGGTGGCGGAGCTGAAGAGCGCGCTGCGCAGGCACGAGGTGCGGCTGTCCTCGGTGCTGCCGCTGTACAAGTGGTCCTCGCCGGACGAGACCGAACGGCAGGCGGCCGTCCGCTACTGGAAGCGGATGATCGAGATCACCGTGGAGCTCGAATGCCCCTTGATGAACTCGGAGTTCAACGGCCGCCCCGAGCGCGCCGCCGAGAGCGAGGCCGCGTTCTGGCGGTCGCTGGAGGAACTGCTGCCGGTCTTCGAGCGGGAGGGCCTCGCCCTGAACCTGGAGGCCCACCCGGACGACTTCTGCGAGGAGAACACCCCGGCCGTCGACCTCGTCCGCGCGATCAACAAACCGTGGGTGAACTACCTGTACTGCGCCCCGCACTCCTTCCACCTGTCCGGAGCCGCGGAGGCCGGCGCGGACATCGCGGCGATGATGCGTTACGCCGGTGACAAGCTCCAGCACGTGCACATCGCGGACTCCTTCGACCACAAGGGTTCGTCCGGCCTGCGCTACATCCTGAACCCGCCGGGCACGCCGGCCCGGATCCACCAGCACCTGGACATCGGGCAGGGCGAGGTGGACTGGGACGTCTTCTTCGGCACCCTGCGCGAGCTGGGCTTCGACGGTGTCGCCACGTCCTGTGTCTTCGCCTGGGAGGAGCGGGCCCGGGAGTCGTCGGCGTTCATGCTGGACCGCATCAGGAAGGAGCTGGCCGCCTAGGGCTGCCACCCGGCCCGGGCGACGCGTCAGCTGCTCGTGAGGATCACGAGCTCCCGCGTGGCCCGGGTCATCGCCACGTAGTGGTCGACGGCGCCCTCGATGCCGTCGCCGAAGTCCTCCGGGTCGACCAGGACGACCAGGTCGAACTCCAGCCCCTTCGACAGTTCCGGGGTGAGCGACCGCACCCGGGGCGAGGCCGGCCGGAACGCGGGGTCGCCGATGACACAGGCGATCCCGTCGGCGTGTTCGGTGAGCCAGGTGTCCAGGATCGAGGTCAGCTCGGTGGTGGCACCGTGCCGGACGGGGACGCCACCGCCGCGGATCGAGGTCGGCACGTTGGCGTCGGGCAGCACGGCGCGGATGACCGGCTCGGCCTCCGCCATGATCTCCTCCGGGGTGCGGTAGTTGATGCTGAGCGAGGCCAGGTCGACCCGGTCCAGCCCCACCCGTGCGAGCCGTTCCCGCCACGACTCCGTGAACCCGTGCCGGGCTTGGGCGCGGTCCCCGACGATGGTGAAGCTCCGCGACGGGCAGCGCAGCAGCAGCATCTGCCATTCCGCGTCGGTCAGTTCCTGGGCCTCGTCGACCACGATGTGCACGAACGGTCCGGCGAGCCGGTCCGGGTCGGCCGCGGGCACGGCGCTGTCGTCCACCAGGGAGTTCCGCATGTCCTGTCCGCGCAGCATGATCAGCACGCCTTCGCCGTCGTCGTAGGTGTGCGCCTGCAGCAGGTCGTCGATGACGTCGTCCATGCGTTCCTGCTGGGCGGCGACGGCGGCCTCCCGCCGTCGCCTGCGGCGTGACGCCTCCGGGTCGCCGAGACGCTGCCGTGCCGCGTCCAGCAGCGGCAGGTCGGACACGGTCCAGGCCCGGGGGTCCTCGCGTTGCAGCGTGCGGACGTCGTCCCGGCTCAGCCAGGGTGCGCACATCCGCAGGTAGGCCGGCACCGACCAGAGGTCCCCGACGAGGTCCGTCGCCTCCAGCAGCGGCCAGGCGCGGTTGAAGGCCGTGAGCAACTCCCTGTCCCTCGACAGCGACTTGCGGAGCAGGTCCTCCGGGACCTCGCCCTCGTGCTTGTCGACGAGGATCGTGAGGAGCTCCTCCCAGACCTGATCGCGTGCCTCGTTGTGCGGGGTGCCGGGCTCCGCCGCGTCGAACGCGGCGGCCCAGTCGCCGGCGCTCAGGCGGATGTCGGACCAGTGGGTGGTGACCGTCATGCCCTCGGGGGGCGGCTCCTCGTAGAAGCGGACCGCCTTCTCGACGGCCCCGACCATGTCGGCGGACGACTTCAGCCGGGCCGCCTCCGGGTCGCTCTCCTCCCCCGCCGTGGCGCCTTCGTCGACGAGGTCCCGCAGGATGCAGGTCTGTACGCCCTCCTCACCGAGGCTGGGCAGGACGTCGGAGACGTAGGCCAGGTAGGGCCGGTGCGGTCCCACGAACAGGACGCCGCCCCGGCGGTGCTGCCCGAGCCGGGGGTCGGAGTAGAGGAGGTAGGCGGAGCGGTGCAGGGCGACGACGGTCTTGCCGGTGCCCGGGCCGCCGTCGACGACGAGGGCGCCGCGCGACCCCGCGCGGATGATGGCGTCCTGGTCGGCCTGGATGGTGCCGAGCACGTCCCGCATCCGGGGCGAACGGTTGGTGCCCAGGCTGGCGATGAAGGCGGACTGGTCGTCCAGCGCGGCGTGCCCGGCGAAGCCGTCCGCGGTGAACACCTCGTCCCAGTAGTCGCTGATCCGGCCGTCGGTCCAGCGGTAGCGGCGGCGGCTCCTGAGACCCATCGGGTCGGCGTGCGTGGCCCCGAAGAACGGCTCGGCCGCGGGGGAACGCCAGTCGACCAGCAGCCGGCGGCCCTCGCTGTCCGTGAGGCCGAGTCGGCCCACGTACACGGGCTCGGAACCGTCCGCGCCGACCATGTGCCCGAGGCACAGGTCCAGTCCGAAGCGGCGCAGGGCGCGCAGCCGGGTGGTGAGCCGGTGGATCTCGGCGTCCCGGTCCATCGCCTGCCGGCCCTTGCCGCCGGGCGCCTTGCGCTCGGCCTCGAGACGGTCGGACAGTTCGGCGATGGACTGCTCCAGGCAGTCGGCGACGGCCGCGAAGTGCCGCTCGTCGCGGGCGATCAGCGCCGGGTCGGCCTTGGCCGAGAGGCGGTCGGGGAGATCGAACGCGCTGGTGGTCAGGGGGGTCACGTCATACTCCCGTTTTCGCAGGTCCTGGCTTAGGCCGGACAGTTTGCGTCACCAAGGGGGCCTTGCCGCAAGACCCCCTGTGTGCTATAGGTTGAGAGTGGCAAGGAGAGGACTCCTTGCCTTTCTTGTTGTCGCAGTCCCCTCCCCGCCCGTCGGCCGTTTCCGTGTGGCACGCTCGTCGTCAGGCAGCGTGGAGAGGCGGCGGCATGCGCATAGGACTGCTCGGCACCGGACCCTGGGCGCAGATGGCCCACGCACCCGCCTTGAGCGGGCATGAGGAGCTGGACTTCGCAGGTGTGTGGGGCCGCCGCCCCGAGGCCGCCAAGGAGCTGGCCGAGCGGCACGGTGTCCGGGCCTACGACGACGCCGACGAGCTGTTCGCCGAGGTCGACGCGATCGCCGTGGCACTGCCGCCGGACGTGCAGGCCGGGCTGGCCGCGCGTGCGGCGCGGGCCGGGTGTCATCTGCTGCTCGACAAGCCTCTGGCGCCGACGGCGGAGCAGGGGCGAGCCGTCGTCGAGGCCGTCGAGGAGGCGGGCGTCGCCTCGGTCGTGTTCTTCACGGCCCGCTTCCAGCCCGAGCCGGCGGCGTGGATCGCCGAGCAGGCGGCGGTACCCGGCTGGTTCACGGCCCATGCGCAGTGGCTGGGGGCGGTGTTCACCAGCGAGAGCCCCTTCGCGACGCCGTGGCGGCGGGAGAAGGGCGCCCTGTGGGACGTGGGGCCGCACGCCCTGTCCGTGTTGCTGCCGGTGCTCGGCGACGTGCGACACGTGACGGCGGCCGCGTACGGCCCGGGCGACACGGCCCATGTCGTCCTCGACCACGCCGGCGGCGCGTCGAGCACCCTCACCCTGAGCCTCACGGCGCCGCCCGAGGCGACCGGTGCGGCCCTGGAACTTAGAGGGGAGGCAGGCGTCACGAGCCTGCCCGACAGCCCCGAAGGGGCGGTGCCCGCGCTGATGCGGGCCGCGGACGCCCTGCTCACCGCGGCCCGGACCGGCCGCCCACACGCCTGTGACGCGGCGTTCGGCCTGCGGGTGACGGAAATCCTGACGGCGGCGCAGGACTTGCTGAACGGTGACGCCGTCTGAGGACCGCCCCGCGACTGCCGGCGCTCAGGACTGGCTCTGGCAGGACCGGGCTCGACAGCGGCGTGGAGCGGCCGACCTCCCTATACGGGCCGGAAGTTGAGCCGTTCCTTGACCACCGGGAAACCGGCCTTCGCGAAATTCGCCGCCATGGGAAAGTTGCCCTGGTCCGTGGCCGCGGCGATGAACTCCGCGCCGTGGTCGACCAGGAAGTGGGTGCATTCGGTCAGCAGGTCGTAGGCGTAGCCGTGGCCTCGATGGTCCGGCAGGACGCCGATGAAGCCGATGCACGGCCCCGACGGATTGTGGGCCGGGATGTGGATGCCGACCGGTTCGCCCTGCGGTGTGCAGGCGACCTGCCACCACTCACGGGGCGAGGGACACCAGTGGAAGAAGTCGAGTTCCTCCTGGGCCGCCCGGTCGAGGCCCCCCTCTTCGACGGCCATCAGCGCGTGGGCGTCCAGGGTGGCGGAGTGGATGCGGCGCAACGCGTCAAAGAACACCGCGTCGTCCGATTCCTGGCGGAACACCAGGCGTCCGGGCCGGTCGGGCAGGCCGTGGTCGGGGGTCCAGCGGTACAGCAGGCGTTCCACCAGGAGTTCGTAGCCGGCCGTCCGGGCGGCGGTGAACCGGGTCTCGGCCGCGGTGCGCAACGCCGGGTCGTCGCGCCAGCCGGCGGGCAGGTTCAGTTCCAGCTCCACCTGCCAGGGCGCCGATCGCAGGAGTGCGGCGCCCGCTTCCTCCTCGCCGTCGGCCACGTCGAACCAGTTGAGGTTCACCGGTTCGGTGTCGTCGGGGCCGCCCCACCAGGCACCGCGGGCGACGACACGGCCGTCGCGGAGCGCCACCCGCTTCCAGTCGGGGCGGTGCCGGGTCAGCCGGTGGCCCTCACGGGCGCCCAGCGGGTCGGGCAGGGTGTCGAAGAGATCGGCGTCGCTCGTGTCGAGCGCGCGGATGACCACGTCGGTCATGGAGTTCCTTCGGGATACGGGCTGCGGAGAGCGCTCCCGGGAAGCTCAGACGAGCCACGCCAGGACGAGGAGCAGGGAGCGCCGGGACGGTGTGAACTGCACGGTGCTGCCCTCCTTCCACGGGCCTCGGGGCGTGGCGGGCACACGCTACGGGAGCATCGACGGTCCGTCCATCGCTTTTCGATCGCCCAAGTCCCGGCGTGGGCACGGCATTTCAGCATGGCCTGCTCAGCGCCCCGCAGGGGCGAGGCGTCCTGCTTCCGGAGCGGGACTCACCGACGCACGACACCGAGGCCGTGCGCGCCCGCGGGACGGCTTCTCCTCCTGCGTTCGGGCCCGGCGTGCGGCGCCGGATGGGGCGTAGCAGCGTGGTGGTGTGAGCAGTGTGCGTGGTCGGCTGCCGCGCCGGGACGGGTACCGGGACCTGGATCGGCGCGGCTGGCTGCGCGGCGCACCGCCGCCGGTCTGGGCGCGGGTGCTGCCGACGGCGATGCTGGCGGGGGTGTGCGCGGCGGAGCTGATCAGCCCGGATCCGCTGGACATCGGCTTCCTGCTGGGCGCGATCCCGCCGCTGGCGGTGCTGGCACACGGACCGGTCGCGACGGCGGTGCTCGGCGCCCTCTCCGTGGTCGTGCTGACGGTTCCGCTGTTCAGCCTGAACGATCCGGGCAGCACCGATGTACTGACCGTGTGCTTCGTCGCGCTGCTGAGCGTGCTGCTGTCGTTCGTCCGCAGTACACGTGACGCCCAGCTGGTCACCGAGCGGGCCGTGGCCGAGGTCGCGCAGCGGGCCGTCGTGCCGCCGTTGCCGGACCGTGTCGGGCCGGTGCGGTGCGCGGGGCTGTACCGGGCCGCGCAGAGCGGGACGCTGGTCGGGGGCGACTTCTTCGACGTACGGGCGGGCCCCTACGGCGTGCGCGCGGTCATGGGCGATGTTCAGGGACACGGGCTGTCGGCGGTCGCCACGGTCGCATCGCTGCTGGGGGCGTTCCGGGAGGCGGTACTGGACGAGCCGGACCCGGAGGCGGTGGCGGCGCGGCTCGACCGGAGGCTGGTGGTGGACTCCGCGGGCGAGCCGCATGCCGAGCTGTTCGCGACGGCGGTGCTGATGGACTTCTCCGCCGACGCGGGTGTGGTGCGGATCGTGGCGTGCGGGCAGTCCGGGCCGCTGCTGCTGCGGGACGGGCAGGTCGTCGAGCTCGACGTCGAGCCGGGCACGCCGCTCGGGCTGGGTCTCGCCGAGGTGACTCCGCCGAGGGTCGTGTCGGTGCGGTTGCGGGCGGGTGACCGGCTCTTTCTGGCGTCCGACGGTGTCACCGAGGCCAGGGACGCCGAAGGGGCGTTCTATCCCCTGATGGAGCGGTTGCCGGGTCTTGCCGACGGGGACCCCGGCGCGCTGGCCGGGCGGGTGTGGAGCGATCTGCTGCGGCACTGCCCGGACGTCCGGGACGACGTCACGATGCTCGTGCTCGCGCCCGGGCCCTGACTGCGCCGGGCGGGCGGTCGGTCGGGGCGTCAGTGCCCGTTCTTGCACCTGTTGCCGATGGCCGGGGTGAAGAAGACTGCCGGACGTCCTCCCGGGGGTTTCGCCAGCGGCCGATCGAAGATCTTCCGGAGGCCGCCCCGAGAGCCCGCCTGCCACCGGTCAAGGATCTGACGGATGCCATTCCGCGAGACCGTCGGCAGCCGGCCGAAGATCTACCGGACGGGCGTCGGTCGAAGGGGCTGCCGACGTGTCCCCGGGCCGGTCCGGCGCTGCGGTGGTGTGGGCTCTCCGGATGCACGCCGGGCCCGGGCGTTGAATGGTGGTCTCGGACCCGTTTTTCAGCACCGGGGCCGCGCCAGCGATCCGGACCCTAGGAGCAGAGAACATGTCGAAGCCAGAGCCCCACGCTTCCCGGCCGCCCGAGGACCGTGCCACCCCGGACCGCCTGCTCCACGCCCACACCAGCACCGACGTCTCCCCGGAGGACCTCGTCCTCGCCTCGGGGAAGGACCTCACCCCGCACAACCTGGAATGGGCCAAGCGCAAGCTGGCCGCGGAGGGCCCGGCAGCGCTGGAGAAGCTGCTGCCGTAACCCTCCGGGCCGGAGGCGCTGGGGATCACCGGCCCGCCGCGCGGGTGCGCGGATGCGGTGGGGCTACGCCCTGCCGTCCTCCTCGGGCAGCGCCTCGTCCTCCACCACGTGGACCGCCGCCTCCTCCGCGCCCGCCGCTCCCCCGTCGATGCCCGCGTCCGTGGCGACGGTCTCCTTCGTCGTGTCGGTGTGGGCCCCCTCGTCCGGGGCGACCAGACGCCCGGCACGCGTGGTGCCCGCCTCGGGGTCGACCGGTTCACCGTCGCTGTCCGGGGCGTCGCCCACGCCGTCCCCGACGGGCTCGGCCGACACGTCGGGGACCTCCTGCGACAGGCGTTCGTCGAGGGTCTCGCCCTCGTGCTGCTCGGCGGCGGTGGTGCCGCTCTTGGTGACGCCGAGCGGCTTCTCCGGCGGGGAGTAGCCCTCGTCGAGGGTGTCGTCGTAGGTCCGTTCGTCGACGGCGTCCTGAAGGTCCAGCGGCGCGGCGTCCTCCTGCTCCTCGTTGCTCCCGGTGGGCTGGTACGCGTCGTCCGCCATCGGTTCGGAGCGCATCGGTTCCGTGCCCATCACTTCTGCCTCCCTGTCGCAATGCGTCGACTCGTGGATCTCTTGTGCCCGTTCCGCGTTTCCCGTTACGCGGGCTCTAACCTCGGCCGACCGGTGGTGGAGGTCACCCGCCCGCATCCCCCGACCACCTCTCCTCGATGCGCCCGACCTTCCACACCAGCAGCGCCACCACCCAGGTCGCGACGAACAGGGCGACGACGGCGTAGCCGAGGACGTTGAGGTCGAGGCCGGAGATCCAGTCCCAGAAGGGGCCGTGCAGGGCGAGCTTCCCGGCGAGCAGGCCGAGGAGTTCCACCGTGCCGATCAGCAGGGCGACGGCCACGGACAGGCCGGTGATCGTGAGGTTGTAGTAGACCTTGCGGACCGGCTTGGAGAAGGCCCAGCCGTAGGCGAAGTTCATGAACGAACCGTCGATGGTGTCGAGCAGGCACATCCCGGCGGCGAAGAGGACGGGCAGGCACAGGATCGCGTACCAGGGCAGCCCGGAGGCGGCGCCGGAGCCGGCCAGGACGAGCAGGGAGACTTCGGTGGCGGTGTCGAATCCGAGGCCGAAGAGGAGGCCCACCGGGTACATCTGCCAGGGCTGGGAGACCGACTTCATGACCCGCCCCAGGAGGCGGTTCATGAAGCCCCGGTTGTCGAGCTGCTCCTCCAGGGCGGCCTCGTCGAAGCGGCCCGAGCGCATGCCGCGGAACACCTTCCAGATGCCGGCGAGGATGACGAGGTTGACGGCCGCGATGAGGTAGAGGAACGTCCCGGAGACGGTCGTACCGATCAGGCCGGTGACGTCGTGCAGGGCGGAGCCGTCGTCGCGGACCGGCCCGGCCAGGGTCTTCACGCCGAGGGTGAGCAGGAAGGCCAGGGCGAAGACGACGCTGGAGTGGCCGAGGGAGAACCAGAAGCCGACGGACAGCGGGCGCCGCCCCTCGCCCATCAGCTTGCGGGTGGTGTTGTCGATGGCGGCGATGTGGTCGGCGTCGAAGGCGTGCCGCATGCCGAGCGTGTACGCGGTGACGCCGATGCCCACGCCGAAGGTCTGCGTGCCGATGACGTGGTGCTCGGGGGCGACGATCGCGACGAGGGTGAACCAGCCGATCACGTGCAGGGCGACGATGACCGCGGCCATCCCCCCGGCCCTGGTCCACTCCTGCCGCGTCATGGAGGCGCGGACGCGGCGCCGGGCCGGGTGCTGGGCGGGGTCCGGGGCGGGGAGGGGAGGCATGGACTCAGGGGCGGCCGTCATCGGGGGGATGGTCTTCCTGTCGTACGGACGGCTGCGCTTCACAGCCTCGCGCCATCCTCCGGTACCTGCAACTCATGTGCAGTAAAGCCCGTGACAGGTCTTGTTCACGGAACCCAAAAGACCGGGTCCGCCGTCGGGTGTTCGCCTCAGGGTGCCGGTGCGACACGGATGTCGAGGTCCGAGATCCGGTGGACGGGCCAGGTGCGGGCGTAGCGGGGTGGCGTGCCGCCGGCCGGGCTGATGTGGGCGACCGGGAGGCGGTCCGCGGTGCGCAGGATGTCCGCCACGGTGGTGTTCTCGTTGTGGCCGGAGGTCGCACCCGAGGAGCAGCCGGTGTAGAAGCCGATCGGGATGGCCTCGTGGCCGGTGAGCAGGCAGGACGGCCGGACGCCGAGACGATGCAGTGCGGCGGCGGTACGGTCCCAGTCCCGGCGGCTCTCGGTGTTGCGGGCCACGGCTCCGTGCAGGACTGCCAGCTGCACCGCCAGATGCCCGGCCAGACCGAGTGCGACCAGGGCGGCGGCGACCGGCCGCCACGTCCCGCGCGGGGTCCTGACCAGGTGCCACAGGGCGTCGGCGACCGGGATGGCGAGCAGCGCGTAGGCCGGCTGGAGGAAGCGGGGGGCCGCGTAGCCGATCATGAAGAGGTACGGCAGGGCGGCGCTGGCGGCGCAGGCCAGTGGAACGAGGGTCCGTAACGGGCGCCGGGCCCGGACCGCGACGACCAGCGCGAGGCCGGCCAGCACGGGCAGGACGAACCACCAGACGGTGACGAGGGGGTGGGGCATCGAGCCGGTGCACGGCCGGCACAGCGCCCGTCCGCCCAGGCTGCGCAGCTGGTCGTCGACGGCGATCTGCCAGCCCAGTCCGCCCTGGATGCGGGAGGCCTCCGACAGTCGCTGCCCGAGGCCGCCGTGGCCGGCATAGGCCTCGATCACCCAGTCGACGGCACCCGCCACGAGGCCCGCCGTGAGTGCGAGGAGCAGACGCCCGTGACGGCGTACCAGTGCGAGGACGAGCAGCGGCGCGGCCACGTAGACCGCGTCGGTGGGGCGCATCCACGCCATGAGCGCGGCACCTGCCGCGATCCCCCACAGGGCCGCCCGCGCGGAGTGTTCCGCCCGGGCCCGCAGGAAGCAGCCCACCGTGATCAGGGCACCGATCGCGACCCAGTAGTTGGGCATGGCCTGCGGACCGTAGAAGAGGGTCACCCACAGGGAGGCGAAGAAGCCGCCGCCGACGACCAGGACGCGGGTCGGGAACAGACCGCGCCAGGTACGCAGGGCCAGGTAGAGGGCGAGGCCGGACAGCAGGGCGAGGTAGACGCGCAGCAGAGGGACGGACGACGACCAGGACGCCACGGGCGCCACGAGCAGGGACACGCCCCGGGAGCGCGGTGCGCTGAAGAAGGCCGCCGGGGTGTGGGGGGTGACCTGGCTGACGTAGACGATCTCGTCCCAGCCGAGGCCCAGTACGGGCCGGACCAGGACGAGCTGGGCGAGGGTGAAGACGGCGGCGAGCACGGCGAGCGGCCGGTTGCCGCGCGCCGTGCGGCTCGCGCCCGGCCCGGCCGCCTGTTCGCGTCTTCGCCTGCGAACGAGGATGGCGTTCGCGCCGTCGCTCATGTTCCGCCCCTTACCCCGGTTGTCCCGATGATCCGAAATCCCGATCAAGCTAACCCGGTGGGCGGGGACGTGCAGGGCGGAATACGGCCAAGTGTCCGACTGGGCGGCGAGGGTCAGTGGACGTTCGGGGCGCGGTGCGGGGGCTGGCTCGGGGCCGGGCGCTGTGGCAGCGGCGGGACGGGGCGGGAGACGGGGGCGTTCTCGTGCACCGTCAGCTCGGTGCCGTGGTGACGAATCGTCAGAGGCGGGCCCGAACGCAGGGTGTAGGTGGCCTGCCCACCGGTCAGCTCGACCCGCAGCCGGCGGCCGAGGAACGCCACCGTGAACGCCAGCCGGCTGTACCTGTCGGGCAGGCGCGGCGCGAACCGCAGGCCGCCGTCGGCGCACCGCATGCCGCCGAAGCCGGCGACGAGCGCCATCCAGGTGCCGGCCAGCGAGGCGATGTGCAGCCCGTCGCGGGTGTTGTGCTCCAGGTCTCCCAGGTCCATCAGCGCTGCCTCGGTCGTGTAGGCGCAGGCCAGGTCCAGATGGCCGGTCCGGGCCGCCATGACGGCCTGGACGCACGCCGACAGGGAGGAGTCGCGCACGGTCAGCGGCTCGTAGTAGGCGAAGTTGCGGGCGATCTGCTCCTCGTCGAAGTACTCCTCGAAGAAGCTGCCGCAGGTGTACATCGCCAGCACCAGGTCGGCCTGCTTGATGACCTGCTTGCGGTACAGGTCGAAGTAGGGGAAGTGGAGCATCAGCGGGTACTGGTCCGGCCCGGTGCGGGCGAAGTCCCAGCGCTGGTAGCGGGTGAAGCCGGCGTGCTGTTCGTGCACGCCGAGTTCCTCGTTGTAGGGGACGTGGATGGCCTCGGCGGCGTCCCGCCAGGCGGCGCTCTCCTCCTCGTCGGCGCCGAGCCGGGCCGCCTCGTCGGGGTGGCGTTTGCAGGCGTCTGCGGCGGCCAGGAGGTTCGCCCGGGCCATGAGGTTGGTGTACGTGTTGTCGTCGGCGATGGCACTGTACTCGTCCGGTCCGGTGACGCCGTCGATGTGGAAGGTGCCCCGGTCGTCGTGGTGGCCGAGGGAGCGCCACAGCCGGGCGGTCTCCACCAGCAGTTCCACGCCGACCTCGCGTTCGAACTCCTCGTCGCCGGTGGCCGCCACGTAGCGCACCACGGCGTCGGCGATGTCGGCGCCCACGTGGAAGGCGGCCGTGCCGGCCGGCCAGTACGCGGAGCCCTCCGAGCCCTCGATGGTGCGCCAGGGGAAGGCGGCGCCGCGCAGGCCGAGCTGGGCCGCGCGTTCCCGGGCGGCGGGCAGTGTGTCGAGGCGCCAGCGCAGGGCCTCGGCGGCCGCCCCCGGCGCGGTGTAGGTCAGCAGGGGCAGCACGAACGCCTCGGTGTCCCAGAAGGCGTGGCCGTCGTAACCGGAGCCGGTGAGTCCCTTGGCCGGTATTGCGCGCTGTTCGGCGCGGGCGCCGGCCTGGAGGACGTGGAAGAGGGCGAAGCGGACGGCCTGCTGGATCTCCTCGTCGCCGTCGATCTCGACGTCGGCGCGTGCCCAGAAGTCGTCGAGGTACTCCCGCTGGTCCGCGAGCAGCCCCTGCCAGCCGCTGTGCCCGGCCGCCGCCAGCGCCGCCTCGACCTGGTCGCTCATCGCGGGCCGGGACCGGACAGCGGACCAGCCGTGCGCCACCAGCTTCTCGACCCGCAGCCGCTCCCCCGGCTCCAGGACGGAGGTGACGGTCAGCCGGGCCACGTCCACGTTGCTCTCGCTGCTCGTCGTGGTCCGTTCGGGGCCGTCGACGACGTGGTCGGCGGCCACGGCCACCCTCAGGCCGCTGCGGCGGGTGCGGTGGACCAGGCGCAGCCTGCTGCCCGCGGCGAGGTCCTCCTCCGGTTCCAGCGGCGACTTCAGCGCCTTGGCGGCACGCGGGTCGCCGTCCGGCTCGGGCAGGCTCTCGTTGGCGACCAGTTCCGACTGGACGACCACACGGGTACGGCTGTCGACCGGCTCCACCTCGTACGCCACGGCGGCGATCGCCCGCTGGGTCAGGGAGACCAGGCGGATGGAGCGCACCCGGACGGTCGAGCCCGCCGGGGAGGTCCACTCGCAGACCCGTTCCAGCACGCCCCGCCGCAGGTCGAGGGTCCTTTCATGAGTGACGAGCCGCCCGTAGCGCAGGTCGAACGGCTCGTCGTCGACCAGGAGGCGCAGCACCTTGCCGTTGGTGACGTTGATGGACGTCTGGCCGGACTCGGGGTAGCCGTAGCCGGCCTCGGCGTACGGCAGGGGGTGCAGTTCGTGGACGCCGTTGAGGTAGCTGCCGGGCAGGCCGTGCGGTTCGCCCTCGTCGAGGTTGCCGCGCCAGCCGATGTGCCCGTTGGACAGGGCGAACACGGACTCGCTCTGCGCCAGGACGTCGAGGTTGAGCTCCTTCTCGCGCACGGTCCACGGCTCGACGGTGTAGGCCCGCTGTGCGATCACCGCGCGTCCCCCAGTTCGGCGAGGTCCTTCACCACGACGTCGGCGCCGTGCGCGTACAGCGCGTCGGTCTGTCCGACGCGGTCGACGCCGACGACGTACCCGAAGCGGCCGGCGCGGCCCGCGTCCATGCCGGCCAGCGCGTCCTCGAAGACGGCGGCCTCGTCCGGCCGGACGCCGAGGTCCTCGGCGGCGGCCAGGAACGTGTCGGGGTGGGGTTTGCCCGGCAGCTTGCGCTCGGCGGCCACGACGCCGTCGATACGGACGTCGAAGAAGTGCTCGGCGCCGATCGAGCGGAGCACGTCACGGCAGTTGGCGCTGGAGGAGACGATCGCGGTGCTCAGGCCGTGGGCCCGGACCGCCTCCAGATAACGGAGGGTGCCGTCGTAGGCCTGGACGCCCTCGGTGCGGATCTTCTCCAGTACCAGGTCGTTCTTGCGGTTGCCCAGCCCGTGGACGGTCTGCGCGCCCGGTGGGTCGTCGGGGTCTCCGTCGGGCAGGTCGATGCCGCGGGAGGCGAGGAAGGTGCGGACGCCGTCGGCGCGCGGGCGGCCGTCGACGTACTCGTCGTAGTCGCTCGCCGCGTCGAACGGCCGGAAGTCCTCGCCGTCCCGCTCGCGCAGGAAGGCGTCGAACATCTGCTTCCATGCGGCCGCGTGCACGACGGCCGTCCGGGTGACGACGCCGTCGAGGTCGAAGAGGCAGGCATGGATGTCGTCGGGAAGACCGAGCTGCGTCATACAGGACCGGTTCCCAAACCGGAGACGTCCAGTGAGTGGCGCACGCCACATTCAAGGGGCGCGGAGAGTCAGTCGTGTGTCAGTCGTGCGGGAACGAGTGGTGTTCGTGCGCCACCAGCCAGCGGCCCCGCTCCTTGCGCAGGCCGAACGTCAGACGCAGGCGCAGGGTGGGGCGTTCGGCGAGTTCCTCCGGCGTGCCGCAGCGCAGCAGGGCGTGCGCGTAGGCGGTGTCGGTACCGGCGGTGACGTCGAGGGTGTCGATCTCGAAGCTCCCGCCCTGGGCCTGCCACTCGAAGAACGGGGGCCAGGCGGCACGGTAGACGGCCAGCCCGTGGAGGCCCTCGTGGGGCGGCGGTACGTCGTACATCACGATGTCCTCGGCGTGGTCGGCGAGGACGCCGTCGAGATCGCCCCGGTGGACGGCTTCGGCCCAGTGGGTGATCAGTGCGCGGATCCGGGCTTCGTCGTCGGACACGGTGCGGCTCCCTTCTCCCCTCTTCTCCCCCTCCCTGTGCCGGACGGTCTGCGCGCAGGGTGACACACTCTGCTGTGTGCCGCTCACCTTCGACGACCTCGTCCAGCGCGCCCGGACCCTCCCGCGGGACGGCCGGCGCGCGATCCTCGGCATCGCCGGGTGCCCAGGCGCGGGCAAGTCGACGCTCGCCGAGCACCTGGTGCGGGAGCTGAACGGGACGGGCGAGCCGTGGGTGGCGCATGTCCCCATGGACGGCTTCCACCTCGCGGACACCGAACTGGAGCGGCTGGGCCGCCGGGACCGCAAGGGCGCGCCCGACACCTTCGACGCGGCCGGGTACGCGGCCCTGCTGCAGCGGCTGCGCGAGGAGCCGCACGACGAGCTCGTGTACGCGCCCGGCTTCGAACGCGTCCTGGAGCAGCCGATCGCGGGGGCGATCCCGGTTCCCCCGACGGCCCGGCTGGTCGTCACCGAGGGCAACTACCTGCTCGTGACCACCGGTTCCTGGTCCCGCCTCCGCCCCCTCATCGACGAGGTGTGGTTCTGCGAGCTGCCCGAGCGGGAGCGCGTCCGCCGGCTGGTGGCCCGCCACGAGCGGTTCGGCAAGACGCACGAGGAGGCGATGGCCTGGGTGGCACGCTCGGACGAGCGCAACGCCGAGCTGGTCGCGACGACCCGGCGGCGGGCGGACCTGGTGGTGCCGGAGTCGGCGATGCCGCGGGCCTGAACACCCGTCAGGCGTCCACCGCCAGCCGCACGCCCAGCCCGACCAGGACCGCACCCGAAACCTGCTCCATCCGACGCCGCACGGACCGCCTCCTCAGCACACCCCCGACCCGCCCTGCCAGCCACACCATCGGCAGGTACCAGACAAGGTCCACCACGACCCAGATCACCGAGAGGGCGAGCAGCGCCGGCAGGACGGCGGCCCCCTCGGGCACGAACTGCGGCAGGAACGAGACCGCGAACAGGCCCGCCTTGGGGTTGGCCGCGTTGGTGACCAGCCCCTGCCAGTACGCCCGCCGCAGGGAGACAGAGGCCGTTGTGGCCGGCCCGGCGTCTCCTCCGCCCGGCCGCCGCGCCTGCCACAGGGCACGCGCACCCATCCACACGAGCACCACGGCACCGGCGATCCGGATGACGTCGTATGCGATCTGTGAGGCCAGCAGCAGCGCCGACAGGCCGAAGGCCGCAGCCAGGCCCCACAGCAGCACACCGCACTCGTTGCCCAGGACAGCGGCCATGCCGGTCCTGCGGCCGTCGGCCACCGACCGGCGCAGGATCACGACCGTGCTCGGACCGGGGGCCATGGCGATCAGGAAGGCAGCACCGGCGAACGCCACGACGGAGGTGAACATCGCGTCAGCATCACCGACTCGATGCGTCCCAGCAAGCGATTTCCAGGCCTTTCGGCGATAAAGCATGATCACCGGGCGGGTACGTGACCTGGCCGCCTGGATGGCCGGGCGCGTGCCCGCTGCCCCGTCCGGCGCGGAGGAGGGGCTGCCCACGCTCGGGCCATGGCCGCCGCACCCTCCGCAGAGCCGCGGTTGAGCCGTGCCCGGCCTCGGCGAAGCTGGCGGCCGGGTGGCTCGAGTAGTACGTCTCGTACTGGCCCCCTGGGCGGGTGAGCTCGCGCAGTTCGCTCG